>NZ_JAMYNH010000007.1:0-328491 GCF_040318975.1 Mesorhizobium sp. M0983 | reverse complement strand
CGCATCCGCCTACAAGAGACATGAGCTCGTCAGAGAAAGAACGGCGTAGGGCCATGCCTGCCTTAGAATGGGCCAGAGGAACGACTCGCGTATCCACGGAAATTGCGGAAACAGCGAACCCAGTCCGTAGTAGAGCAGCCAGAGCTGGAGCAGCAGCGGCGTGCCGCGAACAATCGTGCAGAACACCTTGGCCGGCACGCTCAAGATCGGCGGGCCGATCACCTGCGCCAGGCCGAGGGGGATGGCGAGCGCGATGCCCAGAGCCGACGTTACCACAAGCAGCCAGATGGTCCGCCATATGCCTTGCAAAGCCAGCGGCAGATAGGTGGGAAGCCAATCCCAGCGCATGAGGAAAATCGATGCCAGTACGACAACCAGCGCGATCAGGATCAGAGCTATGCGGTGTGGCTGCATCCAGAGCGAGGCCCGTGCGGCGGCGTCAATGACCGGGGTTTCGGTCGCCATCAGTGCGATCCCGCGATCGACGGCATGCCGCGTCGCGCCCAGCGCTCAACCCGCCCGATGACGACGTTGGAGACGAGGGTCAGAACGAGATAAAGCGCGCCCGCCGCCATGAAGAAGGTGAAATAAGCCTTCGTCGCGCCGGCTGCCGTCCGTGTGGTTTGGGTCAGTTCATTGACGCCGACGATCGCGAGAAGCGCGGTGTCCTTGGTGGCGATCAGCCACAAATTTGCCAGCCCCGGAATGGCGAAGGGCAGCATCGCCGGCAGCGTTATACGCCTGAGAAGCAGGCCGGGAGGCATTCCATAGGCCCGCGCGGCTTCGATCTGGCCTTGCGGAACGGCGCGGATTGCGCCGCGCAAGACTTCGGTGGAGTAGGCGCCCTGCACGACCCCGAGCACGCCTATGCCGGCGACAACCCCGTTGATGTCGATCGCGGCATAGCCGAGCGCGGTAAGCAACTGGTTGATGAGGTCGGTACCAGCGAAATAAAGCAGCAGGATCAGCACCAGCTCGGGCACGGCGCGGACCACTGTGGTGTAAACTTCCAGCAGGTCACGGACCACCGGCCCGCCATAGAGCTTGCCATAGGCGCCGCCGACGCCGATCAAAAGACCAACCCCAAAGGAACCGAAAGCAATTCCGACGGAGTTTGCCAGCCCATGCAGAAGGCTGAGACCCCTGCCGTTCGGCGGTTCGAAGGACAGCAATTCCAGCGAACTGGCTCCGAACATGGTGGCGAGAACGTCGCTCAGCTTATGTCCCCTGGACTTGCGGGTTGAGGCGCCAATGATGCGTCAAGCCGGACATGCCCACCGCGACGACGGCGGCTAGGCATGCCCGGCTTGACGCCGTTGCCGTCAGTTGGACTGCGACGCTTCGCCGTAGATGTCGAAATCGAAGTACTTCTTGGTGATTTCGGCATATTTGCCATTGGCCCGAATGGCCTTGATGGCGGCATTGATCTTGTCCTTGAGCTCGG
Source organism: Mesorhizobium sp. M0983 (assembly GCF_040318975.1). Lineage (NCBI taxonomy): Bacteria > Pseudomonadati > Pseudomonadota > Alphaproteobacteria > Hyphomicrobiales > Phyllobacteriaceae > Mesorhizobium > Mesorhizobium sp. M0983. Next base: position 327,047 of record NZ_JAMYNH010000007.1, on the reverse strand, counting down.
TGTCGCCTTGGCGCATGCCGGCGCCGACGCCCGGCCCGAGCACTTCAAGGTCCGGCGCGACATAACCCTTGAGGTCGCAGCACGCCTTGCCTTGGTCCGACTTCAAAAACGCGTCGAGCGCGATCGAATCGGCCTGAGTGGCATCGATCCGGCCGGCGGCGAGATCCTGATTTGCCTCGTCCTGCGTCTGGTATTCCTTGATTTCCGCAGCGTCGGTGAAGTGCTTCTTGGCGTAGGCGGCGTGCACCGTAGACGCCTGAACGCCGACTATCTTGGCTTTCAGCCCCTCTGGCGTCGCATCGAATTTCTGATCCTTGGCGCCGATCACCGCAGTCGGCGTGTTATAGTATTTGTCGGAGAAGTCGATTTCCTTCTTGCGCTCGTCGGTAATGGACATCGAATTCATGATCGCATCGATCTTCTTGGTTTTAAGCGCCGGGATGAGGCCGTCCCACGGGACTGGCGTCAATGCGCAATCCAGCTTGGCTTCGCCGCAAATGGCGTTGACAATGTCGACTTCCCAGCCACCCCACTTGCCGGAAGCATCCTGCGAGTAAAACGGCGGATAGGCTTCCGGCGAAAAACCCACCTTGATCTGTTCGGCGCTTGCCGAAAATGCGCCCGACAATGCGATCAGCGTGGCCGCGAGCGCCGTTTTGAGAAAAGGTTTCATTTTTCAGTTCTCCCGTTTTTTGGTTTTGACGTTCCCGTCTGCTTTTCTCGCAAGTCATCCAACATTGCGCAGAAACTGCTTCAGCCTTTCGGATTTTGGTGCGCCGAAGATCTGTTCCGGCGGCCCTTCTTCCTCGACCAGCCCGTTATGGAGATAGACGACATGCGTCGCCACCTCGCGGGCAAACTTCATCTCATGCGTGACCAGCACCATGGTGCGGCCTTCGCGCGCCAGGTCGCCGATCACCTTCAGCACTTCGCCGACCAACTCCGGGTCGAGCGCCGAGGTCGGCTCATCGAACAGCATGACGCGCGGATTGATGGCCAGCGCCCTGGCTATCGCTGCGCGCTGCTGTTGGCCGCCCGACAGATAGACGGGGTAGACGTCGCGTTTTTCGGCCAGGCCGACGCGGGCGAGCAGCTTTTCCGCCTCGCCGATCGCTACATCGCGCTTGACGCCGAGCACATGCACGGGAACCTCGATGACGTTCTCGATCAACGTCATGTGGCTCCAAAGATTGAAGTTCTGGAAGACCATGCCGAGCTTGGAGCGGATGCGTTCGATCTGCTTGCGGTCGGCGGGCACCGTGTGGCCGTGGCTGTCGGCCTTCAGCTTTATCTCTTCGCCATTGACGCGGATGATGCCGCTGGTCGGGTTCTCCAGGCAATTGATGCAGCGCAGCAGCGTCGACTTGCCCGAGCCGCTGCCGCCGATGATGGCGATCACCTCGCCATCGCGCGCCGACAGCGAAACGCCCTTCAATACGTGCAGCTTGCCGAAATTCTTGTGCAGGTTCTCGACGTGGATGGCTTCGGCGGCGCCGTTCTGCACCGTATGCTTCAGGGCGGTGGCCGGCGCTGTCATCGTCGCGGTGCCCCGCGGAGCAGCCGAGGCAGTCCTTGCTGGAATTTATTACCCATTACCCGTCACTGGACAGCGTTCCGATTCTCAAGATGGACCGTTCCGCTTGCCTCCGTCAACCGCAGTTTTTGGACCATTGATCACGGCCTGCCGAGTGGCTATTGGCAGGAGGGAGCGCGTTTCAGGAGAATTTAGTGGGCAAAGCATACGGGTCGCAGTCGATGGCCGGGCCGCTGCAGCGCCTGCTGATGCGCTCCGCCGCCAGCGCCATGCATCGGGCCGAAGCACTGGAATGGCACTACGGTCCCGGCTTCGATCCGCAAAAAGCGGCGGCCCAGCATGAAGCGCTGGCCGGGCTGATTTCCGGCTCAGGCGCCGAGATCGAATGGCTGAGCGACGCCGATGACGGGCTTGCCGATTCTGTCTTTACCCACGATCCCTCGCTGATGACCGACCATGGCGCGGTCATCCTTGCCATGGGCAAGGCGCTGCGCCGGCCCGAGCCCGGCCTGCACGAGGCAGCTTATGGGCGCATGGGCATACCTGTCCTCGGCCGTATCGAGACTCCCGGCCAGGTCGAGGGCGGCGACTGCGTGTGGATGGATGCAAACACACTGGCGGTCGGCCGCGGCGTACGCACCAATCAGCACGGCATCCAGCAGCTCTCCAATCTGCTTTCACCCAAAGGCATCCAGGTCTATGGCTTCGACCTGCCGCTCTGGCAAGGCCAGGACGCCTGCCTGCATCTGATGTCGGTGATCAGCCCGCTCGCCGACGATCTGGCGCTGGTCTATGGGCCGCTCCTGCCGGTCGCCTTCCACCAGATGCTGCGTGCGCATGGCATTCGCCTGGTCGAGGGCGACGCCGACGAATTCTTCGCCTCGAGCGGGCTCAGCCTGAATGTCCTGCCGACCGCGCCGCGCCAGGTTATCGCCGTTGCCGGTTTTCCGAAGACGGCGGCTGCCATGCAGGCCGCCGGCTGTACGGTCTCGACATTCGAGGCCGATGCGCTGTGCATTGCCTGCGAGGGCGGCCCAACCTGCCTCACGCGCCCGGTGCTAAGACAATGACGACGATCGGCGAAGCGCTCATCACCTTGCTGGAAGCGCACGGCGTCGACACCGTCTTCGGCATTCCCGGCGTGCACACGGTCGAGCTCTACCGCGGGCTTGCGCGGTCGAAGATCCGTCACGTCACGCCGCGCCACGAGCAGGGCGCCGGCTTCATGGCTGACGGCTATGCGCGCGCCAGCGGCAAGCCGGGTGTCGCCTTCGTCATCACCGGGCCGGGGCTGACCAACACCATCACCGCCATGGGCCAGGCGCGCGCCGATTCGGTGCCGATGCTGGTAATCTCGGGCGTCAACGCCACGCCGACGCTGGGCAAGGGCCTTGGCCATCTGCATGAACTGCCGGACCAGCGCGGCATGATGGAGAAGGTGGCGCTGTTTTCGCACCGTGTCACCGAGGCCGGCGAATTGCCCGGCGTGCTCGCCCGCGCTTTTGCACTTTTTTCATCCTCGCGTCCGGGGCCAGTGCATATCGAGATCCCGACCGATGTCATGACCATGCCCGCCACCGGCATCGTGGCGCTGCTGCGGAATTCGGCCCCGCCCGAGCCGGGCGCCGCGGTGATCGCTGAGGCAGCCAGGCTTTGCGCTGCCGCCCGCCGGCCGCTTATCCTGGCCGGCGGCGGCGCCAAAGCTGCCGAAGCGCCGTTGCAGCGCCTGGCCGAGAGGTTGGGAGCGCCGGTCGTCCAGACCGCCAATGCGCGCGGCCTGCTCTATCGCCATCCGCTTGGCGTGCCGGCCAGCCCCAGCCTGAAGGCGGTGCGTGCGCTGATGGCCGATGCCGACCTGGTCATCGCCGCCGGTACCGAATTCGGTCCGACCGATTATGACGGCTATGGCGACGGCGGTTTTGTCCTGCCCGCCAATCTGATCCGCATCGACATCGGCGCCGACCAACTTACCAGGCGGCCGGCCCGGATTTCGATCCAGGCCGATTGTGGCGCAGCGCTCGAGGCGCTGCATGCCGAACTCGGCATGGGCCAGGCGCAATCAGGCGACGGCGCCGCTCGCGCGGCCGCGACGCGGCAAGCGGCCTTTGCCGAGATTGGCCCAGCTATGCAGGCGCAATTGCGCGCCGTCGAGACGATCCGTGATGCGCTGCCTGGCTCGATCATCGTCGGCGATTCGACCCAGCCGGTCTACGCCGCCAACCTCTATTACGATCACGACCGGCCGGGCGGCTGGTTCAACGCCGCTACCGGCTTCGGCGCGCTCGGCTATGGCCCGCCGGCGGCGATCGGTGCTGCCCTTGCCAGGCCTGAGGCGCCGGTCGTTTGTCTCACCGGCGACGGCGGCTTCCAGTTCACCCTGCCGGAACTGGGCGCCGCGCTCGACGCGGCGGCGCCGGTGATCTTCGCCGTCTGGAACAATCGCGGCTACCGCGAGATCGAAACCTCGATGCTCGATGTCGGCGTCGAGCCGGTCGGCGTCTCCCCGGCACCGCCGGATTTCTGCAAATTGGCCGAAGCCTATGGCATTGCCGCCGAGCGGATTTCCGGCGCCGGCGGCTTGGCGGACGCGCTACGGCGGGCGCGGGCGGCTGGACGACCCTACGTCATCGAGATTTCGGTTGAGTGATCGCGCGAAAGGCGCGACCTTCCGCATCGGCGGCGCGCAACGACGGAGCGGTCGAATATGACGGAAACACTGGACGGCAGACATATCGTGGTGACCGGCGGCACCGGGGCGCTTGGCGGCGCGGTCGTAGGGAAACTGCTGGAGCAGGGCGCGATTTGCCATGTGCCCAATGCCCACGCTGCCGCGCCTGCCCATTTTCCCTTCCCGGCACATGACCGCGTCAGGCTGGCGCACAATGTCGACCTCGCCGACGCTGCCAAGGTCGATGCCTTCTATGCTAGCGTTCCGGATTTGTGGGCATCGGTGCATCTGGCCGGCGGCTTCACCGCCGCACCGGTCGAGAAGATCGAGCCCGCCTCCTTTGCCGAGATGATGGACACCAACGCCCGCACCACCTTCCTGTGCTGCCGCGCGGCGATACGCTCGATGCTGGAATCTTCCGTATCGGGCCGCATCGTCAATGTCACCGCGCGAGCCGGGCTCGATCCGCGGCGCGGCTCCGGCAAGGTGGCTTACGCTGCCGCCAAGGCGGCGGTCGCCGCGATGACCGTGGCGATGGCCGAAGAGCTGAAGGGCAAGGGCATACTGGTCAACGCCGTGGCGCCCTCGACCCTAGACACGCCGGCCACCCGGGCTGACATGCCGGGCGCCGATTTCAGCAAATGGGTCAGCTTGGAAGCAGCCGCGGAGGCCATTGCCTACCTCGCTTCGCCGGCCAATCTGGCGATGAGCGGCACGCTGGTGCCGCTTTACGGCAGGGCCTGAAATTCAGGTCGGGTGCAAAAAAAGCCCCGCCGGATCGCTCCGGCGGGGCTTTTTGTTTCGTTTACAACCTGCGCGAGGCGCAGTGTTGGCTTAGCTGCCCTGCTTCTTCAGCGCGGCACCCAGGATGTCGCCCAGCGAAGCGCCGGAGTCAGTCGAACCGTACTGGGCGACCGCTTCCTTCTCTTCGGCGATTTCCAGCGCCTTGATCGAGACCTGCAGCTTGCGGGTCTTCTTGTCGAAGGCGATGACGCGGGCGTCGACCTTCTGGCCGACAGTGAAGCGCTCGGGGCGCTGCTCGTCGCGGTCACGGCTGAGGTCGGAGCGCTTGATGAAGGTCTCGATGCCGCTGTCGACCAGCCGCACTTCCAGACCGCCATCCTTCACGCCGATAACCTCGCAGGTGACGACTGCGTTCTTGCGCAGTTCGCCTGACGTCGCCGCTTCGCCGACCGTGTCCTTGGCCAGCTGCTTGATGCCGAGCGAGATGCGCTCCTTGTCGATGTCGACGTCGAGCACCTGCGCCTTGACCATGTCGCCGCGATTGTACTCCTCGATCACCTGCTCGCCCGGACGGGTCCAGTCGAGGTCGGAAAGGTGGACCATGCCGTCGACATCGCCTTCGAGGCCGATGAACAGGCCGAACTCGGTCTTGTTCTTGACCTCGCCCTCAACCTGGCTGCCGACCGGATGGCTGCGCGCGAAGGCCTCCCACGGGTTCTCCAGCGTCTGCTTGAGGCCGAGCGAGATGCGGCGCTTGGCCGGATCGACTTCGAGCACCACCACGTCGACTTCCTGCGTCGTCGACAGGATCTTGCCGGGATGCACGTTCTTCTTGGTCCACGACATTTCCGAAACGTGGATGAGGCCTTCGATGCCCGGCTCCAGCTCGACGAATGCGCCGTAGTCGGTGATGTTGGTAACGGTACCCTTGATCTTCTTGCCGATCGGGAACTTGGTGCCGATCTCGGACCACGGATCGCTCTCGAGCTGCTTCATGCCGAGCGAGATGCGGTGGGTTTCCTGGTTGATGCGGATGATCTGCACCTTGACCGTCTGGCCGATATTGAGGATTTCGGTCGGATGGTTGACGCGGCGCCATGCCATGTCGGTGACGTGCAGCAGGCCGTCGATGCCGCCGAGGTCGACGAACGCACCATAGTCGGTGATGTTCTTGACGACGCCTTCGACCACCTGGCCTTCTTCGAGGTTCTGCACGATTTCCGAACGCTGTTCGGCGCGGCTTTCCTCGAGTACGGTGCGGCGCGACACCACGATGTTGCCGCGGCGGCGATCCATCTTGAGGATCTCGAAGGGCTGCGGGTTGTGCATCAGCGGCGAGACGTCGCGGATCGGGCGGATATCGACCTGGCTGCGCGGCAGGAAAGCCACGGCACCGTCGAGGTCGACGGTGAAGCCGCCCTTGACCTGGTTGAAGATGACGCCTTCGACGCGTTCGCCCTTGGTGAACTTCTCTTCGAGACGGACCCAGCTCTCTTCGCGGCGGGCCTTTTCACGCGACAGCATGGCTTCGCCAAGCGCGTTCTCGATACGCTCGACATAGACCTCGACCGTGTCGCCGACCTTGAGCGTCGTGTCCTTACCCTTGACGCCAAATTCCTTCAGCGGCACGCGGCCTTCGACCTTGAGGCCGACGTCGATGATGGCCATGTCCTTCTCAATGGCAGTGATGATGCCCTTGACGACCTGGCCTTCGCCGGAATGGCCGGCGGAAAATGATTCTTCGAGCAGGCTCGCGAAATCATCGCGAGTGGGATTTGCAACTGACATAGTTTCTCCTGGAATGCCCCGCAATCTGTCGCGGGGCGGGCGCCGTGGGTTAGCGTTGCGTTGGCCTGCCGGCGTTCCGGGCAAAAAGCCCTGGCCGCCTTTGGGCGGCAATTCCGGCGCATGAAGAATGCTGGCAGGCTGGTTCATGCCCGATATGGGAATTCTTTTTGTCGCCGGCAATCGGCGGCGGCAGGAAAACCCGGCTCAGGCTTCGTTTCTCTTGGCCAGGACGTCATCGATGATCGCCCGAGCTGCCAGAAACGCGGCTTCTATAGCCATTTCCGACGTGTCGAGCAAGTGCGCATCGGCTGCCGGTTTCAAGGGCGAGTCCATGCGGCCCATGTCGCGCTCGTCGCGACGCACGATATCGGCAAGGATTTCATCGAAATTGGCAGTGCCGCCGATGCTCTCGATTTCGTCCAGCCGCCGCTTTGCCCGCACCTCGGCACTGGCCGTGACATAGAGTTTTACGTCGGCATCGGGACAGACGACAGTGCCGATGTCGCGGCCGTCGAGCACCGCGCCCGGCGGGGTTTTTGCAAAGTCGCGCTGCTTGTCGACCAGGATGCGCCGCACCGACGGGATGACAGCCACTTTCGAGGCAGCCTCTCCGACGGCGTGTGCCGAAAGCACGGCGCGGTCGAGCTTTGCCAGATCGACCTGACGAGCCGCGGTTTCAGCGGCCGAGACATTGTCGAGCGGCAGGCCGAGCCGGAGCAGCGAATGCGCCACCGCGCGATAGGTGAGGCCGGTGTCGAGCAGGTTTAGCCGGTAGTGATCGGCGAGCCGTCGGGCAAGGGTGCCCTTTCCAGCGCCTGCAGGGCCGTCGATGGCGATGGTGAAGCCTGTCGTCATTCGAAACCTCGATGCAAGTGCCTCACTCCATCGGCGCTCGAAGTCAACCGCGTTGACCTCCGAGGCCTCGAACTGATTGTCGGAATTGATCTCTGTGAGATCGGGAAAGCCTTCTACGGAATTTCTGGTGCCCCCGATCTCAATATCCTCCGACCCGTCGAGGGCAGCGCCGCGAATGGCAAAACCCACGGAGCCATCGGCATAGAACTCTATAGTCCGGTTCTGGAAATTGTCGTCGGCAACTTCATACCAGAGATGGGACGGCTCCTCCGGTATGCTATGTTTCCAATAAACGTAAAAGTATCTCACTCGATCGCCGCACCGAGCCCCTTCATCAGGCCCATGAATTCCGGAAAACTTGTCGCGATCATCGCTTGATCATCGATGGTCACGGGCTTTTCCGTCGCCAGCCCCATTACCAGAAAACTCATGGCTATGCGGTGGTCGAGATGGGTCTGGACGATGGTGCCCTGTCCGTTGGGGTGTTGGCCGAGGCCCTTGCCGCCAGGTTTTCCGCGCACGGCCAGCGTGGCCTCGCCCTCGCTGCAATCGACGCCGTTGAGCTTCAGCCCGTTGGCGACCGCCGACAGCCGGTCGGATTCCTTCACCCGCAGTTCTTCAAGCCCGAGCATCAGCGTTTCGCCCTCGGCAAAGCTCGCCGCCACGGCAAGCACCGGATACTCGTCGATCATGGTCGGCGCCCGTTCGGGCGGCACGGTGACGCCTTTCAGTTCGGAATAGCGTACGCGCAGGTCGGCGACGTCCTCGCCGCCTTCGTTGCGCGGATCGATTATGTCGATCCAGGCGCCCATTTCCTGCAGCGTCAAAAGAAGGCCCGTGCGCGTCGGGTTCATCAGCACGTTTTCGATGGTGATGTCCGAGCCCGGCACGATCAGCGCCGCCACCAGCGGAAAGCCGGCCGAGGAGGGGTCGCCAGGCACCGCGATGGTCTGGCCGGTGAGCTTGCCCTGGCCTTCGATGAAAATGTGGCGCACGCCGCGCTCGTCGGTCTCGACCGACAGATTGGCGCCGAATCCCTTGAGCATCTTTTCGGTGTGGTCGCGCGTCATCACCGGCTCGATGACGGTGGTGATGCCCGGCGTGTTCAGCCCCGCCAGCAGCACCGCCGACTTGACCTGTGCCGATGCCATCGGCACGCGGTAGGTGATCGGCGCGGCGTGCTTGGGCCCGCGCAGCGTGATCGGCATGCGGTCGCCGGGTGTCGCCTTCAGCACCTGCACGCCCATCTGGCGAAGCGGTTCGAGCACGCGGCCCATCGGCCGGCCGGACAGCGAGGCGTCGCCGATGAAGGTGGTTTCCATGTCATAGGTGCCGACCAGGCCCATGGTGAGGCGGGAGCCCGTGCCGGCATTGCCGAAATCGAGCGGGCCCTCCGGTTGCAGCAGCGCGCCATTGCCGGTTCCGCGGATCACCCACTCAGTGCCATGCTTCTCGATATGAGCGCCCATCGCCTTCATGGCAGCGCCCGTACGCATCACGTCCTCGCCTTCCAGTAGTCCGGTGATGCGGGTTTCGCCGGAGGCCAGCCCGCCAAACATGAAGGAACGGTGCGAGATCGACTTGTCGCCCGGCACCCGTGCCGCGCCGGAAAGACCAGCTGATTTTCGGGCGGTGGCCTGCTTCGGGGCGGCAGTGTGCGACATGGTTCTTTCCTGGAAACGCCGGCGGCCGGCCATTTTCTTGTGGTTTGCGCGGTCTCCTATCATGGCGGATCGAGATGGTCATCCCCTTGGTACGAAGGCCTTCGAATTCAAGCTTTTTGGGACGCCGGCTTTTCGCTTTGACAGCGCCGTAAACTCTGGTTAAGGGGACCAAACTTTCATCGACGAGGCTTGCTGTGGCAAAACCCGAACTTGGCACCAAACGCATCGACCCGGAGACGGGTCGAAAATTCTATGACTTGAACAAGGACCCGATCGTCTCGCCTTACACGGGCAAGAGCTATCCGCGCTCCTATTTCGAGGAAGGCAAGATAGCCGCCCTCGAGGAGGAAGAGGAAGTTGCCGAGAAGGAAGTGGACGCCGAAGAGGAAGAGGGCGTCGAGGTCGTCTCTCTCGAAGAGGCGGACGAGGACGCGAAGGCCGACGAGCTTCCCGATCTCGGCGATGACGAGGACGACGTTGACCTTGGCGATGACGAGGATGACACGTTCCTTGCCGACGAGGAGGAAGAAGACGACGACGTTGCCGACATGATCGGCGTCGGCGAAGACGACGACGAAGTCTGAGCGAACCGCATTCGCCGGCTTTCGCGGCGCTGCCTAGAAAAAGCGGTTCTTGAAGGCTTGATATTGACTGAAGGCGGGGTTAGAAGCCGCCTGCACTAACGACGCGGTCTCAACCCGCGCCGGATCTCTTCGCCGGAAACGGCGCCGGCGAACTGCCGGAGTGGGGCCATAGCTCAGTTGGGAGAGCGCTTGAATGGCATTCAAGAGGTCGTCGGTTCGATTCCGATTGGCTCCACCAAAAGTTCTTTCACGTTTTCAGAAAATTAGTTTCCACCCCCTCAGGGGCCTTGCCTTGGAAAGGTCCGGGGCACCGCCAGCGCACCGCGCAAAACATTTTTCAGGTCCGAAGCAGCAATGCCTGACAGCGGTGGACGAGATATCGATCTTGGCGCCAGTAGCTTGCGTTCATGCACGCCCGGCGGCAAGGATATCGCGGCAACATCGTATGTGGGGGCAATATGGAATCGGAAAACTCGCTGCTCGGGATCTTCATCTCCTGGATGCCGATGCTGATTTATCTCGCAGCAAGCCTTTGGGTTTCTATCTGGCTCACGTTCAAACTCATCCACGTTCAGCAAGCGATGGTGCAGGCGCAAGAAGGCATCTTGACCAAGTTGACTGATATCGACAACCGCATGTCTGGTAAGCCGAGCCAAGACTGAGGTCCGAAGCTACTGTTCCCCAACTGTTTTCAGCTGCAGCGGTCGACCGGGATACCGCTAATTATACCGGCCAATTGGATGCGGTGGCTCGACGGCGCCCGGTATCGCCACATGAAAATCGGTCTTTTGGACTAACGCTTCATTTTGTCGATACGCTCGCTAAGAGCCTTCACCGCTGCCGTATTTTCCCGAATTTCTTTGGCGATCTCTTTCGCGGCGTTTGCCATGACGATCCTTGAGCGGTTTGCCATCCAAAGCAGAAACGCCATAAGAATCAGGAAAGGGATGCCAACGAGAAGTGCTCGCATTATTGCAGCTTGGTGGCTCATTTCGCTTTCTCCGAGCCGTAGGCTGCCACGCCGTCGACGATCTTCGTGATGTGCTGAGCTTCTGCCATCGGTTCCCTCTTCAGCTGTGACGGACGCCAGCGATAATCGCGTTTATCGGTAGTCACCCCCAAGCCGGAATCGATTCCCTTTTGGGCCGAGGCCGAGCGGCTTCAATTCGTCCAGATCGAACACTGAACCACTTGACCCGTTGCCTGATCACGAACCCTTTTCGAAAACACGCGATGGAGGCCCATTGCGCGTGATCTAGCTTCCTTCGTCGCAACGTAATCGGGATAGCCGACATGCCACTGCCAGAGGAAGTTTGGTGGGGCAGGTTTCCACGTAACCTTGGATCCAAAGGCCGCATTGTCCGGATCTGTTCTATCGAACCGGCAGTCGACGGCTACGGGCATCATGCCCTTCTTAGCCATTGCGTCGGAAACCCCGTAAGCAGTTCGCTTCGTAAGCCATCCATCCGCGCCGCTAGTCGAAACTGTAGTGCACCCTGCCAGAGATATGCTCGACATCAAAAGCCCGATGGCCAATGCGTTGCCTGCGAATGATCGCCGAGTGCCAACCTGATTCTGTTTCATACCCGATCCCCACAACTGAAAGTAGTGCAGGCTAGATGGGGATACGGCGCGAAACAAGGGAGCGCGCCTCTTCTTTGGTTCGGCCGGTCGTGCGCCGTGCGCGGTGCGACAGGCGAGCGGCGAGCGGCAAAATTTCAAACTGAGACACTATCTAACTGCCACCTAATACAGGTTCTTTGAGCTAACTCCCCCTGGCGCGCGTACTGGTCGCGAATCCCATTCGTCGCGCGCTATTGGAGTCTGGATATAGTGCGCCAGAATCCAGGGTCGCGTCCCGTCTGTTTCCGGTCTGTTTTCAGGCATGAAATTCCCTTGCCCGGGTCGCTGTTCCTTCACTGTTTTCAGTGCGCATCGGACACTGTTCCGCCGCTGTTTTCAGCGAGAGTGCCAACTGTTTCCTAACTGTTTTATCAGTTGCAGCGCTTAACCGAAATCGTCCATTAAATTGGACTAAGCCATCGTCGCATATAACTGGCTTGGAAATGACTCCCCCACTCTTTGCGCTCCCGGGCTGCCCGCCGCCTATCGCGGAACCTAGCTGAGACTAGTGTAGTCGGCCGCCCGGCTTGGGCTCGCCGGTCCAAAAGTAGTGAGCCCGTGCCCGGTCAGTGCATTTTTCTGGCTGTGGTTTGAACCGCGAGCGCCGGGTCTGAACCAGGCAGCGGGCTGAAATGACCGCTGAGCAAAACTCCGTTACTTGTTGCAGTTCTGCATATCCGACGTCATGGCGCCGCTGGGGGTATTGTTGTCGGTATCGCTGCCCGCCGTATCCTTGCAGCGGTCCTCCATACCGTTTGTCTGCGGCGTGGTGGCGTTCGTTGCGTTCGGATCGATCGTGTTCGGGGTAGTTGCGCTGCCGGTCCCGATGTTGCCGCCGGAAGTGCCTGTGTTGACGCCGGTATTGCCATCGGTCCCGGAGCCAATCGATTGTGCCATGGCAGATGTGGCCAGGCCGATAGCAAGTAGGAATGCAGAGAGAATTTTCATCATCTTAGTGTCTCCATCGAGTTGCATCGCTCTATCGCGATCTATACCCAACGAGAGTTTTTTCGAGATGTTCCGTTTGGCATAAATAGTGATCGATACAACCATTATGGATCTTTGTTGCTCGTCGTTTCGTGAATGCGGCTGCGAAATTCCTGCCGCATAGCGGCAATTTCGTCTGGAACCAAATCGAGCATGCCGCGTTATGGCGCTTGCGGGGAGTTGTGTCGGCCGCAGGGGACAGTTTCACCAGGACATTCAAGAAATCCGTGAGCTGGGAGGGGCGCTGTGAGCGTGCTTGCATCCACAAGGCAATTGGACCACCGTCAAATACTGAACGCGCTGAAGGCTTTTCGGAGCGGTGATTTCTCCGTTCGCATCGATAATGTCTACACCGGCCTCGATTCCGAGATCGCCGACACCTTCAACGAAATCGTAGAACTCAACGATCAGGTCACGCGCGAGTTCGAACGCCTCAGCAAGGTCGTCGGCAAGGATGGCCGGATCGGCGAACGCGGCCGTGTCCGCAACGCTACCGGCAGTTGGGAATCGAGCGTCCGTTCCGTCAACGATCTGATCGAGGACATGGTTCAGCCGACGGCCGAAGTGGCGCGCGTCATCGGCGCGGTCGCCAAAGGCGACCTGTCGCAGACGATGATGGTCGAAATCGACGGCCGGCAGTTGCGCGGCGAATTCCTGCGCATCGGCAAGATCGTCAACACCATGGTCGGGCAACTGGCCTCCTTCGCCTCGGAGGTGACGCGCGTGGCGCGCGAGGTCGGCACCGAAGGCAAGCTCGGCGGCCAGGCCCGCGTGAAAGGTGTGGCCGGGACCTGGAAGGACCTGACCGACAACGTCAACGCCATGGCGACGAACCTGACCGGGCAGGTGCGCAACATCGCCGAGGTGACGACCGCCGTCGCTTCCGGCGACCTGTCGAAGAAGATCACCGTCGATGTGAAGGGCGAAATCCTCGAGCTCAAGAACACCATCAACACGATGGTCGACCAGCTCAATTCCTTCGCCTCGGAAGTGACGCGCGTTGCGCGCGAGGTCGGTACAGAAGGCAAGCTCGGCGGCCAGGCGCGCGTCGAAGGTGTCGGCGGCACCTGGAAGGACCTGACCGACAACGTCAACCTGATGGCAGAGAACCTGACCGGCCAGGTGCGCAATATCGCCGAGGTGACCACTGCTGTGGCGCTTGGCGACCTGTCGAAGAAGATCACGGTCGACGTCAAGGGCGAGATCCTCGAGCTGAAATCAACCATCAACACCATGGTCGACCAGCTGAACTCATTTGCCGGCGAAGTGACGCGCGTCGCCCGCGAAGTCGGCACCGAGGGCAAGCTCGGCGGCCAGGCGCAGGTGCGCGGCGTTGCCGGCACCTGGAAGGACTTGACCGACAACGTCAATTCGATGGCCGAGAACCTGACCGGCCAGGTCCGCAACATCGCCGAGGTGACGACCGCGGTTGCTTCGGGCGACTTGTCGAAGAAGATTACCGTCGCCGTGCAAGGCGAAATCCTCGAGCTCAAGGACACCATCAACACGATGGTCGACCAATTGAACTCCTTCGCCTCGGAAGTGACGCGTGTGGCGCGCGAGGTCGGCACCGAAGGCAAGCTCGGCGGCCAGGCCGAGGTGAAGGGCGTCGGCGGCACCTGGAAGGATCTGACCGACAACGTCAACCTGATGGCCGCCAACCTGACCGGCCAGGTGCGCAACATTGCCGAGGTGACGACCGCCGTGGCCCGCGGCGACCTGTCGAAGAAGATCACCGTCGACGTCAAGGGCGAAATCCTGGAGCTCAAGGACACCGTCAACACGATGGTCGACCAGCTCAATTCCTTCGCCTCGGAAGTGACGCGTGTGGCGCGCGAAGTGGGATCGGAAGGCAAGCTCGGCGGCCAGGCGCATGTCGAGGGTGTCGGCGGCACCTGGAAAGATTTGACCGACAACGTCAATGCCATGGCCGGCAATCTGACCGTGCAGTTGCGCGACGTGTCCAAGGTGGCGACGGCAATTGCGACCGGCGACCTCACCCAGAAGATCACGGTCGATGCATTGGGCGAGATCCTGCAGATCAAGGACGTCATCAACACGATGGTCGACCAGCTGAATTCCTTCGCCTCCGAGGTGACGCGCGTGGCGCGCGAAGTCGGTTCCGACGGCAAGCTCGGCGGCCAGGCGCAGGTGCGCGGCGTTGCCGGCACCTGGAAGGACCTGACCGACAACGTCAATGCGATGGCCGCCAACCTGACCGGGCAGGTGCGCAACATCGCCGAGGTGACGACTGCGGTGGCGCTTGGCGATCTGTCGAAGAAGATCACGGTCGACGTGCGCGGCGAGATCCTCGAGCTGAAGGACACCATCAATACGATGGTCGACCAGCTGAATTCCTTTGCCTCGGAAGTGACGCGCGTGGCGCGCGAGGTCGGCACCGAGGGCAAGCTCGGCGGCCAGGCGCAGGTGCGCGGCGTTGCCGGCACCTGGAAAGATCTGACCGACAATGTGAATTCGATGGCCGAGAACCTGACCGGCCAGGTTCGCAACATCGCCGAGGTCACCACCGCAGTGGCGCGCGGCGACCTATCGAAGAAGATCACCGTCGACGTCAAGGGCGAGATCCTGGAGCTGAAATCGACCATCAACACCATGGTCGACCAGTTGAACTCCTTTGCCGGCGAAGTGACGCGTGTCGCCCGCGAGGTCGGCACCGAGGGCAAACTTGGCGGCCAGGCACGGGTGGAGGGCGTCGCCGGCACCTGGAAGGACCTGACCGACAACGTCAATCTGATGGCGACGAACCTGACCAACCAGGTGCGCGGCATCGCCGATGTCGTGACCGCGGTCGCGCAAGGCAATCTCAAGCGCAAGCTGACGGTCGATGCCAAGGGCGAGATCGCCTCGCTCGCCGACACCATCAACGGCATGATCGAGACGCTTGCGACCTTCGCCGACCAGGTCACCAACGTCGCCCGCGAAGTGGGCATCGAAGGCAAGCTCGGCGGCCAAGCCCGTGTGCCCGGCGCTGCCGGCCTTTGGCGCGACCTGACCGACAACGTCAATCAGCTCGCCGCCAATCTGACCACGCAGGTGCGCGCGATTGCCGAGGTGTCGACGGCGGTGACCAAGGGCGATTTGACCCGCTCGATCAGCGTCCAGGCCTCCGGCGAGGTCGCGGCGCTGAAGGACAACATCAACGAGATGATCCGCAATCTGAAGGACCAGACGCTGAAGAATGCCGAGCAGGACTGGCTGAAGACCAATCTCGCCCGGTTCTCGCGCATGCTGCAGGGCGAGCGCGACCTGGCCACGGTCTCGCGTCTCATCATGTCCGAACTCGCGCCGCTGGTGAATGCGCAATATGGCGTGTTCTACGTGACCAACCGCGACGAGGATGAATTCTATCTGGAACTCGCCGCCTCCTATGGCGCCGAAAGCAAGGCGGAGATCAAGCAACGCCTCGATCTGCGCGAAGGCCTTGTCGGGCAAAGTGCCGCCGACAAGCGCGCCATCATGCTGGACAATGTGCCGCCGAATTTCCTGCGCGTCACGTCGGGCCTTGGCAATGCCGCGCCGGCCAACGTGATCATTCTTCCGGCTCTGTTCGAGGACGAGGTGAAGGCCGTCATCGAACTCGCCTCGTTCAGCGAATTCCGCGACACGCACCAGTCATTCCTCAACCAGCTGATGGAATCCGTCGGCATCGTTCTCAACACCATCGCCGCCACCATGCGCACCGAAGGCCTGCTCAAGCAGTCGCAGCTGCTGACCTCGGAGCTGCAGGCGCGTCAGACCGAGCTGACCAAAAAGCAGGAAGAGCTGCACGCCACCAACGAGGAGCTGCAGGAAAAGGCGCAGCTGCTCGAGAACGAAAAGAAGCAGGTGGAGAACAAGAACCTCGAAATCGAGATGGCGCGCCGTGCGCTGGAGGAGAAGGCCGAGCAGCTGGCGCTTACCTCGAAATACAAGTCGGAATTCCTCGCCAATATGAGCCACGAACTGCGTACGCCGCTGAACTCGCTGCTCATCCTTTCAAACCTGCTCGCAACCAACCAGCAAGGCAATCTCAACGACAAGCAGGTCGAGTTCGCGCGCACCATCAACTCGGCCGGCACCGACCTTTTGAGCCTCATCAACGATATCCTCGATCTGTCGAAGATCGAATCGGGTACCGTCTCGATCGATATCAACGACATGCCGGTGGTGCATCTTCGCCAGCATATGGAGCGAACCTTCCGGCAGCTGGCGACCGACAAGGGGCTTGGCTTCGCCATCAACGTCGATCCCGAGCTTCCGGAGACCGTCCGCACCGACGAGAAGCGCTTGCAGCAGATTGTGCTCAACCTCTTGTCGAACGCGTTCAAGTTCACCTCCGAGGGCGAAGTCAGCTTGAATTTCCGGGCCGAAAAGACTGGCCGTCACAACGGCTCGGTGCAACCGATGGAAGCGCTCGCTATCGCGGTCACCGATACGGGCATCGGTATTCCGCAGGACAAGCAGAAGCTGATTTTCGAGGCCTTCCAGCAGGCCGACGGCACCACCAGTCGCAAATATGGCGGCACCGGGCTTGGGCTCTCGATCAGCCGGGAGATCGCCCGGCTGATCGGCGGCGAATTGCGGGTCGAGAGCACGCCGGGCAAGGGTTCGACGTTCACGCTGGTCATCCCGTTCGACGGACCTCGGATGGCCTTGGCCCCGCAAGCGGCCTTGCTGCCGGCGATGGAGGTGGTCGCGACGACGGCGCAGCCGAGCCCGCCATCCTCCGAATTGCTTGATGACCGCGATACGATCTCACCGGAAGATAGGGTCGTGCTGATCGTCGAGGACGACCCGACCTTTGGCGGTTTGCTGCTCGGCCTGGCGCGTTCGGCCCGGCTGAAGGGCGTCCTGTCGACCGCGGGCTCTGGCACGCTGGCTTTGGCCCGCAAGCTGGTTCCCGATGCGATCACGCTGGATCTCGGACTATCGGATATCGACGGCTGGGTGTTGTTCGATCTGCTTCGCCATGACCCGAAAACCAAGGACATTCCCGTCCATGTCATCTCGGGTGCCGAAGATATCGAGGTGCTTGCCCGCAAGGGCGCATCCACCATTTCAACCAAGCCCGTGTCGGCGGACGAACTGATGAAGGTCTTCCAGGACATTCACTCCAGAAAGCTCCGCGTCCAGCGCCGCGTTCTGATTGCCGATACCGATCCCGAGCGCCGTCTCTCGTTGATCGAGGCGATCCGCGACGGCGTCACCTCGGTCACCGCGATCGGCCGCGTCGCGGCGAATGCCGACGACATCGGCATCGCCGGCTATGATGCCGTTGTGCTCGGCCTTGGCCGCTCGGCCAAGGACAACGCCCAGATGCTGGATGAGATTGCCGTCCTGTTCGGGCAGTCCGTGTCGCGACTGTTGTTCTTCGCGCCGCATCCGGAAGCGCTGCAACAGTCGCTCGCCTTGCATCCGGCATTGGCGGACGTTCCGCGGGCGGAGAATTTCGCGCAGCTGGCTCTCCTGATATCCGCAACGCTCCCGGGGCGAGGCCACGACAGTTCGGCAGCCGAACAGCCGGATAAATTCGACCTCGCCGGCGCAAAGGTCCTCATCGTCGACGACGACATCCGCAACATCTATTCGCTCACCAGCGTTCTTGAGACCTATGACATCCAGGTGCTGCACGCGGAGCGCGGTAGGGAAGGTATTGCGCTTCTGGAGCAGAGCCCGGATATCGACGCCGCATTGATCGATATCATGATGCCGGAGATGGACGGCTACGAGACGATGCGGCAGATCCGCGGCATGCCGGCAATCGCCCATATCCCGTTGATCTCGGTTACCGCCAAGGCAATGAAGGGCGACCGGCAGAAGTGCCTCGACGCCGGCGCCTCTGACTATATCGCCAAGCCGGTCGACCTCGACCTGCTGCTGGCCTTGCTGCGTGTCTGGATCGGCCGCTCGCGATCCCGTGTCCATCGTCCGGAAAAGACGCTCATGGCAGTGAACTGACGGCCGCTCGATGCAGAAACTGTCGAGAAACGGGGCGAGGAAGCTGGAGGTTATGGCCCCGGCGACAGGGCCGGCAAAGGCGCGCATCCTGGCCGTGGATGACGACGAGCGCAATCTGCTGGCGATCGGCGAGGTTCTGGCCCCTGTCGGCGAAGTCGTCTGCGTGCAGTCGGGCGAAGAGGCGCTGCGCGCTCTGCTGAAAGAGGATTTCGCAGTCATCCTGCTGGATGTGCTGATGCCTCGGCTGGACGGCTACGAGACCGCTGGATTGATTCGCCAGCGCGAGCAATCCAGGCGAACGCCGATAATCTTTCTCACCGCCATCAACAAGGAAGACGCCCACATGCTGCGCGGCTATGACGCCGGCGCGGTGGATTACGTGTTCAAGCCCTTCGACCCGGCCATGCTGCGTTCCAAGGTAGCCGTGTTCGTCGAACTTCATGAGAAGACGCTCGAAATCCAGCAAAAGGCGGCTGCCGAGCAACGGCTGCTGGCCCAGGCACTGCAGGCGCAGCAGGAAAAACTCGAGGCCGAGCGGGCGCTGCGTAGCGCCCAGGAGCGGCAGCATGCCATTTTGAGCTCTCTTCCGGTCTGCTTCCACGCAAGGGCGGCGGAGCCGCCGTTCGGCGCCAGCTTTGTGACTGAAGGGGTCGAACGCTTGACCGGCTTTCCTGCCGAACGGCTGACCTCCGATCCAGGCTTCGGCCTAAGCCGGGTTCATCCCGACGATCTGCCGAGAGTGAGGCAAGCCCTGCTCGCAGCCAAGGCCATCGGCTCCTACACCTGCGAATTCCGCTGGCAATGCGCCGACGGCAATTACCGGATTTTCCTCGACCAGGGCGTCCTGTCGAACGGTTCCGATGGCCAGAGGCCCGAGATCCTCGGCACATTGCTGGACGTTACCGAGCGGCGCGAGCTTGAGAACCAGCTGCTGCAATCGCAGCGCCTCGACGCGATTGGCAAGCTTACCGGCGGCCTGGCGCATGATTTCAACAATCTGCTTGCCGCAATTCTCAGCGGATTGGGATTGCTCGAGCGCCACGCCGAGTTCGATGGACAGGCCAGGCAAGTTCTGGAACTGACGCGCCGGTCGGCAAAACAAGGCGCCGAGCTCGTCAACCGCATGCTTGCGTTCTCGCGCCGCCAGACACTGAGGCCGCAGGCCGTGCGCCTCGCTGCGCTTGGCGGCACCATGAACGGGTTGGTGGCCCCGGTTCTGGGCGGCCTGATCCGTTTCGATTGGCTTGTCGACGACACGGTGTGGCCGGCGCATGTCGATGCCGGCCAGCTGGAGCTGGCGCTGATGAACCTGGTTTTCAACGCGCGCGATGCCATGCCGTCCGGCGGCACGATAATCGTGGAGGCGCAAAATCGAACGCTAGGCAGTGCAGCCGAGGATATTTCGGCGGGCGACTATGTCGTGGTCACCGTCAAGGATACGGGGTCGGGCATACCGGCCGACATTCTCGCCAAGGTCGTCGAACCGTTCTTCACCACAAAACCGGTCGGCAAGGGCACTGGCCTCGGTCTGAGCACGGTGCATGGCTTCGTCAAGCAATCGGGCGGCACGCTCCGCATTGAGAGCACCGTCGGCAGTGGAACATCCGTCCAGCTCTGGCTGCCGCGTTCAATCGAGCGCCCGGTGGAAATCGCCGACAAGTCCGATGCCGACAACACCGTCGTGAATGCCGGCGAGGACTATCCGTCGGTCCTGCTGATTGACGACAGCAATGTACTGCGGGAACTGACGGCGCAATCGCTTCGCCAACATGGCTTTGCGGTTACCTGCGCCGGGGGCGGTGCGGAAGCGCTGGCGATGATCGAGCGGGCGCCGTACGATTTCGATGTCATCGTCACCGATTTTGCCATGCCGCTCGTCTCGGGGCTCGAGGTCATCCGGTTCGCCCGCAATCTGCGGTCCGATTGGCCGGCGGTGATGATAACCGGATATGCCGACGCCGACGCGATCGCCGACCGGCCCCCCGACGTGCCGCTGCTCGGCAAACCGCTGCGCGAAAAGGACCTGATGGAGAGCATTCTTGCAGCGGCTGCGCGCGCCGGATCGCCGAGGGCCAAGCAGGCCAGCCGGTGAAAGGCGGACCATTGGAACCTGATCCATGGGTTGCCGTTGGGTAGGTCTCTGGCTGCGCTAGGATCGGAGGAGAGACTGATGGCGACAGCGGACTGGCCTCTTCCTGAACGCTTCACCTTTCAAGGGAACTCGATCGCCTGGGGCGCGATGGGCGAGGGCTCACCCGCGGTATTGCTGCATGGCACGCCTTTCTCATCGTCGGCATGGCGTAGAATTGCGCCTTTGCTCGGCCAACAGAGGCGAATCTATTGCTTTGACATGCTCGGCTATGGTCGATCTGATAAACCCGATAGCGACGTGTCTCGTGGCATTCAGAACGAGCTTTTCGCGGCCCTTTACGATCATTGGGGCCTGCGTGCCCCCGATGTCGTCGCGCATGATTTCGGCGGCTCAACAGCGTTACGCGGTCATTTGCTCAATGGGCTCGACTATCGGTCGCTGGTGCTGATCGATCCGGTCGCAATCAGCCCGCAAGGCTCACCACTTGTTCAGGCCGCCAAGAAACACGAGGCGGTCTTTTCCGGCCTTCCGCACTACATTCATGAAGCAATCCTGCGCGCCTATATCGGCGCCGCCGTAGCGAATGCGCTGCGCGAGGAAGAGATGGCGCTCTACCTCGCGCCGTGGCTGGGAGCCGAAGGTCAAAAAGCTTTCTGGCGCCAGGTCGCTCAGATGGATGACAAATACTCGCAAGAGGTCGAGTGGCGCTACGGCGAGATTCGTTGCCCCGTTGCCATCCTGTGGGGCGAGGACGACCAGTGGATTCCCATCGATGACGGTCGCGAGCTCGCGCGCCGCATTTCGAGTGCTTCCTTCCATGTCGTGCCGAACGCGAAGCATCTTATGCAGGAGGACGCGCCGGAAGCGATCGTGGCGACAGTGCTTGGCTTCTGGCGAGACCTGGAGGAGCGGGCAAATGTCCGCAAAAAACCGGCTTCGGCCGCTCGATCTCCATCGCGTCAATGAAGGCTTTGGGCGATCGGTTTGATCCGGTTGCCGATGCCAAGGACAGGAATCCACCCCTTAGCGGCAGTCTCGAATCGAAACGGTACGTTTCGTATCTTTGACCCTAGCAGCATCCAGCCTGTGCGCAACACGGAGCGCCGGCCATGGCGCGCTCGACGGGCTGTGATGCGGTTGATAAGCCCTCTCCCCAAGGAGAGTCGGACATGACCGTTGCGATCGAGATGGGCCAGACGAGCGCGGGCGCCCCGGCGGCGCTGGATCTTGAGGAACTGCTGGCGACGCGGCTTCTGGTGCAGGGCAATTCGGGTTCCGGCAAATCCCATCTGCTGCGCCGGCTCTTGGAGCAGAGTGCGCCCTGGGTACAGCAGACCATCATCGATCCCGAAGGCGACTTCGTCACGCTTGGCGACCGTTTCGGCCATCTGGTGATCGATGCCGAGGAGCATACCGAGCGCGGCCTGCAGAGCGCCGGCGAGCGGGCGCGCATCCACCGCGTCTCCACGGTGCTCAATCTCGAAGGGCTCGACGCCGAGAACCAGATGCGGCGCGCCGCCGCCTTTCTCGGCGGGCTGTTCGAGGTCGCCCGCGACCACTGGTATCCGATGCTGGTGGTGGTAGACGAGGCGCAGCTGTTCGCGCCGGCGGTTGCCGGCGAGGTTTCCGACGAGGCGCGCAAACTCTCGCTCGGCGCCATGACCAATTTGATGTGCCGTGGCCGCAAGCGCGGGCTGGCCGGCATCATCGCCACCCAGCGGCTGGCCAAGCTCGCCAAGAACGTCGCCGCCGAGGCTTCCAATTTCCTCATGGGCCGGACTTTTCTGGACATCGACATGGCGCGCGCCGCCGATCTTCTCGGCATGGAGCGGCGCCAGGCGGAGGCTTTTCGCGACCTCGAGCGCGGGCAGTTCATGGCGCTCGGCCCGGCGCTGTCGCGCCGTCCGCTCGGTCTGCGCATCGGCCCGACCGATACGAGTCCGCGCAACGCGACCCCGCGCCTGATGCCGCTGCCGGAATCGGCGCTGGAGGATGCCCGCGCGATCATCCTGGCGGCCCCGCCGCCGGAAACCGTCCGGCCGCAGCGCCGCTCCTCGCCGGACCTGCTCGATCAGCTGATGGCGGCGAAATCGGCGGCGCTGGAAATCCGCCCCGAACCGGTGGAGCCGCCGATCAGCGCCGAGGATCTGGCGGAGCGGCGCGAGCGCGTCGACCGGGTGCTGCGCGCCGTGCTGGCGCAGCCCGATGCCGGCTTCCGCGTCATCGGCGTGCTCTATCAGGAGTTCGTCGTCCGCTGCCGCATAGAAGGCCTCGCCTCGGTCGTGCCGGACCTGCCGGAGTTCCGCCGCATGCTGACGCGCGCCCGCGCCGGGCTCGGCTCCGACATGATAGGCGACGATGCCTGGCAGGACGTCTCGGCGCGCGCCTCGCTGCTGCCCGAGGACATGCAAGGCGTCTTCATGATGATCGCCCGCGCGGCGAAGGAAGGCTGGCCCTGCCCGAGCGACGCCGCGATCGCCCGCGCCTACGGCTCGCACTCGCTACGCCGCGCACGGCGCCTGCTGACCTATATCGAGGAGCAGAGGCTGATCGTGTGTCAGCTTGACGGGGGCGGACGGCGGACGGTGACGCTCGTGGAGCTGGCCTGGGCGACGGCGCCGGGCGATCCGAATGCGGTGGAGGCGGAGCAGCGGAGTGCGGTGGGGTGAGGCGGCGGCCGAGCGCGGTCTTCATCATACGACGACGATTGGCGCGACGCAGATCCGCTATTGTAAGTTGTTCGACGCTACAGCACTCCCTCTTGCCGACGGCGCTTTACATATCTTCTAAATTACCAGCGGGTCGGTTTGTCAATGAAGAGATCAGCCGCGATCAACTGACGAAGACAAGAAATACGGCAGGACTGTAGCGCAAATATCCGCCGAACCTACGCTACCTCCGCCGATTACCCCTTCGGTTCATTCTGTTGACATCTCCTGCTTCTGGAGAGATGGTAAGATACTACGCGGCGGCCCTTTTTCCGAAGATTTTATTCTGCAGCTTTATCAAAGGATTTTGGCAATGCGTTTGTCTCGATCGCGCCGACTTATGGCCATCGCTTTGACGGCAATCGCAGCCGTCACCCTTCCCTCTTATGGACATGCCGAGGACAAGCTGCTGACGGAAGCGGTGCAGTTCAACGGTACGATCCTGTATCTCTCCACCAAGGTGCCTGGCCTGATCTTCGGCGCCGTCCGCAACGGCGAGACGGCCTTGGCCGGTTTCGGCAAGATTGCCGACGGGAGTGAAAAAGTGCCCGACGGCGACACAATGTTCCGCATCGCGTCCGTGAGCAAAGTGTTCTGCGGCGGTGTGCTTTCCTCGCTGGCGATCGACGGCAAGGTACAACTCACCGACCGGCTGCAGGATCGCCTTGGCTGGGACGTCACGCTCCCGGAGAAGGACGGCCGCGCCCTCCGCCTGATCGATCTCGTCGCGCAAGCTTCCGGCCTTCCGCGGGAGGTGCCAGTGGCCGAGGCGCCCCCTCAGACCCTTTCTCTACGAACACCAAAGAGGCGCAGATTGCCGCCCTCAAGGACAATCCGCTGCTGTTCGCGCCGGGCACCGCCGTTCTCTATTCGAACTTCGGATACGACCTCCTCGGAGCGGCGCTCGCGAATGTCTCTGGAAAGCCTTATGCCGAGGTCCTTCGAGAGCGTGTCCTCGATCCCCTCGGCATGAAAGACACGGTTTTCAACCCAAGACCGGAGGACGAGCCGCGCCTGATGCAGGGCCATAACTTCGACGGCAGCCCCATGCCAATCGTGCCGACGAGCACAGCCATGGAGTGCGCCGGTGGATTGTACTCGACCGCGGGCGACCTGCTGCGCTGGATGAACTGGCATGTCGACAACAAGCCTTCCGCGGCCGACGCCGAGTTGCGCCTTTTGAACCACGCGGCTTTTTTGTACCGGGACGGGCTCGCGTCGGTGATGGGGCTGGATGACGGTGGGCCGATGGACGCCATGGGTCTCGGATGGGTCATCATGCTCCCTAACGAGCATCGCCCGCTCATCCTCCAGAAGAGCGGCGGCCTGCAAGGGATGTTTCTCTATGTTGCGATTGCACCGACACGCGGCGTCGGCGCTTTCTTCGTCATGAACGAATTCAATGCCGCCGGCTTCATGGCTGGGGTCAAGACGACGAACGATCTCGTCGCAGAGATCGCTCCACGCTGATTTTCGCGCTGATCGGGAGGACGTGCGTGATGATTGGCGCTATGGAGGGGCCTGACGGACGGCATATTTCCCGGCAAGGCAAGCGCGACATCGGCTATTTCCGGCCGACCGCTTAGCCTCCTGAGGATGACCTTTGCCGGCTTCATCGCTGCTCACGGCCTGCTCATGCTGCGGCCAAGGTTCTGCCTCTCGCCTCTTCGGCATCCCGCTTTCGTAGCCGACCGCGAATGCCGCGCTGCTCGCAGTCCCGACACCATCAGCCGCCTCTTGGCGCAGCCTGATGCCGGCTTCCGCGTCATCGGCGTGCTCTATCAGGAGTTCGTCGTCCGCTGCCGCATCGAGGGCCTCGCCGCGGTCGTGCCGGACGTGCCGGAGTTCCGCCGCATGCTGACGCGCGCCCGCGCCGGCCTCGGCTCCGACATGGCAGGCGACGACGCCTGGCAGGACGTCTCGGCGCGCGCCTCGCTGCTGCCCGAGGACATGCAAGGCGTGTTCATGATGATCGCCCGCGCCGCTAAGGAGGGCTGGCCCTGCCCGAGCGACGCCGCGATCGCCCGCGCCTACGGCTCGCACTCGCTACGCCGCGCCTGCTGACCTACATCGAGGAGCAGGGGCTGATCGTGTGTCAGCTCGACGGGGTTGGACGGCGGACGGTGACGCTGGTGGAGCTCGCCTGGGCGACCGCGCCGGGCGATCCGAATGCGGCGGAGGCGGAGCAGGGGAGTGCGGTGGTGTGAAGCGGCGGGGCAGGCGCACTGAGAAAGCGCCGCTGGATCAGGCCGGGGTGAAGTCTGCTTTGCGCCGCATTAACGTCATTCTCCATTCGAAGCGCTCAGGCCGGAAGCTGCCGTGCGTAAGACGCCCAGTCGTTGCCCGCCGCGGATAAGTTTGCAGCTGGACAATAATGGCCAGCCGGGGCGATCCCGGTATTTAGCGTTGCTTCGGCGAGTCAATACTGAGCCTGCGCTTACGCGTCATCCCTCTCGACAAGACCAACGGCTGGACGCGATCGAGCGCAGGCGGGTTCAGTTGGTGCTGGTTGTGGCGGTGAACCCGCACTGCTTCTGTTCCATATCGATCTGCTTCGTGATGCGGACGGCGTTCTGTGCGTAGGCCTCCGTTACGGAGCCACTATTCACGGTCTTGTCCTTCAGCGGACTCACGCCTGCGCAGAGGTGGAAAACATGCGGCTCGGTGGACTTCGCGGCTCCGTTTTCGGGCGCGATCCAGTAGACGACATCCTGACCGGCGGGGTGGCTCGCGTCCCGCGTCGCCGCCGCCACCGCAGCGGTGTCCGTCGCGATCGCCTGCGCCTGAGCGGCGACGTCGGGCGAACAGGCGGTGGTGGGCTGCCCCGACTTGATTTGAGCTGCGCATGCGTTCATATCCTGGGTGTACTGTTCGACCGATGGGGGTTTGAAACTGATCCCCATGACCGTCGCGAGCACGGCCAGCGCAGCGCCGATGCCGCCGGCAACCTTCTTGGTCTGCGGATCCATGTTTTTGTCGGTGAGGATCAGGAAAACCAGCGGGAGGAAGGCAATCAGCGTGATGATTGCGCCGAGCTGGTTTTGGAAGAAGAACCTGGCCGCGTCGGATGCACGGGCCGGATCGTGCCTGTTGGCCGCCTTCCACAGCAAGTTGCCGGCGATTGCGAAAATCGCGATGCCGACCAGAAGGCCGATGATCAGCGGCAGGTGTCCCTGGTCGAACTTGTTCTGGCGAAGCAGAATAATCCCGTAGATCTCGCCGCCAATGGCGACGATCCACGAGAGTGCGGCGAAAAGGCGAAGACGCGTGGCGGAGGACTTCTGGCCCTGCGTCGCTTGCCAATCCTTGGTAACGTCTGGCTTGTTGTCGGTCATCGACCAGATCCCCTGATATCGACACTTCTGCAGGCGGCAACCCGCCCTGCGCAGCGTCATTGAACGAACGTCACCTGCCTCAGCGACGCGGCGAAAATGTGAGCGCCACGGCAGGCCTCCCCATCCATATTGCGCATGAGTGAATCCGTCCATACCCACGGAGGCAGACGCCTGTGCGGCGATGGCTCCGTTCTTCTTAATCTCTGGCTCGAACTTGACGCTGCCTTGCCTCGCTTCCCTGGCGATCCGGTAGAAGCCGCGGTGGTCACAGGACCGACGTCGGCAGATCCGAACTGAGGCCGGATCGATGGTCCAAGGGCCTAAAAGCGGCCAGTCCGCTTGCGTGAAAAGCAGCCATTCAGGATTTGGTCTGCGACGGTCGGCTTAGGGTCAAAAGCAGCTGGTGGTGTCGCGCCCCCTATCTCTCCTCCACAAGCCGCAAACAAGCCGCCGCCACAAACAGCACGATCAGCCCAACAAAATCCGCCGCGTGCCTTCCGGGGCATCTGCAGGTCAGCAGCGTCGTCAGTACGGTGAGGATCAGCGCGCCGATGATTGTGCCGATGTAGCCGCCGCGGCCGCCGAAGATCGAGGTTCCGCCGATCACGGCGGCGGCCACCGAAGGCAGCACCAGCGGTTCGGCAAGCGACGGCGCCTTGACCGGGCCGATGTAGAGCAGTGCCGGCGAGCAGGCCCGAGATGACGTAGAGCGGTGATCGCCTGCCAATAGCGGACGCCGGGCAGGCGCGTTGCCCGTTCGTTGTCGCCGACGGCATCGAGCAGAAGGGCAAGGCCGGTCCGGCTCAAGGTGAAGGCCGGTGCCGAGCCCGCGACGTCAAGTTCGTCGCCACGGCCGTCGCGTCCAATGCCTCAGGCGGCGCCTGAACGCTGGCTTTGTTTGCGTGAATCTCGCCATGCCGCATTGCACAATCGCCTCGCCTGCGCAAAATGCGGCATGATCCGCAAATCCCTCACTGTCCTGGTGATCGATGAAAACCACATCCGCGCTTCGATAATCGAGGCAGGACTGCGGGAGGCCGGGCATCAGCAGGTCACGGTCATCCATGACGTCGCCGGCATAGCGCGGCGGATCGCCGAGATCGAACCCGACGTGATCGTCATCGACCTCGAAAATCCCAACCGCGACATGCTCGAAAACATGTTCCAGCTGTCGCGCGTGGTGAAGCGGCCGATCGCCATGTTCGTCGATCGCTCGGATCAGGCTTCGATCGAGGCAGCGGTGGAGGCGGGGGTCTCAGCCTATGTCGTCGACGGCCTGCGCCAGGAGCGGGTCAAGCCGATCCTCGACATGGCGATCAGCCGCTTTAACGCGTTTTCGCGCATGGCGCGCGAACTGGAGGAGGCCCGCAGCGAATTGGAAAGCCGCAAGGTGATCGATCGCGCCAAGGGCATATTGATGAAGTCGCGCGGCTTGTCGGAGGACGCGGCCTATACGCTGCTGCGCAAGACCGCCATGAACCAGAACCGCAAGATCGGCGAAATCGCCCAGAGCCTGGTGACGGCGGCAGGCCTTCTGGATCCCGAGGAGAGTTGACGATGGCGGCCGAGCACCGGATCAATGCTGGCTTCATGCCGCTCTTCGACAGCGCTGTCCTCGTTGCGGCAAAGGAAATCGGCTTCGCGCTGCGCGAAGGCATCGATCTGACGCTCAACCGGGAAACATCCTGGGCCAACATCCGTGACCGCATCGCCATCGGCCATTTCGATCTCGCGCATATGCTGGGGCCGATGCCGATCGCCTGCAATCTGGGGCTGACGCCGCTCGCCTCCGACACGGTCGTGCCGTTCTCGCTCGGCCTTGGCGGGAATTGCGTCACGGTTTCGAACGCGGTCTGGGCGGGCATGGCCGCGCACGGCGCCCGACCCGACCTCGATCCGGCGCGGGCCGGCAGGGCGTTGGGGGCGCTGATCCGCAAACGGGCGAATGCCGGCGGCGATCCGCTTCGCTTCGCCGTCGTCCATCCGCACTCCGGGCACAATTACGAACTGCGCTACTGGCTCGCCGCCTGCGGCATCGACCCGTCGCATGAGATCGAAATCGTCATCGTGCCGCCCCCCTTCATGGCGGACGCGCTCGCCGCCGGCAGGATCGACGGCTACTGCGTCGGCGAACCCTGGAACAGCGCCTCTGTCGTCGCCGGCACCGGCCATATCGCCACGGTCAAGGCGGCCATCTGGAAGACCAGCCCGGAGAAAGTCATCGGCGTGCGCAAGGCATGGGCGGAAAAACAGCCGGACGCGCTTTCGGCCCTGCTGCGCGCGCTGCATCATGCGGCGCGCTGGTGCCAGGATCCGGCAAACCGTGGCGAACTCGCGGCCCTGATGGCGCAGCCGGCCTTCCTCGGGCTTGCGCCGGCGCTGCAGATGCCGATCCTCAGCGGGCATCTGGCGCTCGGCGGCAGCGCCGAACTCAGTGTCGGCGACTTCTTTCTGCCCTTCAACAAGGCGGCGAACTTCCCGTGGAAGAGCCATGCGCTGTGGTTCTACACGCAGATGGTGCGCTGGGGGCATGTCGCGCACACGCCGGAAAACCTCGCTATTGCCCGCGACTGCTACCGCCCCGATCTCTACCGCTCGGCGTTGAAGCCGCTTGGCGTGGCGCTTCCCGGTGCCAATGCCAAGGTCGAGGGCGCGCTGAAGGCCGCGACTCCGGTCGGTTCGGCGGGGGCAAGCCTGGTGCTCGGTCCCGATGGTTTCTTCGATGGCCAGATCTTCGATCCCGACGAGATCGACGCCTACATTGCCGGCCAGAAATTGGCGCGCGCCGAAGCCTGATCATTTCCGCGCCATTCTTGTGCACTGCACAAAAAATGTGCGTGCAACTGCGCTAATGAACAATCCTTAGCTTGCGCGCCCAGCGGGCCGGCGCGCCGACGATTGTGGTATGTCATTGATCTCATTGATGTTTGCCATCCATTCCGAAAACTGGCACGGTTCCTGCAATGCAATAGGCAGACTCTTCTCGGGGTCACGGAATACGCGTCCAATGGCGGGCGCTACAGGCAAAGCTGCCGCTCAGGTCAACACGCGATCCCGGATGACGGACGCGCGCGGCCTGGCTGGCGGCTTTTTGTTTTGGTCGAACACGCAATCGACGGCGCCGATCCCAAGCCGCGCCCAACCGGAGATGACGATGACGAAACGCACCAATAGCCATTCCGCCCCACCGGCGATCAGCCGCCGCGATTTCCTGAGGATCAGCGCGGCCACCGCGGCAACGCTGGCGGCGGCGCGTGCGCTGCTGCCCTCCGGGGCCTATGCGGCACCCGCCGCGCCGGAAGTCACCGGCGCCAAGCTCGGCTTCATTGCGCTGACCGATGCGGCACCGCTGATGATTGCCAAGGAAAAAGGCCTGTTCGAGAAATTCGGCATGCCCGATGTCGAGGTGCTCAAGCAGGCCTCGTGGGGCGCAACGCGCGACAATCTGGTGCTCGGCGGCGAAGCCAACGGCATTGACGGTGCCCATATCCTGACGCCGATGCCCTATTTGATGCACACCGGCAAGGTGACGCAGAACAAACAGCCGCTGCCGATGGCGATCGTGGCCCGGCTCAACTACGACTGCCAGGGCATTTCCGTCGCCCAGGAATATGCCGCCACCGGCGTCGGCCTCGATGCCTCAAAGCTGAAGGAAGCCTTCGCCGCCAAGAAGGCCGCGGGCAAGGAGGTCAAGGCCGCCATGACCTTCCCGGGCGGAACGCACGACCTCTGGCTGCGCTACTGGCTGGCTGCCGGCGGCATCGATCCCGACAAGGATGTCTCGACCATCGTCGTGCCGCCGCCGCAGATGGTCGCCAACATGAAGGTCGGCAACATGGACGTGTTCTGCGTCGGCGAGCCATGGAACGAGCAGCTCGTCCATCAGGGCGTCGGCTTCACCGCCGCCACCACCGGCGAACTGTGGAAGGGCCATCCGGAAAAGGCGCTCGGCGTGCGCGCCGCCTTCATCGACAAATATCCGAACGCCACCAAGGCGATCCTGATGGCCGTCATGGAGGCCCAGCAATGGTGCGAGGCAAAAGAAAACAAGGACGAGATGGCCGCCATCATCGGCAAGCGGCAGTGGATGAACGTGCCGACCGCCGACATCATCGGCCGCCTCAAGGGCGACATCAACTACGGCAATGGCCGCGTCGCCAACGGCACCGATCTCTACATGAAGTTCTGGCAGGGCGGCGTGTCCTATCCCTTCAAGAGCCACGACAGCTGGTTCCTCGCCGAGAACATCCGCTGGGGCAAGTTCGCGCCGACCACCGACATCAAAGCACTGGTCGGCCAGGTCAACCGTGAGGATCTGTGGCGCGAGGCGGCCAAGGATCTTGGTGTCGCCGCGGCCGATATTCCGGCGTCTTCGTCGCGCGGCACCGAAACCTTCTTCGACGGCAAGATCTTCGATCCGGAGAAACCGTCGGCCTATCTCGACAGCCTGAAGATCAAGGCGTCGGCCTGAGCCCGACATAGATGCGCGACAGTGCGTTGGCAACGCCGCCCGTTGTGCATGTGCTGCCAAGGAGTTTTCGAGAAATGTCTATCCAAGCCATCGAGGACAGCAAGGTGAAGCCGTTCCCCGCGCCGGCCAAGCCCGCCGAGGTCATCGCTTTCACCGCCAGGGCGCGGCGCCGCTTCGACCCGGCCGCGATCGCCGGCAAGCTGGCCAGCACGCTGGTGCCGCCGGTCATTGTCATCACCATCATGCTCGTCGTCTGGCAGGTCGCCTGTTCGTCGCCCACAGCCAGCCTGCCACCGCCAAGCCAGGTGTGGAACGAGGCCTATGACCTGATCGCCCATCCGTTCTTCGACAACGGCCCGCAGGATATCGGGCTCGCCTGGCGGGTGCTGATCTCGCTGCAGCGCGTCGCCGTCGGCTTCGGCCTTGCGGCGATCGTCGGCGTTGCGCTCGGCGCGCTTGTCGGTCAGTCGATCTGGGCGATGCGCGGCCTCGATCCGGTGTTCCAGATCCTGCGCACGGTGCCGCCGCTCGCCTGGCTGCCGCTGTCGCTGGCGGCGTTCCGCGATTCCAGCCCGTCGGCGATCTTCGTCATCTTCATCACCTCGATCTGGCCCATCATCATCAACACCGCGGTCGGCGTCCGCAACATCCCTGAGGACTACCGCAACGTCTCCCGCATCCTCAGGCTCAACCAGTTCGAATTCTTCGTGAAGATCATGGTGCCGGCAGCTGCACCTTACATTTTCACCGGCCTGCGCATCGGCATCGGTCTGTCCTGGCTCGCCATCGTCGCCGCCGAAATGCTGACCGGCGGCGTCGGCATCGGCTTCTTCATCTGGGACGCGTGGAACTCATCGCGGCTGCCCGACATCATCGTCGCGCTCGCCTATATCGGCGTCACCGGCTTCTGCCTCGACCGCCTGGTCGCGGCGGTCGGCGTCTTCGTCACCCGCGGCACAACGGCAAAGTGAGGAGAGGGACGATGACGGCCTATCTGAAACTCGACCACATCGACAAATCCTTCGCCCGCGGCAGCCAGGTCAGCGACGTGCTGAAGGACATCCGGCTGACCATCGACAAAGGTGAATTCGTCTCGATCATCGGCCATTCAGGCTGCGGCAAGTCGACCTTGCTCAACCTGATCGCCGGCCTGACCAAGGTCTCGGCCGGCGCCGTTCTGCTCGAGGACAAGGAGGTCGATAGTCCCGGCCCGGAACGCGCCGTGGTGTTCCAGAACCACAGCCTGCTGCCATGGCTGACCGTCTACGAAAACATCAATTTGGCAGTATCAAAGGTCTTTGGCCGGAGCAGGAGCCGGGCCCAGCGGCATGAATGGATCATGCGCAATCTCGATCTCGTGCAGATGGCGCATGCCAAGGACAAACGTCCGGCCGAGATTTCGGGTGGCATGAAGCAGCGCGTCGGCATCGCCCGGGCGCTGGCCATGGAGCCGAAGATCCTGCTGCTCGACGAGCCCTTCGGCGCGCTCGACGCGCTGACGCGCGCCCATCTTCAGGACGCGGTGATGGATATCCATTCGAGGCTCGGCTCGACGACCGTTATGATCACCCACGATGTCGACGAGGCGGTGCTGTTGTCCGATCGCATCGTCATGATGACCAACGGCCCGGCGGCCACCATCGGCGAGGTTCTTCCCGTGCCGCTGGCCCGGCCGCGTCGGCGCATCGAGCTTTCCTCCGACCGCACCTTCCTGCGCTGCCGCGAGGCGGTGCTGAAATTCCTCTACGAACGCCACCGCTTCGTCGAAGCCGCGGAGTAAGGCAATAACCGGAAAACTCGTCATCATCATTGGCAATCTGCATCGGCAATGGGCAATCTACCGCATTGCACAAATATTATGCTGCTGTGCAAGGCATTCTGACTAATCTTTGATCCGCTGCCGAGCTTGGTCAAAAGTCGCGCGGCTGCGGTTCACATTGGTTTCATTCGATAATTCAGAGCGCTGTCGAATTGGCACGCTTCCTGCTTTTCAACATGTAGGTCCGCAAGGGCCAAGTGACACGGCGTCCAATGGCGGGCGCCACAGGCAAAGCTGCCGCTCAGGTCCACACGCGCTCCCGGAACTCCGGACGCGAAGACCTGGCCGGCGGCTTTTTTGTTTTGACGCAATCGACGGCGCTGGTCCCAAGCGGCGCCCAACCGGAGACGACGATGACGAAACGGATCGGAACTGGCGCGTCCCTCGCGGACTTCACGCGCCGCGATTTTCTCGCCGTCAGCGCGCTGCGGGCGATGCCGCGCCGCTGACAGTCGCGAACGAACAGCACAAGGGCGGTGCTTCCCACGCCGCTAACCGGAGCCAGAAAATGACCGCAAATCTCCCAGCCGCGCCCAGCCAGGACAGTGCTCCCCGGCAGGCGCTTGTCATGTCCACCATCGCCTTCACCGTCTGCTTCGCGGTGTGGACGATCTTTTCAATCATCGGCGTGCGCATAAAGCAGGAGCTGGGGCTGAACGAGACGGAGTTCGGCCTGCTCGTCGGCACGCCGATCCTCACCGGCTCGCTCGTGCGTATGGTGCTCGGTGTCTGGACCGACCGTTTTGGCGGACGGCTGGTATACACCGCGACCATGCTTGCGGCGGCGGTCGCGACCTTTCTGCTCGCTTTTGCGCACACCTACGGGCAGATGCTGGTCGCTGCGCTGGGCGTCGGGCTCGCTGGCGGTTCCTTCGCCGTCGGTGTCGCCTATGTCTCGCGCTTCTTCCCGGCCGGCAAGCAGGGCACGGCGCTTGGCATTTTCGGTGTCGGCAATGTCGGCGCCGCGGTCACCAAGTTCCTGGCACCGTTCGTGCTTCTCTCCTGGGGCTGGCAGTCGGTCGCGCTGATCTGGGCGGCAGCACTCGTCGTCATGGCCGCCGTCTTCTGGTTCACGACCGGCGACGATCCGGTCATCCGCGAGCGCCGCGCCGGCAAGGCCGCGCCCTCGAGAAGCTTCTGGCAGGAATTCGCGCCGCTCAAGAACCTGCAGGTCTGGCGCTTCGCCTTCTATTATTTCTTCGCCTTCGGTGCATTCGTGGCGCTCTCGCTATGGCTGCCCCGCTACCTGATCGGCGTCTACGGCTTCGGGCTTGCGACCGCCGGTATGATCGGCGCGGCCTATTCAATTCCGGCAAGTATTTTCCGCGCCTATGGCGGCGTGCTTTCCGACCGGATCGGCGCCCGCACCGTGCTCTACTGGACCTTCGCTGTCAGTGCCGCCGCGACTCTCGTTCTGTCTCTCCCCTCGGCAGACTACGTCGTGCGCGGTGTCAGCGGGCCGATCGCCTTCCATTTCGAGGTCGGCCCGCTCGCCTTCATAGCCGTTGCCTGTGTGCTCGGCTTCTTCATGAGCCTTGGCAAGGCTGCCGTCTACAAGCACATCCCGGCTTACTATCCGCAGAGTGTCGGCGCGGTCGGCGGCGTTGTCGGCATGATTGGCGGGCTCGGCGGCTTTATCCTGCCAATCGTCTTCGGCGCGCTCAACGACCTCACCGGCGTCTGGTCGAGCTGCTTCATGCTGCTCTTCGTCATCGTCGCCACCTGCTTTGCCTGGATGCATTTTTCCATCCGGCGGATGGAGCGCACGGCGTCTGACGAAGCTTCAGGCCTTTCCTACGCGGCTGAGTGAGACCGGAGTGGATCAGGACATGACCGAGAAACTCGTTATCATTGGCAACGGCATGGCCCCCGGGCGCATGCTGGAGCACCTCCTGGAAAAGGCGCCTGGGCGCTACCAGGTCACCATCTTCAACGCCGAGCCGCGCGTGAACTACGACCGCATCATGCTGTCGCCGGTTCTGTCGGGCGAAAAGGCCTATGAAGAGATCATCATCCATGGCGACGGCTGGTACATCAAGCACGGCATCACCCTCTACAAGGGCCACAAGATCGTCGCCATCGACCGGCAGGCAAAGACCGTCACCTCCGATCATGGCGTGACCGAGCCCTATGACAAACTCGTCATCGCCACCGGCTCGGTGCCGTTTATCATTCCGGTGCCGGGCCATGACCTGCCGGGCGTGCTCACGTATCGCGATCTGGACGACGTCCGGGCCATGATGCTTGCCGCCCAGTCGCGGGCCAAGGCTGTGGTCATTGGCGGCGGCCTGCTCGGGCTCGAGGCAGCAGCGGGCTTAAATGCGCAAGGCATGGACGTCACCGTGCTGCATGTCATGCCGACGCTGATGGAGCGTCAGCTCGATCCGGCCGCCGGATATCTCCTGCAGCGCGCCGTCGAGCAGCGCGGCATCAAGGTCATCACCAAGGCCAACACCCAGGCGATCACCGGCAACGGCAAGGTCGAGCGGGTGGAGCTTGCCGACGGCACTGTCATTCCCGCAACGCTCGTCGTCATGGCCGTGGGCATCAGGCCGAACGCGGTCCTGGCGAAGGAAGCCGGCATTGCCGTCAATCGCGGCATTGTCGTCGACGCCGGCATGCGCAGCAACGATCCCGACATCTATGCAATCGGCGAATGCGCCGAGGTCAACGGCCAGGTCTACGGGCTGGTCGCGCCGCTCTACGAGATGGCGCGCGTCGCCGCCAGCCATCTGGCCGGCAATGAGGCAGCGGCTTTCGTCCACATGGACACGCCGACCAAGCTCAAGGTCACCGGCATCGAACTGTTCTCGCTCGGCGACTTCGCCGAGGGCGATGACCGCCAGGAGATCGTGCTGCGCGATGCGGCGGCCGGCGTCTACAAGCGCCTGGTGCTCAAGGACGACCGCATCATCGGCACAGTGCTCTACGGCGAGACGGCCGACGGCGCCTGGTTCAACGACCTCAAGAAGAAGCAGACCGATATATCCGAGATGCGCGATACGCTCATCTTCGGCCAGTCCTACCAGGGAGGCGCCCCCCTGGACCCTATGGCGGCCGTTGCAGCCTTGCCGGATGATGCGGAAATCTGCGGTTGCAACGGCGTATGCAAGGGAAAGATCACCGGCGCGATCACGGCCAAGGGCCTGACCTCGCTCGACGACGTGCGCGCGCACACCAAGGCGTCTGCCTCCTGCGGCTCGTGCACCGGACTGGTCGAGAAGTTGATGGTGCTGACCATCGGCGACAAATACAACCCCGCGGCGGTCCAGCCGATGTGCAGTTGCACCGCGCTTGGTCATGACGAGGTCCGCCGGCTGATCAAGGCCAAGGGCCTGAAGACCATTCCCGCCGTCATGCAGGAGTTGGAATGGAAGACCTCCTGCGGCTGCGCCAAATGCCGGCCGGCGCTAAACTATTATCTCGTCTGCGACTGGCCCGACGAATACGCCGACGACTACCAGTCGCGCTTCATCAACGAGCGCGTTCACGCCAACATCCAGAAGGACGGCACCTATTCGGTGGTGCCGCGCATGTGGGGCGGCGTCACCAACGCCGCCGAATTGCGCGCCATCGCCGACGTCGTCGACAGGTTCGAGATCCCGATGGTCAAGGTCACCGGCGGCCAGCGCATCGACATGCTCGGCATCCGCAAGGAAGACCTGCCGGCGGTGTGGGCCGATCTCGGCCAGGCTGGCTTCGTCTCCGGCCACGCCTATGCCAAGGGGCTGCGCACCGTAAAGACCTGCGTCGGTTCCGACTGGTGCCGCTTCGGCACGCAGGATTCGACCGGTTTGGGCATCCGCATCGAAAAATTCATGTGGGGCTCGTGGACCCCTGCCAAGGTCAAGATGGCGGTATCGGGCTGTCCGCGAAACTGTGCCGAGGCGACCTGCAAGGATGTCGGCGTGATCTGCGTCGATAGCGGCTACGAGATCCATTTCGCCGGCGCCGCCGGGCTCGACATCAAGGGCACCGAAGTGCTCGGCCTGGTCAAGACCGAGGACGAGGCGCTGGAGCATATCGTGGCGTTGACGCAGATGTATCGCGAGCAGGGCCGCTATCTCGAGCGTATCTACAAATGGGCCAAGCGCGTCGGCATCGCCGAGATCAAGCGCCAGATCATGGACGATGGCGAGAAGCGCAAGGCCTATTTCGCGCGCTTCGTCTTCTCGCAGAAATTCGCCCAGGTCGACCCGTGGTCGGAACGTGCTTCCGGCAAGGACAAGCATGAATTCCGGCCGATGGCTTCGGTCGGCTTTGCGCAGGCGGCGGAGTAGGCGCGTGTTCCCGAAAAGTGGAATGCGGTTTCCGGACAAGAACACGCGCAAAAGAGGAATAGCCACATGAATTGGGTATCCATCGGCACGCTCTCGGACATTCCGCGTCGCGGTGCGCGCTGCGTCGCCACACCCGAAGGAAAGATCGCCGTCTTTCGCACGGCCGACGATCAAGTCTTCGCCATCGACGACCATTGCCCGCACAAGGGTGGGCCACTCAGCCAGGGCATCGTCCATGGCACGGCGGTGACCTGTCCTTTGCACAATTGGGTGATCTCGCTCGAGACAGGCAAGGCGCTCGGCGCCGACGAGGGCGTGGTGCGCACCATTCCGGTGCGGATCGACGGCGAGCGGCTGTTCATTGCGCTGGAAGCGCTGGCCAGCCGCGCGGCGTGAACCATGCAGATTGATGAAGCGCGCGAGGTGAGGACCACCTGCCCCTACTGCGGGGTGGGTTGCGGCGTGCTGGCGAAGGTCGCCGCGGACGGTGAAATAACCGTTCGTGGCGACCCGGACCACCCGGCGAATTTCGGCCGCCTCTGCTCCAAAGGCTCCGCACTGGCCGAGACCATCGATCTCGACGGCAGGCTGCTTCATCCGGAAATCCACGGTCGCCGTACCGACTGGGACCAAGCGCTCAATCTAGTCGCTTCGACCTTCTCGCAAACCATTGCCGAACACGGCCCCGATTCGGTCGCCTTTTATGTTTCCGGCCAGTTGCTGACCGAGGACTACTACGTCGCCAACAAGCTGATGAAGGGGTTTGTCGGCTCGGCCAATATCGACACCAATTCGCGCCTGTGCATGGCCTCGTCGGTCGCCGGCCACCGCCGCGCCTTTGGCTCGGACACGGTTCCGGGAAATTACGAGGATCTGGAACTTGCCGACCTGATCGTGCTCGTCGGCTCCAATCTCGCCTGGTGCCATCCGGTGCTCTATCAGCGCATTGCCGCTGCCCGGGAAAAGCGGCCCGAGATGAAGGTGGTGCTGATCGACCCACGCCGCACCATGACATCGGATATCGCTGACATGCATCTGGGGATCGCGCCCGATGGCGACGTCGCTTTGTTCACAGGGCTGCTCGCCTATCTCGGCCAGCATAACGCGCTGGACCGTACCTATATCACGGCGCACACGACCGGATTCGGGCAAGCGCTTTTCGCTGCCTCGGCGCTCGACCTTGCCGGCATCGCGGCTGCCACGGGTCTCAGTGAGGACGAACTGTCCCGCTTCTACAGCCTGTTTGCCGCGACGGCGAAGACGGTGACCGTCTACAGCCAGGGCGTAAACCAGTCGTCTTCGGGCACCGACAAGGTCAACGCCATCATCAACTGCCATCTCGCCACCGGCCGCATCGGCAAGCCCGGCGCCGGGCCGTTTTCGGTGACCGGCCAGCCCAATGCTATGGGCGGCCGCGAGGTCGGCGGCATGGCCAACATGCTGGCCGCCCACATGGAGATCGAAAACCCCGAGCACCGCAACCGCGTGCAGCGCTTCTGGAACGCGCCGACCGTCGTCGAAAAGCCCGGCCTGAAAGCGGTCGAGATGTTCCAAGCGGTGGCCGACGGACGCATCAAGGCGCTGTGGATCATGGCGACCAATCCGGTCGATTCGATGCCGGACGCCGATACCATCGAGGCGGCGATCAAGGCTTGCCCGTTTGTCGTTGTCTCGGACGTGCTGGGCGAGACCGACACGGTCCGCCATGCTCAGGTCCGGCTGCCGGCGGCGGCATGGGGCGAGAAGGACGGCACCGTCACCAATTCGGAGCGCCGCATCTCGCGCCAGCGGGCTTTTTTGGCCACGCCCGGCGAGGCAAGGCCAGATTGGTGGATCATCGCTGAAGTCGCCAGGCGGATGGGGTTTGCCGAAGCTTTTTCGCATGTGTCGGCGGCCGACATCTTCGCCGAGCATGCGGCGTTGTCGGGTTTCGAGAATGACGGCGCGCGCGATTTTGATATAGGCGCGTATGGCGCGATTGATTCAGGGACCTTTGAGAAATTGGCGCCATTCCAATGGCCAGCGCCGAGCCAAGGCACCCCCCTCTGGCCTGCCGGCCATCTCCCCCTCAAGGGGGGAGATTGGATGTCGCCACCGGTTTCGCCAATCGTTACCATTGCTGAAAAGGCGGTGCCGGCAAAACTGCCAATCTCCCCCCCTGAGGGGGAGATGGCCGGCAGGCCAGAGGGGGGTGCGTGGCGCCAGCCGGAGGACAAAAGCACCCGCTTCTTTGCCAACGGCAATTTCTACACACCCGACGGCAAGGCACGCTTTATTGCCATCCGCCCAACCGCCCAAACCCGCACCAGCCTGGACTACCCGTTGGTGCTCAACACCGGGCGCGTGCGCGACCACTGGCACACCATGACGCGAACCGGCAAGAGCCCGCGCCTGTCGCAGCACATGGCCGAGCCTTTCGTCGAAATTCACCCGGCTGATGCGCAGCACTACGGCATCGGCGATGCCGATATTGTGCGCGTCTCGACAGCTTATGGCGAGGTCGTGGTCCGCGCGCTGGTGACAGGGCGCCAACGCCAAGGCTCTGTGTTCGTGCCGATGCACTGGACCGATCAGTTTTCCGCGCGCGCGCGCGTCGATGCCCTGGTCGCGCCGACGACTGATGCGATTTCAGGCCAGCCGGCTTCAAAGAACGTTGCCGCCCGAATCGAGCGGTTCGCCGCCACGGCCTTCGGCTTCGCGGTGCTTGCGGAACGGCCCGCATCCATCGACGCCGATTATTGGAGCCTCGCCCGCTGCCCCGCCGGCTGGCGCCTTGAAATTGCGCTGCAGGACAGCCGCGACTGGACCGGGTTTGCCGCCGCGCTGTTCGGCCCGGAAGGCGAGGCGCTCGCCTATCACGACATCGCCGGCGGGCACCATCGCTTCGCCCGTTTCGCGGGCGGTCGGCTGGTCGGCGCGCTCTATCTTGCGCCTACCCCGGTAGCGGTGTCGCGCGGCTGGGCGGCCGAACAACTGGGTGCCGACCATGCCGATCGGCAGGCGCGGCTGGCGATCGTCGCCGGCAGGCCTGGCGGCAAGAGCGTCGACCGCGGCGCCACCGTCTGCGCCTGTTTCGGGGTCGGTGCCAACCAGATCGCGGAAGCGGTGCGCGGCGGCTGCACCAGCGTCGCGGCAATCGGCGCCGCCCTTCACGCCGGCACCAATTGCGGCTCCTGCCGCGCCGAGATCAAGACCATTATCGACGGGCGGCGTCTGCAAGCTGCAGAGTGAATGCGCCGAGGAACTCTGCCGCGCCGCTGCATGATGCTTACTAGCAATTTACAAACCATAGGCTACCACCGTTCTGACTTCGATTCGTTCGGAACGGGAGCCCCATGAGTAAAGCCCTGACCTCATTCGCGCTTGCGGCCGTGCTGACGGCTTTGCTGATGGCGCTCAGCCTGGCGGTGGCCAGGCATGGCTATCCCTATGGCGCGATCGGCGCCAAGCGCTTGAGTGACGTCGCCGATGCAGGGGCATTCATTCCGCTCGCGGCGGTCTACTTCCTCAGCGCACTGCTGATGATGGTTCTGCCGATCAGGCTCGCCGGCATCGTCCTGACGCATGCCGCCGATGCAATCTTCTGGACGGTCATCGTGTTGTTCGCGGTCATCGTTGGATGTCTCGCCGCCAGATTTGCTTTCGGTCAGCACGATGTGCTCTCGGCACTGCTGAACTGGCGGTTCCTGTTTGTCGCAGCCATCGTCGGATGCCATCTCTTCATCAACGAACTGCGGCGCAACATCCTGTTGAGAAGCCTGTTCTTCGTCGTCTTCGCCGCTGCGACACTGGCCTGCCTGTTTTGGTCCTTCACGATCTGAGCATGTGCGACCGTCGGGACAGACGGCTTAATTCTTGTCGACCGGCTTTGAGCGCATTCGCGAAACGGTCTCACGCTCGGCCCGCTTCGAACGCATCGGCGGCAGGCCGCGGTCGACCAGGTCCATGTCTTCCAGCACCATGTCGCCCATCCGCTTGAAAGCGATGTCGAGTGCGCCGGCCCGGTGGGCGGAGCGCAGGAACCCCGGCAATGTGCGGACCGGGTGATCTTGGGCCAGCGGCTCCTCAGGAAAAACATCACTGGCGGCGACGATGTGGCCGCTGCGGACAGCATCCATCAGTGCCGGAAAATCGACCACGCCAGCCCGGCTGAGTAGGATGAAAGCGGATCCCTCGCGCATCCTGGCAAAGGCTTCGGCGCCGAGGAAACCCTGGTTTTCGCTGGTCACCGAAGTGACGACGAAGACGAAATCGCTGCTCGACAGGACTTCATCGAGCGAGGCCGGCTCAACGCCGTTCTCGATCAGGATCGACGGCGGCAGCCACGGGTCGAAGACTTTTGTCCGCGTGCGAAAACCCGTCAAAAGCCGGTTGAGCGCGCGGCCGAGATCGCCGAAGCCGATGATGCCGACATCCGCGCCGGAAAGAAGCCGCGCCGTCCGGTTGCCGTCGCCGCCCCACAATTCCTTGCCTTGACGAAAAGCGAGGTCGGCATCGACGATGTCGCGGGCAAGGTTGAGCGCCATGGCAAGGCCGAGCTCGGCCACCGGTTCGGCAAAGACCAGCCCAGTGGTGACGACATGGATGCCGCGCGAAAACAGCGTCTCATATGGCATGTTGTTGATGAGGTTGCTCTCGACATTGAAGATGCAGCGCAGCGCCTTCATTTTTTCCAGTGTCTCTGGCGCGATCGGCGGCTGGCCGACAATGTAGCGCGCCTCGCCAAGGATATCGGCCGGCAGCGCCGCGACACCTTCGGGCGATGTTTCGACGATGCGGTATTTCGACCGAAATTTCGTCAGCGCAGCCGGCGTGAAGATCAGGTCGAGCGTGCGTGGATGGGGTGCGCTGATCACCAGCGGCAACGCGTTGTCGGACATGATACTTTTCCTCCCGTGCGATCCACGACGCACCATACTGGAATCATCTTTTCCAGCCCGACCCCTATCACATGCCTGTCGAGGAGGAGAAGTTTGCCCGCCTTTCGGCCTTGCGGTGTGGCGGTCGGTGGTCCAGATAGACGGCGATCGAAGGACGACAAGGAAGACAGCGACATGATCCCGTTTCGAAAGAACCTCATCGATGGCGAGTGGGTGGGCGATGCCGGCTCCCGCAATATCAACCCGTCCAATCTCGACGACGTGGTCGGCGAATATGCATCGGGAGGCGCCGAGCACGCCCGGCAGGCCATCGCGGCGGCGAAGGCGGCATTTCCGGCATGGTCCCGATCGGGCCTGCTGGCACGCCACGCGGTGCTGAGGAAGGCGTCGGACGAGATCACCGCGCGGAAAGATGAAATCGGCCGGGCCTTGGCGCGCGAGGAAGGCAAGACGCTGGTCGAGGGCATTGGCGAGACTGTGCGGGCTGCCCAGATATTCGACTTCTTCGCCGGCGAGACGCTACGCCTGTCGGGCGAGCTGGTGCCAAGCGTGCGGCCCGGCGTCGGCGTCGAGATCACCCGCGAAGCGGTCGGCGTCGTCGGCATCATCACGCCGTGGAATTTCCCGATCGCCATTCCGGCCTGGAAAATCGCTCCGGCGCTGGCCTACGGCAACACTATCGTCTTCAAGCCGGCGGAACTCGTTCCGGAGAGCGCCTGGACAATTGTCGACATCCTGCACCGCGCCGGACTGCCCAACGGCGTGCTCAACCTGGTGATGGGCAAAGGTTCGGTGGTCGGCCAGGCCATGCTCGACAGCCCTGATCTCAACGCCATCACCTTCACCGGCTCGGTCGGCACCGGCAAGCGCGTGGCCGCCGCCAGCGTCGAGCACATGCGCAAGTTCCAGCTCGAAATGGGCGGCAAGAACCCGCTTGTCGTGCTCGATGATGCCGACCTTGCCGTCGCCGTCGACTGCGCGGTCAACGGCGCCTACTTCTCGACCGGCCAGCGCTGCACGGCGTCGTCCCGCCTGGTGGTGACGGACGGCATCCATGACCGCTTCGTCGAGGCGATGAAAGATCGCCTGGGCAAGCTGGTCATCGGCGACGCTCTCGATGCCAAGACCCAGATCGGGCCGGTGGTCGACCAGAGCCAGCTCAAACAGGACGAGGACTATATCGCCATCGGACGTCAGGAAGGTGCCGATCTCGCTTTCGGCGGTGAGCGGCTCGATCGCGAAACCCGCGGCTTCTATTTGCAACCGGCGCTGTTCACCGAAACCACCAACGCCATGCGCATTTCCCGTGAGGAGATTTTCGGACCTGTCGCTAACGTCATCCGCGTCAAGAATTATGATGAGGCGCTGGCGGTGGCCAACGACACGCCGTTCGGGCTGACGTCCGGCATCTGCACCTCGAGCCTCAAGCATGCCACGCATTTCAAGCGCAATTCGGAAGCCGGCATGGTCATGGTCAACCTGCCGACGGCGGGCGTCGACTTCCACGTGCCCTTCGGCGGGCGCAAGGGGTCGAGCTATGGCCCACGCGAGCAGGGCCGCTACGCCGCGGAGTTCTACACGACCGTGAAGACCGCCTATACATTCGCTGGCTGATCACGGCGGCACTCATCCGGGACCAGCCAGGCAGGCGAGCAAATCGATGGCATCTGAAAATACGGACCTGACCTGGCTCAATCCGCCGCCGCACCACGAGTTCGGCGACAATACGGTGCATGTGCGGACCGGCAAGGAGACCGACTTCTGGCGAGAGACGTTCTACGGCTTCTGGCGTGACAATGGCCATTTCCTCTATCGTGAGGTCGAGGGCGATTTCAGCGCCGAAGTCACGGCCAAGGGGCACTATGAGGTGCTTTACGACCAAGCCGGGCTTATGGTCCGCCTGAGCGAGACCCATTGGATCAAGGCCGGCATCGAATACACCGACGGGCTGATGTATTTTTCCGTCGTCGTCACCAACGATGCCTCCGACTGGTCGCTGGCCAATATTCCGGCCAACCCGGACGGCGTCAGGATCCGCTTGACGCGTCATGCCGAGACGATCCGTGTCCAGTATCTGGACGCGACCGACAAACATTGGAAGCCGGTGCGGCTTGCCTATTTCCCGCCGTCGAAAACGGTCGATGTCGGCATGATGTGCTGCTCGCCGCAGCGCGAGGGCTTCGAGGTCACATTCAGCGACTTTTCGATCGGCCCGCCGATCTCGCGGCAGCTTCACGACTGAGGCGCCGCGATCCGGTCGGGCGGTTTGCGTC
Source organism: Mesorhizobium sp. M0983 (assembly GCF_040318975.1). NCBI lineage: Bacteria > Pseudomonadati > Pseudomonadota > Alphaproteobacteria > Hyphomicrobiales > Phyllobacteriaceae > Mesorhizobium > Mesorhizobium sp. M0983. Next base: position 282,784 of record NZ_JAMYNH010000007.1, on the reverse strand, counting down.
CGGCCGGCCTCAGTAGGTCGCCCGGCCGCCGGAGACGTCGAAGACGGCCGCCGTCGTGAACGAGCATTCCTCGGACGCGATCCAGCAAATCAGCGCCGCCACCTCCTCGACCTCGCCGAACCGCGCCATTGGTATTTTGGACAGCATGAAGTCGATGTGCTGCTGGCTCATCTGCTGGAAGATCGCGGTGCGCACGGCCGCCGGCGTGACGCAGTTCACCGTTACCCTGGTCTTGGCCAGTTCCTTGCCAAGCGATTTGGTCATGCCGATCACCGCGGCCTTGGAGGTGCTGTAGGCCGAGGCGTTCGGGTTTCCTTCCTTGCCGGCAATCGAGGCGATGTTGACGATCCTGCCGTAATTGCGTTCGAGCATATGCGGGACCAGCGCTTTGTTGCAGAAGAAGACGCCGTTGATGTTGATGTCGATGACCCGGCGCCAATCCTCTACGGAATACTCCCAGGTCGTCATGTTCGGTCCGGTGATGGCAGCGCTGGTGACAAGGACATCGACTGCGCCAATCGCTTCGATCGTCTCTCGGGCGGCGGCTTCGACCGCTATGGGGTCGGCGACGTCTAAGGTGACGCTGTGCAGGCCTGGAACAATGGCCTTGGCCTGCTCGATCTGGGCGGCATCGCGATCCCAGACCGAAACACGCCCGCCTTCCTTAGTGATCCTTTGCGCGACGGCAAGGCCGATGCCTGAGGCGCCGCCGGTGATAACAGCAGATCGTCCGGCAAATCGTCCCGCGAAACTCATCGGCATGTGGTCTTCCTCCCAATCGGCGGCGAATGTGAAGTCAACGGCGGACAAGTTCAAGCGCGGACTTGCAGCCTCCGAACAGCTTCGTGATGGGCCAGCACCAGGCAATTGAACGGCACTGCCTCCTGGCCAAATCGTCTCGTCCGGCATGGGAGAACTGCAGGAACGACTTCGCCCAGTTTGTCATCCAGGTGACATGCAGCGCCGGATGCGCTATATTGCACTGCACAATGCGAGCGCCTGCAGGCGAGGCTCCCATCGATCCAATGAATCGACCCATGAGCGGCCCATGAAATCGGCATTGAGCTGCAAGGGCGGAAAACCGATACCGAGATGAAGATTCCAAAATCTCTGTTGATCGATCCGGACAAGAACACGGTCTATGGCAGCTTTGCCGTTGCCGTCTCGATCTGGGCGTTCTCCTACTCGACCATTTTCGGCCAGGCCATGATCCTGGCCTATTATGCAGTCTGGCTGCCGCTCATCCTGGTCGACTACCGGAAAATATTAAGGCACGCTTCCAGCGCCTGGCTTCCGCTGGCGTTTGCAGCCTATGTCTGCTTCTCGGTGTTCTGGTCGGCAGCTCCCGGCACCACGGCAAGGACGGCCGTGCAATATTGTTCCCATATCGCATGCGCCTACATTGCCGCGCGCACGGTCAGCGTCCGGACCTTGACCATAGGCGCCCTAATAGGGATTTTCGTCGTCCTGCTCTACTCGCTCAAGGTCGCGAGTTATTCCTACGACGTTCTCGACGGGACATACAATTTCGTCGGCGCTTTCAGCTCCAAGAACCAGATCGGCTTTGTCGCATCGCTTGGCATCTATTTCTGCGTTGTCTACCTGGCCTTTCTCAGGCGCGGCCGCATAGGTTTTTTGTTGATTGTACCAATCGTCCTTCTGTCGGGCTATCTGCTGGTCGTGTCGCATTCGGCCACTTCGATGGCATCGACCCCGGCGGTTCTCGCCCTGGTCGCGCTGCTTTCCATGGGCAAGCTGCTTTCGCTCCGCCATCGCCGGGTTATTTTCGTGATCGGTGCAGGCGGGCTGGTCGCCTGCACCGTGATTGCGCTGAATCTCGGGCTAATGGACTTTGTCCTTGGCCTCTTCGGCAAGGATTCGACGCTCACCGGACGAACCTACCTCTGGCAGCAGGGCTGGAATGCCGCGCAGCAATCGCCCATCCTCGGCGTCGGCTACGCGGCGTATTGGGTGCAGGGCTTCTCCGAGGCCGAGCGGCTGTGGAATGAATTCTACATCGCCGCCCGAAGCGGCTTCCACTTCCACAACACCTACATCGAGACCTTGGTGGAACTCGGCTTCGTCGGAGCGACACTGCTGTCGCTGATCATCCTGCGCACGCTCTGGGGGCACGTCTCGGCGCTGATATTCAGGACATGGCAAGCCGAGTCTGTGATTCTCGCAGGCGTCATGGTGCTTTTGTTCATCCGCTCCTTCGTCGAGGTCGAGACCCTCAATCCCTACATCATGGGATCGTTCCTGCTGTATTACAGCTACTTCAAGCTGGTGAAGGTGCCGTCCGTCGCCCGTTCCCGGTGGAGCGCCGCGAACCATCTCGAGGAACCGGACGCCGTGCGAGGCTAGAGCGGGCCGATCCGGGCTGTTCGTCGCCCAAAGGCCGCCTTGTTTTCTGATCCATAAAATACGAAGCCCAAAACCCCGCAGGCCGCCGCCTGCGAGGTGGGTGCTTCGCTCCGGTGGAAAGAAGCTACTGGATGGCCAGGGGCGCCGGTTTGACCTTGATCACGTCCCCGGGCAGCACCGGCGTGTCTTCGTCGGCGGTGATTTCGCTGGTCTTGCCGTCGACCACCCGCACCAGGGAAAACGACATGGCGGCTGGTTCGTTGTTGCCATAGAATTGCGGCATGGGGTTGCCCGACAGGGCTTCGGTCATCAAGCCTTTTTCCATATTCAGCTTCAGCGTCGCTTCGTTGAGGTCGGCTTCCGTCTGTTGCCGGTCGGTCGCGAGGGTGGAGTTCTGGGTGTTCTCCAGATCGATAGCGTCCTGAGTGGCCTTGCTGATCGACTGCTTGGCCGTGAGAATCGCCGTTTCGTAATCCAGTATCTGGCCTTCGAGGTCGGCGATGGTTTGCTGGGAATTCAAAACCCGGGTGTTGACGACCAGGCCTTTTTGCGCCAGCGAGCCGATACCGTTGAGCTGCTCCTTCGCCAGATCGACCTGCTTCTGCTGGTTGACGATCTTTTTCTGCAGCGAATCGATCTCGCTCTGCAGCAGCGCCTTCAAGTCGTCGAGCGCCTGCAAGCGTAGGTTGAGTTTCTTCTGGTCGGCCGCCAGGATCGCCGTCTCATCGGCAACGATGCTGGGCAGCTTCGGATCGTCGGCCACTTCTTTCGGCACTTCGAATGACGGTTTGTTCGCCAGTTCCGCTTCGATGCGGGCGCGCTTGACGATCAGCCTGACCTGTTGGTCTTGAAGTACGTCGAAATTGCCCTTGGCATTGATCAGGTCGCGGTCGTAGCGCTGCCCGCTCTCCGAGTTCCGCCGCGTTCCGCCGGCAATGCTCATCGCTTTCAGCACCGTCAGCCCAGGCACGCAAGGATACTGTCCGGGCGATTGCACCTCGCCAGAAATATAGAACGGCCGGTACTGCGCCATTTCGACGGAGGCCTCGGGCTTGTCAGCCAGGGCGAGCTTACGCTGTAGCGCCTCGCCGAGCGATGCCGCGATCTCCGAGGTCGTCTTGCCGGATGCGGGCATCTCGCCGACGAACGGCACCGACAAGGTTCCTGCCGGCCCGACCGTGTATTCTCCATTGATGGCCGACCAGTCACGGAACGTGCCTTCGACGGTCTGCCATTCCGCTACGCGGATGGTTAGCTTGTCTTGTGCTCCAAGCCGATAGTCATCGGCGAAGGCAAACTGCGGCAGGGCCAGCGACAGGCCGGTCGCCAGCGTGAGGCAAGTCGTCAAAAGTCGTACTCGCCGCATGCGTCTGGAGAGAATGCCGGTGCAAAAGATATCGATTATATCTGCTTTCAACTGAGCGTTTCCGATCTGGTTTGCCCCGCCCGATGCCTGAGTCCCGATGCCTGAGTCCCGGGGCCTGAGTTCCGAGCTCGAATTCTGGACAGTCGCTCCTCGATGCACGGCCAGCAAGCGGCCGTCAGTAGCAGCCTCGCGACATCCAGACCGCAGGTACGGTCTTGATGATGATGCGAATGTCTTCGAACATCGACCAGTTCTCGACATAGTGTCGATCGAACGCGACGCGGCTGTCGTAGGAAACATCGTTGCGTCCGCTAACCTGCCAGAGCCCGGTCAGGCCGGGGCGCGATTTCAGGTAATAGACGGCCGAATTGCCATAGATCTCCAACTCATCGCGTACCACGGGACGAGGCCCAACCAGGCTCATATCCCCCTGCAGGATGTTGATGATCTGCGGCAACTCATCGAGGCTGAGCTTCCTCAGCACCGCTCCGACGCGCGTGATCCGCGGGTCGTTCTTCAACTTGCGGGTCGCTATCCATTCGGCGTTGGCCTCCGGATTCGCGGCGAGATAGGCAGCAAGCACCCGCTCGCCGTCTGGAACCATAGTGCGGAACTTGAGGCACGGAAAAATCCGTCCTCCGCGGCCGATCCGGCTATGACCATAGAAAATCGGCCCGCCATCGGAAAACCTGACAAGCAGCGCTATCATCACGAACAGCGGGCTGAGAGCGATCAGGCCGATCAGCGAACCGGCAATATCGAAGCTGCGTTTGAGCAGGCCGCCGATCGGCGGCGGAAAATCGACGCCGGCCTGCGAAAAATCCGCGTCGGCCGGCTTGGCTACGTCCCTCATGCGTAAACTCCATACGTTGAACGGATGGTTTAGCGCACGATACCAAAAAAATGCTGCAGCGCAACACACAATTTCCCAGCCGGCTGTAATAGTCGCGTCATGAACTGACTAAATAATGAACTCGTCCTGCACAAAATTTTGCCTTTATGTCGCAAAGGCGACAGATTATGGGCAATTTTGGAAAATCTAGTCCAATTTTGGGGCTGATTTTGGGCGAATCGCTCTTTATACCCGGTTGTGGAGCTTTGCCGTCACTTAGAAGTTCAAAATATCGACTGATGTTATGATAAGATACTGGTCAATATTATAAATCTTACTGGAGCGAGTCGATATCCGTCAATCAGTGGTGATGCCGACGTGTGCATTGCACCATGGCAGAGGCGATCCTGAGGATTCGCTTAAAATTATTCCGTAGCTGCCCTTGCCGCCTATTGCTCGCCTCAATAGAGTTGCAAATTGTTTCTGTCGGAGTATGGACAGATTGGGCAAGGCCGGAAGCAACCGGCCAGAAGCGGGCAACCTAAACAAGCTCGCAGAGTTTAAGGGAGGTGCTCGGGGTGGGCTTGTCGACATTTTTTCCCGAGCCGGTTGATGGGCTATCGGGTATGTCACTGCCAAAGTTCATTATCGGAATGTGTTTTGCGCTGGCGATCGTGGTCGTCTGGTCCTATTTGGGCGGCGCCTCGCTCGGCACGACGCTTTTTCGCGTCATCGGCTGCGCCATAGTCATCCAACTCGGTTATTTTCTGCTGGTCTTTGCCATGGTCGCAAGAAATGCCCCGACCTCGGCCGACAAAATTCGCGACGCAGAACGAAAGCTGAGTTCGAACGAAGCGGCCGAAGGCGAGAAATTAAGCGCCAGGAGAGGCCTTCACTGATTTCGGGCGTTGGCCTCCAGCAACACGCCGCAAGTCGGCATCCCGTTTCTTCAATTCCTCGATGCTCCCGGCCTCCACCAAGCGGCCGCTCTCCATCGCCACGACCTACTCGGCAGTGACTGGTTGGCCAACTGAGCGCGCCAGTGGCTTGATCCGGGCCGTGCAGGAGCGGCTCTGCCAAGCGGCGCCTTTCGGGAGCTATCCCGATTGCGGCTCGCCGCCTGCCCAGCCGCGTCATGACACCCAGCCAAATGAAAAACTGGACGGCGCCGATGATTTTGGCGATGCTTGCTTCGCACTTGCAGCATAGGCATTTGGGCCGATGCATGTCAGACGGGCGGTGAGGCATTGAGCGGGGAGGGCGAGGAAATCCGCAACGATTTCTGCAATCGAGAGGCATGTCCATGACATCATCCCAAGTCTGCGTGATCATCGCTGCCCGTAACGCGGCGCGGACAATCCCGGCTGCCATTGCATCGGCATTGCGCGAGCCGGAGGTTGCGGAAGTCGTCGTCGTCGACGACGCGTCCACCGACGATACCGCGAAAGTCGCCCATGCAGCCGACGACGGCACGGGCCGCCTTTCCGTCATCCGCTTCGACGTCAATCGCGGCCCCTCCTTTGCCCGCAACGCCGCGATAGCCGGTTCCAGGTCGCCGTTCATCAGCATCCTGGACGCTGATGATTTCTTTTTCGAAGGCAGGTTTCACAGACTGTTCGCCAGCACCGATTGGGATTTCGCGGCAGACAACATCATGCTTGTCAGGGATGACGCGGCAACCGACGTCTCGAAAATCGTCGCTCCACCGTTTTCGCCCGAGCCGGAATTCCTCGATTTCGAGGGTTTCATCGACGCCAACATCTCCAGGCGCCGTGTGCAACGAGGGGAACTGGGCTTCCTCAAACCCGTGATCAGCCGCGCCTTCCTCGATCGGCATGGGCTGCGCTACGACGAGAAGCTGCGCCTTGGCGAAGACTATGAACTCTATGCGCGCGCGGTTGCGCATGGCGCGCGCTTCAAGGTCATCAAATCCTGTGGCTACGGCGCGATCGTGCGCGCCGATTCGCTGAGCGGACGGCACAACACCCAGGATCTGAGGCATCTGGCCGATGCCGACCTGGCACTGCTTGCGATCGACAGTTTGCCGGAGGCATCGAAGGCTGCGCTGAGAAGGCACGAGCGGCACATTCGCGACAAATACCGGTTGCGGAAGTTCTTAGACGTGAAGACTGAGCGCGGGCTGGCGCCGGCTGTGGCCTATGCCTTGGCCGGCTCGTCCAACCTCACGGCCGTCGTCCGCGGCGTTGCCTCCGACAAGCTGGATGCGCTGTTTCGCCGCGCTGGCTTCGCCGCGAAGCGTCAGCATGTGCCGCCGCTGCGCTTCCTCATGGCCGGAACCAGCACAGCCGGCGAAAGCTAGGCTCGTCAACGTGGCGATCGCCTTACCTCGGTCGGCTCGCACCATTTCGACGCGATTTATGAGTTTACGATCTAGGTGGTTGCCTATGCGCGCGGGGAATGGCAATCTATGTTGCGGTGCAACAATTTTGGACGGCCAACCGAACTGGCCCGAGACATCCCCTGTCAGAGGAGCTGGACGATGCGAGAAATGTCTTTTGAACGTGGTCGGGCGCCAAGGCCGGTCATCGTCTCGACGATGATGGGGCGCTGACTGCATGGCCTCGATCTTTCGCTTCCGATCGAGAGATCCGGCGCGCGACACACAGACCGACACCGCGCGACTCGATCGCTTGGCGAAGCTGCTGGACCAGATCGCGGCCGAGGTCGAGGCGGAGAAGAACGGACTTGAGAACCGCTACAGGACAACGGCCACCAATGCCGCCTTCCTGGTCGAGGCCATGGAAAACGGGGCGGTCTCCTCCCGCAGGTCTTCCGAAGTTGGCGAACTGACTAGGTCGATCCTGAATTGCGAGCGGCGCATCGCTGCGCTCTCGCGCCAGAAGCAGATGATGAAGGATCTCCGTCATTCGCTGGATGAAATCTTCGAGGAGGATCGGCAGAACGGCCCAGACATAAGGACCGATTTTGTGAAACCCGCCGGTCCCGGCACAGGTTGAGCGAATATCCCGGAGTCGGCGCAATGGTTTTGGGCACGCTACACGGAGCCTAGGAGCGACAGAGGTCAAGATTAGCTTGTTTCGTCACGGTTCGAACGATCGCTTTGGGGGCGCACAGCACAAAGGTGAGTTTGATATGAACGCAGATCCTAAAAGCACGTCCACCCCGGCAACCGGCGGCACCCCGTTCACGCGCCCGATCCCAGGCAAGCTGCGGCGGCTCCGTTCAGACGGCGCGTTTCTGCTGATCGTTCTCGGCAGCCTGGTTGCGGGCCTGGTGCCCGTCCGCGCCCAGGATCTCCCAACCGCGCCGTCCTTTGTCGATGATTTCACCAGCCTCAGTCGCGCGCGCTGGTACATTTCCGACGGCTGGACGAACGGCAAGCATCAGAACTGCACCTGGTCCAAAAGCCTGATCGGCCTTTCCGACGGCATGCTGACGCTCGGTTTCGAGAAGCGCAAGCTGAAGGATCGCGAATTCGCCTGCGCCGAGATCCAGACCAAGCAGCGCTTCGGCTACGGCACCTACGAGGCGCGGATGAAGACCGACACGGGCTCCGGCGTCAACGCGGCATTCTTCAGCTTCGTCGGCGATGCCGACAAGCAGCCGCATGATGAAATCGACTTCGAGGTGCTGACCAAGGACACGTCCAAGGTCCAGGTCAACGCCTACATAGCCGGCAAGGGCAAGAACGAGAAGCTGGTCGACGTCGCCGGGGGCACCGACAAGGCCTTCAACGACTACGCCTTCGTCTGGGAAAAGGACCGGCTGCGCTGGTACGTCAACGGCAAGCTTGTCCACGAGATCACCGATCCGGCGAAGCTGCCCACCCATTCGCAAAGAATCTATTTCAGCCTGTGGGGCAGCGATACGATGAAGGGCTGGATGGGGCCGTTCTCGGATCCGGGCCGCAAGCTCGCCATGCAAGTGGACCGCGTTGCATTCACCGCACTCGGCCAGCCCTGCCAATTCCCGGAATCGCTGGCATGCAAAACGAACTAGAAGCGCATCTGAACCCGCCGGGCCGAAGGTGGTCCGAGCCCGAAGCTCGAACAGGCCCCGAAGCCTTGAACAGGAATGAAACCGAATGAATTTGACTGTCTTTGGAATCGGCTATGTCGGTCTTGTACAGGCGGCGGTGCTTGCCGAAGTCGGCCATCAGGTGGTCTGCGTCGACATCGATGCAAAAAAGGTCGAGCGGCTCAACCAGGGTCATGTCCCGATTTTCGAGCCTGGGCTCGAAAACATGGTCAAGGAGAACCATGCCGCCGGCCGCATCAAGTTCACCACCGACGCCGCCGCGGCGATCAAGCATGGCCATATCCAGATGATCGCGGTCGGCACGCCTCCGGGCGAGGATGGTTCGGCAGACCTGAAATATGTGCTGGCCGTCGCCGAGGCCATCGGCCGTGAGATGGATGCGCCCAAGATCGTCGTCGGCAAGTCGACCGTGCCGGTCGGTACCTGCGAAAGGATAAAGGCCAGGATCGCCGAGACGCTGAAGGCGCGCGGGCGCGAGGATCTGGCTTTCGACGTCGCCTCCAATCCGGAATTCCTCAAGGAAGGGTCCGCCGTGAGCGACTGCATGAAGCCCGACCGCATCATCGTCGGCACCAGCAACGAGGACACCGAGGCGGTGATGCGCGAGCTCTACGCGCCGTTCAACCGCAACCACGAAAAGATGATCGTGATGGACGTGCGCAGTGCCGAGTTCACTAAATACGCGGCCAATTGCATGCTGGCGACCAAGATCAGCTTCATGAACGAAATGGCCAACCTGGCCGAGCAACTGGGCGCCGACATCGAGGAGGTCCGCAAGGGCATCGGCAGCGACCCGCGGATCGGCTACCACTTCATCTATCCGGGCCTCGGCTATGGCGGCTCGTGCTTCCCGAAGGATGTGCGCGCCCTGATCAAGACCGCCGAAGCCATCAAGTTCGACGCCAAGCTGCTGCGTGCCGTCGAGGAGCGCAACAACCAGCAGAAGTCGGTCCTGTTCGAGAAGGTGGACCGCTATTTCAAGGGCAATCTCAAGGGCAAGACCTTTGCGCTGTGGGGCCTGGCCTTCAAGCCCAATACCGACGACATGCGCGAAGCCCCGGCCCGCACGCTGATGGAGGCGCTCTGGGCCGCCGGTGCCAATGTGCAAGCCTACGATCCCGAAGCGATGCAGGAATGCCAGGCAATCTACGGGTTGCGCGACGACCTGCAATTGTGCGGCACCAAGGAGGCCGCCGTGCGAGGCGCCGACGCGCTCTTGATCGTGACCGAGTGGAAGAGCTTCAGTGCGCCGTCCTTCGATGCATTGAAGGACGCGCTGACCACGCCCGTCATCTTCGACGGACGCAACCTCTACGACCCCAAGGTCATCGCCCGCTACGGCATCGAATACCACAGCATCGGCAGAATGGCGGCGTGACGATAAGGCGGTCCAGCAAGGAGCCAGGTCCATGAAAGTTCTGTTTGCAGGCGGCAACGGCTACACGCCGCAGTTCAGCGGTGGCGTTCAGTCGAGCACGCACCATCTGGTCGAGCAGCTGCGCGAGCACGGTCATGACGCCTCGGTCCTGGCGGCACTGTTCGGTGATGGCATGTTTGGCTTCAAGGCGCGCGCCAAGATGAAGCTGCTTCGCCAGCGTGCGGTCATCGACAGCTATCCCGGCTATCCGGTCGTGCGGGCGTGGTTTCCCTGGGAGGCGGCGCGCTTCGCGGTCGAACGGCTCGATCCCGATGTCGCCGTCGTGCAGTGCCACAAATCGGTGCCGATCGGAAAAGCGCTGCAGGCGCTCGGCGTGCCGCTGGTGGTCTATCTGCGGAACGTCGAATTCCACGAACTGGCCGGCGACCTGCGCGAACTGCATTCGGCGCTTTATATCGCCAATTCCGAATTCACCGCGCGCACCTATAAGGAAAAGTTCGGCATCGACTCGACCGTGATTCCGCCGACCATCAATCCCAGGCTCTACAGCACCCCGACGACCGGCGAATTCGTCACGCTGATCAACCCTTACAATGAAAAAGGGTTCGAACTCGCCGTGCGCATCGCCGGCCAATGCCCCGAAATCCCGTTTCTGTTCGTCGAAAGCTGGAAGCTCGACGACGACCACCGGGCGCAGATCGAACGGACCATCGCGCCGCTGCGCAACGTCAGGCTGGAAGGCCGTACCACCGACATGAAGACCGTCTATGGCCGCACCAAGATCCTGCTGGCGCCCAGCAAATGGGAAGAGGCCTGGGGGCGCGTGGCATCCGAGGCCCATTGCAGCGGCATTCCGGTCGTCGGGTCCCGCCGCGGCGGCCTGCCGGAAGCGATCGGCGCCGGCGGCGTTGTACTTGACTATGACGCACCGCTCGACGACTGGGTCGCCGCAGTCAGGCGGCTATGGAGCGACAAGGCCGAGTACGACCGGCTGTCGGCGGCGGCGCAGCTGTTTTCGGAGCGGCCGCAAATGAATCCAGACATTCAGTTCGCGACCTTCCTCGGCGTTCTCGACAACGCCAGGCAAGGCGCGCTGGAGCATGCCGCCTGATGCATTTCGTCCAAAACCATGCACGTTCCCCAAAAGCCGGCTCTCGCGCCTGACCGGGGTGGGAGCTGCTTTGGGACAACGGCACGCACAACACCAGACGCTTGGGGCGCCTCGCACGGCGGCGACGGGCTTCAGCCCTCATCCGCGCGAGCAGATCGCCGACCGGCCTCGAAAGATCGTCCATTCGATGAAGATTTGCTTCGTAGTTGATAAGTTCCCCTGTTTGTCGGAGACCTTCGTCCTCGACCAGATAGAAGGGTGCCTCGAGCGCGGCATGCAAGTCGGCGTCGTCTGCAACGAGACGTCGTTCGGCAAGGACAGCAACATCGACGATCGCCGCTGGCAGGCGCTGCCTGGCAAGGTCGTCTGCTGGTGGGGCGGACTGGGGCGCTTTCGCCCGATGCTCAGGAGATGGTCGGGCAGGTTCTGGGATAAGCTCTCGACCGCTATCGACATCGCCTTTGCGCGCAAATTGCAGAACGCCGATGTGATCGTCGCGCATTTCGGCAATAACGGCATGCGCGTTGCCCGCGCCATGAAACGAGGCCGGATTTCCGCTCCTTTGGTAACCATATTCCACGGCCGCGATGTCGGCGAACCGCTGCATGACGACACGCTCACGCGCTACAAGGTTGTTTTCGAAAAGGGCGTTCTCCAGCTGCCGGTGAACGCGTTTTTCCGCGACGCCCTGATCGGCGTCGGCGCGCCTGCCGCGCAAGTCATGGTTCACCATATGGGCGTGCGGCCGGGCGAGATCAGCTATCATTGGCGTTCCTGGGACCGGGACACGCTGTCCTTCATCTCGGTCTGCCGGCTGACCGAAAAGAAGGGCATCGAATTCGCCCTGCGCGCCCTCGCCGGCCTTCCGCGGCGCGACTGGGTCTATACGGTGATTGGCGGCGGCGAATTGCTGGAAGAGTTGAAGAAGCTCGCCGCAAATCTCGGCGTTGCCGACAGGGTGACTTTCCTCGGGCCGCGCCCGCACGCCGAGGTCAAGCAGCGCCTGCGCGACGCCCACGTATTCCTGCTGCCCAGCGTTGCTGCACAGGACGGCGATCTCGAGGGTATTCCGGTGGCGCTGATGGAAGCTATGGCCGCCGGGCTGATTGTTGTCAGCACCTATCACTCGGGCATCCCCGAGTTGATCGAGGATCAGGAGACAGGCTTCCTCGCACCGGAGCGAGACGTTGCGGCGTTGGCCCGCAAGCTTGTCTGGGTGGCCGAGAACCCGGACAAATGCGAGCGCATCGCACGTGCGGCGCGCCGCAAGATCGAGCAGGATTTCAACGCGGACCTGCTCAACGAACGTTTTGCGCAGATCGTTGCTCAACTGGCCGAAGCCAGGCGCCCGGCATGAACGCCAACCCGCCCCCCCAGTTCGGTCGCGTCGCTCTGCGCGGCGGCGTGGTGACGATCGGCGCGCAAGGCTTCAAGATGGCGATCCAGTTTCTCTCGGTCATCGTGCTTGCGCGTCTGCTGGTCCCCGAGGATTTTGGTCTCGTGGCTTCCGTCGGGCCGATCGTGGCCTTTGTCGGATTGCTTCAAAACCTAGGCCTGCAGCAGGCTGTGGTCCAGCGCAAGGACATCAGCACCGAACAGCTCAACCAGGTATTCTGGATCAGCGCGCTGGTTGGGCTGGGCAGTGCCGTGGTGGTGGCATGCCTGGCGCCCGCCATCGCCGCCTTCTACGGCGATCAACGCATGGTCGGGATCACCATCGGCTCTGCCTTGCCGCTGCTTCTTGGCAGCCTCGCCGCGGTGCCGCTGGCGCTGATGAACCGTCATTTGCGCTTTGGCCAGCTCGCGCTGAACGATGTGATAACCGCCGCTGCCGGACTTGCGACTACCGCAATCGCCGCCTATGCGGGACTGGGCTACTGGTCGCTGGTCATCGGCCCGGCGGTTTCGGCTGTTGTCGCGCTGGCCGCGGCATGGCAGGTGGCGCGCTGGACGCCGTCGCGGCCGGACCTGAAGGTCGATACCGACATATTGTCCTTCGGCGCCAATCTGACCGGCTTCAATCTGGCCAACTTCTTCTCGCGCAATCTCGACAACATCCTGATCGGAAAATATTCGGGCGCGATCGAACTCGGCTACTATGACCGCGCCTATAAGCTCCTGCTGTTTCCGCTGCAGAACATCAACCAGCCGCTGACACGCGTGATGGTGCCGCTGCTGAGCCGCATCCATGAGGACAAGGCGCGGTTTCGCAACATCTATGTGCGGACCAATTGGATGCTGGCGGCCATCACCATGCCCGGCATCGCGGCGCTGACGCTGACGTCGGACCAGGTCGTCGGGCTTCTCTTCGGCGAGCGCTGGACAGCGGTGGCGCCGATCTTCGCCTGGCTGGGCATCGCCAGCCTGATCCAGTCCGTCTCAAGCACCACCGGATGGATCTTCATCTGCCAGGGCAAGACCAAGACCATGTTCCACTGGGGCATCTACTCGTCGCTGACGACGGTCGCCGCCTTCATCATCGGCCTGCACTGGGGCGCCGTCGGTGTCGCCGCGGCCTACGCGATCAGCGGCTATATGCTGCGCGTCCCGGTGCTTGCCGTTCTTGTCCATCGGGTCGGTCCGGTGACCGCAGCCGACTTCCTGATCATGCAGGGGCTTTTCATCATGTCGTCGCTGCTTGCCTGGTCCGTCTACCGGGAGTTGCCCGTATCGCTGACCGGCCAGTCAGACCTGCTCGCGGTGGTCCTGGCGGTTGCCCTCAATTATTCGATCGGCCTGATCCTCATGCTTGCCCTTCGCCAGTCGCGCAGTGCGTTGTTCACCACGCTTTCCAGCGCCATGCGCAACGCCCGCTAGGCAGGCAATAACCGGCCTCAAAAGCTCACCTGCCGACATCGCCGACGCATGCTCCTCAAGCACTGCCTGAAGGCTCGTCCTGCGATAGAGGTCGAGATTGGCGGTAAGTCTGCCGAGCTTCTCGCTCGCTTCCTCGGGCGTCACCGTGTCGATGTCGAGCAGCAGGTCGGCGACGCCGATCCGCTTGGCGAGTTCCTTGGTCTTGAATTCATAGGCGATCGGCAGCACCGGCGTGCCGACGCAGAGCGACATGATCATCATGTGCATGCGCGTCGCGACGACGAAGTCGAAGCCTTTCACCAGGGCCATCAGTTGCTCCGGCGTGTGGAACGAAGCGTCCACGCTCACATGCTTGGCGATCTCCGGATCGAGTTCGGCAACGATCGCCCGCGCCGTCTTGGAATCGTCATGGGCGTATTCCGGCACGCCCTGGCAGGTAGAGACGAAGGTCACCTGCTTGGCGTGGTCCCTGACCAGGATGGTCGCAATCTCGCGGATCGAGTCGATGTAGCGGCGCATACCGCCCTCGCCGTCGCTGACATAGTTCCAGTGACGGACGGAAATGGCGACGCGGCCGGTGACAGTCGCCGACTGGCCGGAGGCCAGAAAACTTCCGATCCTGTCGGTATCGGCCAGCGCAAAGACGGCGTCGGCCACGACGTGGCATTTGCCGGGGTCTTTCACCATGTCCACAATGTGGCCTCTCGAACGTTCATCGCGCAGCAGGATGAGCGGGCTCCGGTCGAAGATCGGGCTCAACTCCTGGCGATTGTAACTTTTGTTGAACGGGCCGAGCGATTGCGTGAAGAAGACCGGGTCCTTGCCCAGAATCGCGTCGATCCGGAATTGATTGAGGCGCCGTTCCAGATTGTAGGTCTCGACGAGATAGGTTCCGCCTGTCGTGACCACGAGGTCGGCGTCTTTGTAGATCTCGAGACCACGGCGATTGCTTGAGCTGAACAAACGCCCGAGAACGCCGCGGATGCCGAACCGCCGCAGGGCATTGAGTACGAGCCGATTGTAGATCGGCTTGATCAGGTTCTTCAGCCCACTGCCGTATTTGTAGCGGAACAGCGATTCCGACAGCAGCTTGTGGAATTCGAGATCCGGATACTCCTTCTTCGTGTAGAGCCTCGCCGCCACCTCCGGCTGGCTGTCGAAGACGTAGAACTGGATATCGTCCTGCACGATCGTCTTGAAAACATGGCGAATCGCCAGGAGAATCGCTGCATCCCCGGTATTCAGGCAGACGGTGTTTTCAACCGCGATCTTCATGGAATGACCTCATTTCGTGAGTAGTCCCGCGGTTCGATCGACGGATGCCGAGGTGCGGGTTGGCCGAAAATGCTGCACGCCAAGGATGGTCCTCGCGTCGTGATTATTGGCGCGCAGCCCAATGGCAGGGCCAACGCGCGGTCCATGCGGCCCAAGCAGAGTGAGATTAACCCATCGATTTTGCAGTGCAACAAAAAATGTGGATCTTTGCTACGCTGCAACCAAAAATGTTGCGATGCAGCAAGAGCTGTACTAGCATTGTCGCGGGCGGGCCAACAGCGGTCGAGTTTTCATGCTGCATGTCTTGTACTTAGTACACGACGTCTCCGACCCGGCAGTGCGCCGGCGGATCATAATGCTCAAGGCAGGCGGCGCCCAGGTTACGCTGGCGGGCTTTCGTCGAACGGCAAGCGCGGTTGCTGATGTCGAGGGCTTGCAGCCGATCGATCTCGGCCCGACGCGTGATGGCCGATTCGGCCAGCGTCTGGCGGCGATCATGAAGGCGGTGGTCTCGACCGGCTCCAAGCTAGGTTCAATGCAACGGCCCGACCTCATTATCGCGCGCAATTTGGAAATGCTGGCGCTTGCCCGGCGCGCCAGATCGGCTTTCCAGGCAACTGTGCCGATCGTCTACGAGTGCCTGGACATCCATCGCCTGTTGCTTCGCGACGATCCGCTGGGCTGGGCGATGCGCGGTGCGGAACGCTTCCTGGCCAGGGATGTGAAGCTTCTGGTGACCAGCTCGCCGGCCTTCATCGCCAACTATTTCAAGCCGTTCGGACAGATTGCGGCGCCGGTCGAGTTGCTCGAAAACAAATATTTCGAGCCAGCCGCGGCTTCCCTGGATGACCGCATGACGGCGGAGAATCCCGTTGCGCCGCCTTGGCGGATCGGCTGGTTCGGTGCGCTCCGCTGCCGCCGTTCCCTGGAGCTTCTGGCCGAATTTACGCGCCGCCTCGACGGCCGCTTCGAAATCGTCCTCAGGGGCCGCCCGGCGCTGTCTGAATTTCCCGATTTCCACGGTTTCGTCGAATCCGAACCCTGGCTCTCGTTTGGCGGGCCCTACCGCAATCCGGAGGATATGGCGGCGATCTACCGCGAGGTTCACTTTTCCTGGGCCATCGACTTTTTTGAGCAAGGCCTGAATTCCGAATGGCTGCTGCCCAACCGTCTCTATGAGGGCTGCCGCTTCGGAGCCGTGCCGATCTCGATGGGCAACACCGAGACCGGCCGGTTTCTCGACCGGCAAGGCATCGGCGTTCTTTTGCCAGAAGCCACGCCCGAGGCGCTCGAAGCTGCCCTCGGCACCATGGAGCAGCATCGGTTCGAGACATTGAGGGCACGTGTTCTCGCCCGCAATCCGCGCACCTGGAGCCACGACCGCGCCGATTGCCGGGCGCTCGTCGAAAAACTCCGCGGCCTTACTGCGGCTCCCGGTCGATATGCTGCCGAAGCATTGGCGTAGAAGGACTGCCGATGACGCAAACCGAAACGCTCCCATCCTGCATGATCATCGTTCCGTGCCTGAACGAGGCGGCCCACATCGGCGCGTTGCTTCGAGAGCTTCGCCCTGCGGCCGAGAGGGTGGGCGCCGTGATCATCGTTGCCGATGGCGGCAGCACGGACAACACCAGGACGATCGTCGCAGATATCGCCGTAAGAGATCCGCGGGTGATCCTGCTCCACAATGAAAAGCGCTTGCAGAGCGCGGCGATCAATCTCGCCGTTGCCAGGTTCGGGGAGGGCGTCGACTATCTCATTCGCATCGACGCGCATGGCGGCTATCCCGCCGACTATTGCGACCGGCTGGTCGAAGAAGCGCAGGCCACCGGGGCGGATTCGGTCGTCGTCTCGATGCTGACCAGTGGCAGCGGCATGGTGCAGAAGGCGGCGGCCGCGGCCCAGAATTCCAGGCTCGGCACCGGCGGCTCCAAGCATCGGCACCTTTCGGCGGGGGAATGGGTCGATCATGGCCACCATGCGCTGATCCGGATATCGGCCTTCACCGCGGTCGGTGGCTATGACGAGACGTTCAGCCACAATGAGGATGCCGAACTCGACTATCGGCTCCGTCAGGCCGGTTACCGGATCTGGATGACCGGTAAGACACAAATGGTCTACTACCCGCGCTCCTCGCTGAAGGGCCTCTATTTTCAGTATCTCGGCTATGGCCGCGGCCGGGCGAAGAACGTTCTCAAGCACCGCATGATCCCGAAGATCCGGCAGATGGTGCCGCTTCTGGTGTTTCCCGTGGTTCTTCTCGCCGCCTTTTCCTTCGTCCACTGGCTGGCGGCCGTGCCGCTTTTGCTATGGGTCTCGGTCTGCCTTGGCTACGGCTTCTGGACCGCGGTCAGTCAGCGCAAACCCGACATTGCGCTTGCCGGGGTCTCGGCAATGGTCATGCATTTCGGCTGGTCGGTCGGCTTCTGGCTGCAGCTGCTAGCACCGCGACCGCAGCGCGGGGTAGCGTGATGGACCCGGTCAAGAAAAATCGAAGCATCGATATTTGCGTCTGCACATTTCGCCGGCCGGAGCTTGTCGACACGCTCCGCTCCGTAGGAGCCATGGATATGCCCGCGGGATTCGATGTCGGTGTCATCATCGCGGACAACGACGATACGCCGACGGCCGAAACGCTGGTCGCCAAGCTAGCGGGGGAGTTGAAGCTGCCGGTGACCTACCGGCACGCCCCGGCCCGCAACATTTCGATCGCGCGCAACGCTTGCCTCGATGCCAGTGCGGCGGATTTCGTCGCCTTTATCGACGACGACGAGACGGCCACCGCTGGCTGGCTTGCCGCACTGGTGGCGGCGGTGGAAGCAACTGGTGCTGCGGCCGTGCTCGGGCCGGTGCAAGCCCGTTACCTGCCGGATGCGCCCGACTGGATGCGCAAAGGCGATTTCCACTCGACCTCGCCGGTCTGGGTGCGCGGCGAGATCCGCACCGGCTACACCTGCAACGTCCTGCTCAGAATTGGCGCTGAGAGCCTGCGCGGCCGGCGCTTCAGCCTGGCACGTGGCCAGACCGGCGGCGAAGATACGGAATTCTTCGACCAGATGGTCAAGGCCGGCGGCAGTATCGCCTTTTCGCCAGAGGCTTGGGTCGATGAAGTGGTGCCGCCTGCCAGGGCGGCATTCGACTGGCTCGGCCGCCGCCGGTTCCGCGTCGGGCAGACGCATGGTCACCTCCTGGGGCGCAACGCGCGCGGCCTTTCCCGGCTCAAGCAGGTCGGCATTGCCGCGGCAAAGGCCGGCTATAGTTTCCTGTCGGCAATTCCGGTCGCCATCGACCCCGTCCGACGGAACCGCAGCGTCCTTCGCGGCATTATGCATGTCGGCGTCGTCAGCGGCCTCGTCGGGGTTCGTGAAATCCGCCAATACGGCCTGTCTTCGCCGCAGCAAGGGGGCAAGCGTGCAGCCTGACGTGAGCTTCGTGATTGCCGCCTACAATGCCGAGGCGACGATCGATCGGGCGATTGCCAGCGCCGTCGCCCAGCGCAATGTCAGCGTCGAGGTCATCGTCGTCGACGACAAGTCGCGCGACCGGACGCTCGACCTGGCGAGATCCTACCCCGAAGATATCGTACGCGTTGTCGCGCTTGAGCAAAATCGTGGCCCCGGCGGCGCCAGGAACGCCGGCCTTGAGCTTGCCCGCGGCAGGTGGGTCGCGGTTCTCGATTCGGACGACGCGGTCTATCCCGGGCGAATCTGCACCATGATCGAACGCGCGGAGAAAGCGGGCGCCGAGATCGCGGTCGATAATCTGCAGGTCGTTCGCGAAGATGGCGTTGCCGAAGAGACGATGTTCCCGGCCGACTATCTGGAAGGCCTCGGTGAAATCTCGCTGGCGGATTTCATCGGCGGCAATGTCCTCTTCGAATCGAGGTTCAATCTCGGCTACGTCAAGCCGATCTTCCAGCGCCGGTTCCTGAACGAGAACGGGCTTCGTTACGATGAAAGCCTGATCATTGGCGAAGACTATATCCTCCTGGCCAGTGCGCTGGCCAAAGGCGGCAAATGCGTGGTCGAGCCGACCACGGGCTATATTTACCACATTCGCACCGGTTCCATCTCCCGGGTGCTCGAACTTCATCACGTCGAGGCGATGCGCCGGGCCGATGCCACCTTCGCCGCGACCCATTCCATGGATGCTGCGGCCGCGGCGGCGTTCGCCAGGCGCGCTCGCAGCCTGCGGCGGGCGGCATCATTCCTGTCGCTGGTTCAGCACATCAAGGCGCGGTCCCCGCTCAAGGCGATATGGACGGCGCTCAGCGATCCGGCGGCGGTTCGGCATATGAGCATGCCGATCGCCGTCCGGCTGCGAAGGGTAGCGGCACAGTTTGCCGTGGTGGCGGGGAGGTAAAGGGCTGCAGGCGAATGAAGACAAATTTCGCCGCCTGCGACAGGGTTGAAATCGATCTCCTCAGAAGGAACATGCAATGAAAAAAGTCAGGAAGGCAGTCATACCGGTGGCGGGGCTTGGAACGCGGTTCCTGCCGGCGACCAAATCCGTGCCGAAGGAAATGCTGCCGGTGGTCGACAAGCCTGTGGTGCAATATGCGGTGGACGAGGCATTCGAGGCCGGCATCGAGCACATAGTCTTCGTCACCGGCCGCAACAAGGCGGTGATCGAGGACTATTTCGATCTGCATCCTGAACTGATCGGAACCCTGGAGCAGAGCGGCAAGAAGGCGCAGCTCGAATCGCTCGAGAGCCTGCTTCCCGTCGCCGGCGCGACGAGCTTCATCCGTCAGCAGTCGCCGCAAGGCCTCGGCCACGCCGTCTGGTGCGCGCGAGAGGTCATCGGCGACGAACCTTTCGCGTTGCTGTTGCCGGATATGGTGTCCTTTGGCGGGCGAGGGTGTCTTGCCGAAGTCGCCGATCTTTATGCGCAGACTGGCGCAAACGTTATCGCCGTCGAGCGTTGCGATCCGACCGAGACCAGCAAATACGGCATTGTCGGGCGCGGCGCGGATGTCGGCACCGGCTTCGAGGTGACGGCCATGGTCGAAAAGCCGGCACCGGCCAACGCGCCGTCGAACTTCTACATCAACGGCCGCTACATCCTGCAGCCCGAGATATTCTCGCTGCTGGGCAGCCAGCAACGCGGCGCCGGCAACGAGATCCAACTGACCGACGCAATGGTGCGTCTCGCACAGACGCAGGCCTTCTTCGCCCAGCCTTTCAACGGCCGCATGTTCGACTGCGGTTCGAAGGAGGGCTTCATCCAGGCCAATGTCGCTTTCGCGCTGGCGCGTGAGGACATGAAGGGTCCGATCTTCGAGATGCTGCAGGAATTCGTCCGGTCGCATCAGCGTCGGGAAGAAGCCGCATAATGTCCATTTTTTCGAGGCATTGTGGGTGCGGCTGATGACGCAGGACAGGCCGTTGCGCCGCGCGTAACGCGCACTGTCCGGCGCAAGGTTTGCACCCTATGTGCCGATCTTCGAGGCGGTAGCGCCTGCAAACTAGAATTGGACCGAAGATGAACTATGCCAATTTTCCTGTCGACAAGAGGACGCCATTGCCGACTTCGAGTGCGGCAAACGCCGAAGACTTCATCGACATCGAGCGTCTGCTTGGCATGGCCGCGCGGCAGGCGAAAGTGGTTGCCGCCTGCGCCATCATCGGTCTCTTTCTCGGCGTGCTCTATTTGCAGACCACGCCTCCTACCTATGTGGCGACGAGCAGCGTGCTGATCGACGAAGGATTGAACAAGGTCGTCGACGATATTTCGGCGGCGTCGGTCAGCATGCAGACCGACTCCGCCGTTCTGAGCCAGATCGAAATTCTACAGTCGGCCAGGCTGGCGGGGGTGGTCGTCGACAAGCTGAAGCTCGATCAGAACGACGCTTTCATGAACCCTCCGACATCGGCCCTGTCTAAGGTCGCAAGCTTTGTACGCGGTATCATCCAGTCTGTCCGCCCCAAGCGCGCCGCGAGCACAACCGATGTCACTCAGCTTGATGCCGCGACGCGTGACGCGATCACCGCATCGTCGTCGTCCCGCGACTACGCAATCTTCAAACTGCAGAACCAACTCGATGCCGAGCGGATCGGCCGAAGCTTTGTCATCAGCATCTCCTTTCAGGCGACGGATCCGGCGCTTGCGACCGCCATCACCAAGGCCTATGCCGACGCCTATCTCGCCGATCAGCTTGATGCCAGCTTCGACGCGACCGAGCGGGCGGCTGTCTGGCTGCAGGGCCGGCTGACCGAGCTTCGTGAGAGCTCCCAGGCGGCCGCACTGGCGGTCGAAAAGTTCAGGGCCGAACATGGATTGGCCGTCAATGACGGCCAGCTGATCAGCGACAAGCAACTGTCCGATCTCAACACTCAGCTGATCGTCGCACAGGCCGATACCGCACGTGCCGGCGCCCGCTATCAGCAGTACAAGTCGATCGTCGAAAGCGGGTCGGACAATGCGTTCAAGGACGCCGCGATATCGAACGACCAGCCGAGCAGCTCCGTCATCACGACGCTGAAGAACCGCTATCTCACAGTCGCCAAGCGGCAGCAGGACGTCGAAGCCAATTTCGGCCCGCAACATCCGCAGGCCGTCGCGCTCGCCAAGGAGAAGGCCGACATATCGGCGCAGATTTTCGGCGAGCTGAAGCAACTGACCGAAAGCTACCGCAACGAATACGAGGTCGCTCTGGCGCGCGAAACCGCGCTCCGCGCAAATGTCGCCCTGGCGGCAGGCAAGAGCTCCATCGACAACCAGTCGCAGGTCAAGCTGCGTGAACTGGACCAGAAGGCGACGGCGCTCTCGACACTCTACCAGACATTCCTGAACCGCTATGAGGAGGCCGCCCAACAGCAATCCTTCCCAGTCGGCAAGATCCGGGTCATCTCGGACGCGACGATGCCACAGTCGGCCGCAACCCCGCGAACGGCCATCGTGCTGGGGCTTTCGCTGGCGCTTGGCATAATGATGGGGGCAGGGGTTGGTGGTCTGAATGAATTCAGGGAACGCTTCTTCAGGACCGGCGAGGATGTGCGCGACCGTGTCGGCCTCAAATTCCTCGGCTATCTCCCGGTCATCGGCAAGGCTGGCAAGGATGACCAGCGCAATGGCGGTCAGCCTGACGTCAAAGTCGTTGAATCCAAGACCGCCAAGTCGTCCAAATCCCAGCCCTCCAAAACATTGTCGGCAGCCGAAAAACGTGCGCGCATGCGGGTAACCGTTGATGCACCGGCATCGATGTTCTCCGAGACGCTGCGCAACGCAAAGATCGCCTTTGACGTCGTGATAGAAGGCCAGGGCAGCCGGGTCATCGGCGTGGTCTCGGTGCTTCCGGGCGAAGGCAAGTCGACGGTGGCGGCCAATCTTGCCGGGCTGCTTGCCGCCAACGGATCGAAAACGCTGCTGATCGACGGCGACTTGCGCAATCCCGGCCTCAGCCGCAGCCTCGGCATGGAGGCCGAGCAGGGCTTGATGGAAGCGGTGGTGAGCGGGCAGACCTGGCAGTCGGTCGGCAAGATCGACCGGCAGACCAAACTGGTGATCATCCCGGCCGTCCTGCGTGGCCAGTTTTCGCATACCAGCGAGCTTCTGTCTTCGGCCGGCATGCGGCGCTTCATCGACAACGCCAAGGAAACCTTCGAGTACATCATCGTCGATCTGCCGCCGCTCGGGCCTGTCGTCGACGCCAAGGCCTTCGCTCCGCTTGTCGACGGCTTCGTGCTGGTCACCGAGTGGGGACGCACGCCGCGTGCGATGGTGCAATCGATGCTCAGCTCGGAACCCTATATCGCGAAGAAGATCATTGGCGCGGTCCTGAACAAGGTCGAGCTGAAGAAACTCGCCAAGTATGGCGCGATCGGCGGCTCGGAAAAATTCTTCGACAAATATTCGAGCTATTATCTGGAAAAATCAGAAGCGCGCACAAAGGCGGCTGCCTGAGTGCGGTCCGCGCGTTTCGAGCATTTTTGCACCGAAGCGGAATCACCCGGCGTCGCAAAGATCTATTAGGGGTGTTGACATTCTGAGATGCTTGCTGATGAAGCTAAGCCTCTCCAAGCCTCTGCGCACTTCCGGCGCCCTCATGAAAAGCCGCCACAACAGCCCTGTACGATGGTTCTCGATCATCGCGATGATCGGCCCCTGATTGATCGCCAGATAGGTTCGGGAGTACCAGTTGCGGCTTTCGCAAAACGCGTCAACAAAGCCGAAGCGGCCCCATATGCGTTTTCGAGGCTTGCCCAGGAAGCCACGCAGTGCGCGCATCGCCTCCGCCGGGGCATAGGGAAAGCTCGACAGGGCAGCAGACGGAGTGATCACGCCAAAGTCCCTGTCGGGTGCATGCGCGACGTATCCTCGCGGCCCATGGCTCGCGGTCAGACCCCAGCAGTCCGGTCCATATCCCAAATGGCTATGGGGATTGCGAACGCAATGCCGATAATTGATCTGCGTATGACTGACGTTCTGTTGCCAGTAATCGGCGTAGCGGTCACTTAGGCCCCGGGGATCGAGCCCGCAGAAAGAATAGTGCGAAAAGAAGAGCGGGCCACCAGAATTCATTCCCAACGGCAGCACGATCCCGTCATGGTCGCGCCCGTTTCGAAAGCCAAGTCCTACAGCAAAACCCTCGTGATAGATTCCCGGATCAATAGGGTGGCGCGCCGATCCCGCCGCCAGCACGAAAGTGAGCAGGCATTCGTTCCAACCCCTGATCGGGCTGTCCGTCGCCCAGCCAAAATTAGGGCTCCAATGCCACATGAGTTGCCGAGCGCCGCGTGTAAACCAGTTCCATTCGGCCTGTAGCAACAGCGCGTCCACGCGCTGGCGCAGGCGCACTTCGCCAGTTGTCATCCCGGCGAAATACTCACGGGCGCAAATCAGACCCTGAAACAGGAAGGTGGTTTCGACGAGATCAGCGCCGTCGTCCTTGCGACGAAACGGGATCGTCGCACCAGTTCGCCCGTTGATAAAATGCGGAAAAACGCCGTGGTAGCGCGGGGAGTTCTCCAGGAAATCGAGCATGCCGTGCAATCGCAGCAAAGCCGCGGTGCGGTCGATCCATCCCCGCTCGACCGCAACGATGATGGCTGCAATGCCAAAACCGGCCCCCCCGATCGTCACCAGATCGTTGGCAGGATCACCTGTGGTCTTTTGCCGGTCGCGGGCAAGACCGCTGACGGGATGCGCGCCTTCCCAGAAATAGCGCACCGTCTGCCGCTGCACGACATCCAACAGCGCATCATCGTCGAGCTCGAGAGTATTTTCCGGGAGGTCGAGTGCTGGAATCATCGAGCCGGTGTTAGTGCCTCGGGTGTCCTAAGGCCATTCCTAAAACAATTGTGCGCACGGACCGGCCGCTCACTCGTGTCAGGCCGATTCAATTCGCGACAGGTGCTTGGCGACCCGGTAGAAAGAAAATCAAGGGGAAACAGCCCCTGGATTGGCCTCGAAGCCTATGTTCCATCCCATTGCGAATATCGAAGACGCGCAGACGCTGGCGCAGGCCATCGTCAATACGATGGTCGAACCCTTCCTCGTTCTCGATGAGAACTTTCGCGTGCTGGCGGCCAACCACTCCTTCTATCAGACCTTCAGGGTCGACCCCGAGCAGACGCACGGCTCGCTGCTCTACGCGCTGGGCGACGGCCAGTGGGACATTCCAGCGCTTCACCTGCTCTTGGAGACGATCATTCCCGAGAAGACCGCCATGGACGGCTTCGAGGTCGAGCATGATTTCCCCGATATCGGCCGGCGCACGATGCTGCTCAACGCGCGGAAGGTCCTTTACGACCACAGTTCAGCCGCGACCATCCTGCTCGCCTTCAATGACATCACGGCGCGCCGCGCCATAGAAAGGGAAAAGGAAGAACTTCTCGGCCGCACCGAAGACCTGCTGCGGCAGAAGGATGTGCTGCTGCGCGAAATGGAGCACCGGGTCGCCAACAGCTTGCAGATCATCGCCAGCATTTTGCTGCTGAAGGCTCGGTCCGTCACCTCAGATGAAACGCGGCAGCACCTGAAGGATGCCCATCAACGCGTGCTGTCGGTAGCAGAAGTGCAGCGGCATCTCCATGCCTCAACCGGTGCCGACGAAATCGAGGTTGGTTCTTATCTGTCCAAGCTTTGCAGCAGTTTGGCCGCTTCGATGATCGGGGAAGCACAGGCTATTGCTGTAAACGTTATGGCGGAAAATGGAAGGATAGATTCCCAGAAGGCGGTCAGCCTTGGCCTGATCGTTACCGAGCTCGTTCTCAACGCCATCAAGTATGCATTCTCGACAGAAAAGGTCGCTGATCTTGGTGACCTATGAGACCGATGCGGAGGATTGGAAGTTGACCGTATCGGACAACGGGTGGGGCAAACCCGTTCGCGACATTCCAGGTGCGGGACTGGGGACAGCGATCGTCGAGGCGCTTGTCAAACAGCTTGAAGCACGCATTGACACGGTCACGGGCAATACTGGCACGACGATTGCCATTACCAGAGCGACGTTCACGTCGCGGATGCCGAAAGCAGCATAGTTTGGTGCTTGGCATGCGTTTCAAGCGGCTGTTCCGAATATCGCCTTGAAGGTCGTGTCCCCTCAGGTGGTGTAGCTCGAACGTTGCGAAGCCGCTCGCGAGCGGCTGCCGCTGATGTTCCTATTCTCTGTGCTATAGGTTCCGTTTAATTGAAGAAGAAACCAATGCAGCGGACGGTGACAGTAATCGAGAAAATTACGGGCCGGGTGATCGGCGCGTATCCGATCGATCTTTCGGGCCAGGATCACCAGACTTCCGATGATCAGTATTTTGCCAAAGCGTTCGAAGCCGCCGTCGACGGCGGCCTCATTGCCGAGGCTGAAGCGCACGCTGTCGAATTCCGTCTGGAATAGACACTCAAGCCGAGATCCACGCTACTTTCGCTTTTCCATCGCCGCCTTGGCGCCGCTACGAAAACCCCGCGCGATGCGAGGTTGTTGATGCGGTCAAAAACCTTACGTTTCAGTACGGCGAATTACACTGCTGCCGAGGGCCATAGCTAGGCTGGAATGTATCGTCTGAAGCTCGATAGCTCCGGTATCGGTCGTAGCACCACTGTACATGCGAATCGCCGCGATCGACCGGGTTCTGGTTGTTGTTAATGATCACGCCGCTGATCACCGCGCCGGCAGCGAAGGCCGCCAGAGGAAACCAGTAGTCACCATGACGGCGATAACCGCGATGGTATTCACGATAGCCGCGATGACCGATCCAGTTTACGCCATCGTTGCGCGAAAAATTGCGATTGCGGTTGGATTTCCGCTTCATCCACGGCTTGTAGTCGACCGTCGCCACATATCTTGTTCATAAATCTCCTTTGAAGGAATGGTTGATATCCCTTCTCGGATTTAAAACGATTTAAAGAGGTTAAGGTTCTGTGGCGTGCCAGACAGCCTTCGACACCGCCAGCCAGGCTGTTCGAATCACTTGTCAGGTGCTACGGCTCGAACAAGCATGGGCAATCTTCACTCGACGCGGTGTGCTGGCTTTTTTCTACGTTTCATACAGTGAGGGACAATGGCCGGCACTCCGTTGATCAGCATTCTGATCACTTTCCTTGTCATCATTCTGGTGCTGTATCTGGTCAATCGGCTGCCGCTTGATGGTCGCACTCGTCAGATTGCCCAGATTGTCGTGATCATTATTGGCATCATTTCGCTGCTGAAGTACCTCGCAGTGTTTTAAGCCATCACGGTTGGGATATGCGACGCTGCTGGCGTCCGAGCGAGCAAGACAACCCAGCGCTTTACACCCACTCATGAGCAGGCGGCTTGAGACCTTCCCGCTCTAGGAAAATATCAGCCTCGCGCGGTTGTCGACGATCCTGAGGGCGGCCAGCTGGCCGGTTTGGAAGGCGCCGGTGTCTATGCCAAGCCGGCGTCCCTCAAGCTTCGGAATGTCGACCGGCGTATGCCCGTGCACGACATAACGTTCGAGAAGATGCGCGGCTTCGAAGAACTCCGAGCGGATGTTGAGCAGGTCGTCCTCGTCTTGCGCGGCCAGCTCGATGCCGGGCCTGATGCCGGCGTGTACGAACACGAATTTGGCCGAATAGACCATGACCGGCAGCGCACGCATGAAGCTGACATGGCCGGCTGGAATGATCTCCCGGATGCGCCGGTCGACCTCCTCGCTTGAACCGTAGAGATCGGCCATGCGCGACGGATCAACGCCGTAGGAAAACAGCGTTTGCAGGCCACCTATCGCCAGCCACGATTCTCTCGAAATGATCCCGTCGAGGTAGTTCAGCATCACGACTTCGTGGTTGCCGGCAAGGCAGACGCGCTGGAAGCCTTGGAGTGGCGGCGCCAGCAGATGATCGAGCACGCGCGCCGACTGGGGGCCACGATCGACGTAGTCGCCGAGCATGATGATGAGCTTGCGCCTTTCGAAAGACGCAGAATCGACCAGGATGTTCTGCTCCAGGGAGCGAAGCTCCTTATAGCAGCCATGCACGTCGCCGATCGCATAGACGACCGTGTCCTGCAGATCCATCTCGAGCCGCTGGCGCGCCACGGTCCGGGGCTTTCTCGATCGCTGGAACAAGGTCACGAATGGCGTCTCGTATGGCTATGAATGCGCCTCGATCTCGAAACAACCTGGCGACGCAGCGCGTGGATACCATGTCTGGCACCGGTCGTTCCATACCGGAGCTTCGGACGCAACTCGGCTTCGGCGTCTTACAGGCCGATGCCACGGCCGTTCAGCGCGGCGGTGATCTCGTCGAGGATGGCGGGGTCGTCGATCGTCGCCGGCATGCTCCATTTCTCCTTGTCGGCGATCTTCTGCATGGTGCCGCGCAGGATCTTGCCGGAGCGCGTCTTCGGCAGGCGCTTGATCGTCACCACCGTCTTGAAGGCGGCGACCGGGCCGATCCGTTCGCGCACCAGCGCGACCACCTCGTTTTCGATGATGCCCGCGTCGCGGTCGACGCCGGCATTCAGCACGACGAAGCCGAGCGGAACCTGGCCTTTCATCGCATCGGCGATGCCGACGACGGCGCATTCGGCAACGTCGGGATGCGCGGCCAACACCTCCTCCATGGCGCCGGTCGACAGCCGGTGGCCGGCGACGTTGATGATGTCGTCGGTGCGGGCCATGACATAGAGATAGCCGTCCTCGTCCATCATGCCGGCATCCGCCGTTTTGTAGAAGCCGGGGAACTCCTCGAGATAGGCTTGGCGAAACCGCTCGTCGGCATTCCACAGCGTCGGCAGACAGCCGGGCGGTAATGGCAGTTTGACCACAACGTTGCCCAGTGTGCCGCGCTTGACCGCATGCCCGGCATCGTCGAGCACGCGAATGTCGTAGCCGGGCATCGGCATGCCGGGCGAGCCGTATTTGACAGGCAGCAGGCCCAGTCCGGCGGGATTGATGGTCATCGGCGAACCGGTCTCGGTCTGCCACCAGTGGTCGATCACCGGCAGGTTCAATTTCTGCTCGGCCCATTTGATGGTTTCCGCATCGGCGCGCTCGCCGGCAAGGAACAGCGTGCGGAACCGGGACAGATCGTGTTTCGGGACGAACTCGCCCCTCGGGTCCTGTCCCTTGATGGCGCGGAAGGCGGTTGGCGCGGTGAAAAGTGCGACCACGCCATGCTCGGCGATCACACGCCAATAGGTGCCGGCATCGGGCGTGCCGACCGGCTTGCCTTCGAACAGCACCGTCGTGCAGCCATGCAGCAGCGGGCCGTAGACGATGTAGGAATGGCCGACCACCCAGCCGACGTCCGAAGCCGCCCAGAACACTTCGCCGGGTTTCACACCGAACTCGTTTTCCATCGACCATTTCAACGCGACCATGTGGCCGCCATTGTCGCGCACGATGCCCTTTGGCTGGCCGGTCGTGCCGGACGTGTAGATGATGTAGAGCGGATCGGTGGCAAGCACCGGAACGCAGTCGACATTGGCACCCGCGGCCCGCTCCCGCGCCACAGCGTCGGCATAGTCGATGTCGTAGTTTTCCCTGAGCTCGCAGCGCAATTGGTCGCGCTGCAGGATGAGGCAGGCTTCGGGCTTGTGCCGCGACATCTCGATCGCCTTGTCGAGCAGCGGCTTATAGGCAACGACACGCGCGGGCTCCAGGCCGCAGGACGCCGAGATGATCAGCTTCGGCTTGGCATCGTCGATGCGCGTGGCGAGCTCATGTGAGGCAAAACCGCCGAAGACCACTGAATGCACGGCGCCGATCCGCGCGCAGGCAAGCATGGCGAAGGCTGCTTCCGGCACCATCGGCATGTAGATGATGACGCGATCGCCTTTTTGGATGCCGCGATTCTTGAGTACCGAGGTCAGTGCGACCACCTCGCGCTTCAACTCGGCATAGGTGAATTTCCTGATTGTGCCCGAAATCGCGCTGTCATGAATAAGCGCTATTTGGTCGGCGCGGCCGTCCGCCACATGACGATCGACGGCATTGAAGCAGGTGTTGCACGAGGCACCATTGAACCACCGGCCATAGACGCCGGCATTGGCATCGAACACGGTCTCGAAGGGCGAGAACCAGTCGATTGCGCCGGCGGCATCGGCCCAGAATTTTTCCGGGTCGCGTTTCCAGCCATCATAGACCTCGTGGTAGCGTGACGCCATCCAGCTTGCTCCCCAGGAATGTTTGCTGTCCTTGAAATAGCGTATGCTGCTTTCTGTAACCATGTATTTGTGCTTTTCGTTTGCCGTCGGTCTAATTCGGCCGCAAATGCAGGGTCGTCGTGGCCTGCGGGGCTGATACGGCCGAATTTTCGACATTGGGGGCAGGGCGCGATGAAACTGCGATACGAGCTTGGATTTGCCGTCGTTGCGACGCTGGCGTTCGCACTCGCTTCAGCTGCTCAGGCCGGCGATGCGGCGGCACGGCGCATCATCGGCTTTTCGCCCGACGGCAACTATTTCGCCTTCGAGCAGTACGGCACGCTCGATGCCGGTGCTTCGGATTCGGGCTGGTCGGAGATCGAAATCATCGACACCCGCACCGATGAGTTCGTCGGCGGCAAGCCGATCCTCATCGTTGACGAGACGGAGGATTCGACGCTGACACTTGCGCAGGCGAGGGCACAGGCCGCCGAGCTGGCAGCGCCGTTGCTGGCCAAATATGCCATCGCACTGCGCGGCGAGCGGACGGGCTTCGACAAATTCACCTTTCCCGACGACATGGTCGCCTACAACGACATTGCGCGCCTCGAGCAAGTCTCGCAGAAATGGCTTTGGCCGACTTATGACGAGCTTGGCATCTCGACCATCCAGCTCGACCAGATCCTTGCCGACAGCACGGCGGATTGTTCATCGAGTTTCGACAGGACGCAGCAAGGCGAAACGACCGGCAAGGCGCTCGGCTTTCGCCTGACGCTGCAGGGTCAGGACGGCAAGCCGATCAAGCTGCTGCATGAGGACAGGGCGGTGCCGGGTTCGAGGAATTGCCCGACTTCCTACAGCCTGTCGGAATCTTACGCATTCACCCCCGACCGCAAAGCAGGCGTGCTTGTCGTACTCGTGCAGCGTTTCAGCCAGGGATTTGAAGGGCGTGACCGCCGTTTCATAGCCGTGACAGGGCAGGCGCGTTGAGACAACCCGCTGAGAAATAATCTGCTACTCGAGTTGATTCCTAAAGCGGCAGCGCAGCGAGCATGAGGCAAACCCCGCCGGCGATCAGCAAGGCGGCTGCCAGCATTTTCCCATGACGCTCGAAACCTGTCGGCGCCCGATCCCAATTGTAAGGCATGCCCCAACTCCGCAAGCCCGCTGAGTCCCTTATCTTACCTAGGGTGAGGAGGACAACAGTCTGGCGATGCACCACGCTGCTGCTGTCGGTCTTATCACCGACTATCTCTGAGGCATTCTCCGCCGCTACATGCCCCAGCGCAGCGCGGCGGTGTGCACAGGCGCATCCCAAAACACTGCCGTCTCGGCGTCGAACATGCTCAGCGTGATCGAGCAGCCGGCCATGTCGAGCGAAGTCACATAGGAGCCAACCAGCGACCGGGTCACCGTCACGCCGTGCTTCTCGAAGGTTTTGCGGGCGCTGTTGTACATCAGATAAAGCTCCATCAGCGGCGTGCCGCCAAAGCCGTTGACGAAGAGCAGCGCCCGGCCTTTGGCGCCGTCGCCCAGATCGCCGAGGATCGCGGTACAGATCTCCTCGACGATAGCGTCGGCGCTCTTCAACGTGTCGCGCCGCCTTCCGGGCTCGCCATGGATGCCGACCCCGAACTCCATCTCGCCGTCGCCGATGTCGAAGGTCGGCTTGCCCGCCGCCGGCACGGTGCAACTGGTCAGCGCCACGCCCATCGAGCGCGTTGCGCCGTTGACGCGCTCGCCCAGCGCCTTCAAAGACTCCAGTGGCATGCCTTGTTCGGCCGCCGCGCCGACGATCTTCTCGACCACCAGCGTACCGGCGACGCCGCGCCGGCCGGTGGTGTAGGACGAGTTTTCGACCGCGACGTCGTCATTGGTCACGATTTGCATCACGCCTTCCGACATTTCAGCGGCCATGTCGAAATTCATCACGTCGCCCTCGTAGTTCTTGACGATGAACAGGCAGCCGGCGCCCGTATTGACGGCTTCCACGGCCGCCATCATCTGGTCCGGCGTCGGCGAGGTGAACACCTGCCCGGGGCAGGCGGCATCCAGCATGCCGTGCCCGACGAACCCGCCATGCAGCGGCTCGTGACCCGAGCCGCCACCGGAGATCAGCGCCACCTTGCCCGATTTGAGCAGCTTGCGGCGGACAAATTTGTGTTCCTCGCCAAGCGCCAGAATGTCGGCATGCGCGGCAACGAAGCCGTCGAGGCTCTCGGTCAGCACCGTGTCGACCGAATTCAGAAATTTCTTCATGGCTGTCCTCCCGAAATAGCCCAGCGTCAGCTGCCCTTGCCGGCGATGCTGGTGATCTTCTGGATGAAATCATTGACCGCCCGGTCGAGCGCCGCATTCTGCTTATCGTCGCCGAAATCGGGAACGATCAGCGAGACATGGCGTGTCTTCCGCATGCCTGCGGCCAGCGACATCTTTCCCGGATGCGCCCGATGATATGCTTCAAGGAAATGATCACGTTCGGCCGGGCTGAAATGGCAGACGGAGAAGATAGCCGGCAAATGCTTCGATGGTATCGGCGTCGAATAGGCCGGGCTGGAAATCTGCGTGACGAAGCTGCGGTGCTTGCCGAGCGCGTCGGCGAGGCGCTGGCGCATGCCGGATGGGCGCTGGTCGATCACCTGCGACAGGATCGTCTTGTAGGCGCGGATAGTCTCTTCGGGGCCGGATTGCGACGCCTTGTCTGCCATGCCGGGGCCCTAGATCGAAACGTCCGCGATGGCCGCCTTGGCCATCGCGAGTTGGGCGGGAGCGACGGAGAGGTCACGCAGGCCGGTTTCGAGCAGCGCCGGGATCGAGGCGGGGTCGCCGCCGGCATCGCCACACAGGCTGACCGGGATATTATGCTCGCGGCCGAAGGCGGCAACGGAGGCGATCAGCCGGAGCACGGCCGGGTGCCTGACGGAATTCAGATGTGCGACAGAAATGTTGTCGCGAGCGGCGGCCATCACATATTGGGTCAAATCATTTGAACCGATCGAGAAGAAAGCGGCCTCGGCGAATACCTCCGGTACGATGGCCACCGACGGCACCTCGACCATGATGCCAAGCGGCGGCATTTTGTGCGCGATGCCGCGCGCGAAAAGGTCAGCCTGCTCTTCCGCGAACAGCGCCGTCGCGCGTTCATATTCTTCCGGGACGGCGATCATCGGGAACATCACCTTCAGATTGCCGTGCATGGCGGCACGTAGCAAGGCGCGGATCTGTATGCGAAAGACCTCCGGACGCGCCAGCGACAGCCTGATCCCGCGCAGGCCAAGGAATGGATTACATTCCTCGACGGTCAGGCCCGGCACAGGCTTATCGCCGCCAGCATCGACGGTTCGGATCGTCACCGGCCTGTCGCCTGCCCATTCCAGCACTTTGCGGTAGGCGCGATATTGCGTCTCCTCGTCCGGCAGCGTCTTGCCGACCAGGAATTCGGTCCGCATCAGCCCGACGCCGTCGCACGTCGCAGCATCGATGCTGTCGACATCGGACGGATCGGCGATATTCACCTGCACCCGGACCGCTATGCCGGTCTTCGTTGCCGCAGGCCTTGTCAGATAGGCTGCCGCTTTGCCGCGATGCGCCGCGAAAGACAACGACGATCGCCGGAATATGGCGATCTCCGCTTTCGAAGGTGCCAATACGATGCCGCCATGTTCGGCATCGAGCAGCGCGATTTCGGCAAGGTGAGCCGGCGAAGCACCGAGTTCGGCCGGCCCCAGCGCTACTATCATTGGCACGCCGCGCGAGCGCGCCAGCATGGCGACATGGCTTGCGGCACTTCCGGCTTTCAGCGCAATGCCGCCGCCCGCACTCCAGTCGGTTTCGAGGAAGCGCGTCGGTGCGATATCCTCGCCGTAGAGGATCGCGCCCGCCGGCGCGGCAATGTCGCCGCCCCCGGTCAGTGCGCGCAGCACCTGGTCGCGTATATCGCGCATGTCGGCGGCGCGGGCACGGAAATAGTCCTGCTCGGATGTTTCGTAGCCGGCGATTTCGGCGTCGAGTGCCTGCCGCCAAGCCACATCAGCGGCCATGCCCTCGGCGATGTGCGAAAAGGCCGGGGCGGTCAGCGCATCGTCCTCCAGCATGGCGAGCTGGAATTCGAGGATATCGGACGCCTCGCTGTCGCTGGTTTCGATCAATATCGCGAGCCGGCCTGCGGCAATGGAGATGGCGGCCTCAAGCGCCGCTTTCTCGTCCGCGGCAGTCGCCTTGCGGACATAACGCACAGCAGCCTGGTCGAGGTCGAACAGCGGCCCCTCGGCATAGCCGGCCGATGCCGAAATGCCCTGCAGCCTAAGCGGTTCGGGCATGGTCCTTGCCTTCGTCGAAATCGCGCCGCACCAGCTCGACCAGTGCCCCGACGGCCTCGCCGGCGCCGTCGCCTCTGGCCCTGATATGCAGGACAGTGCCTTTCGGCGCTTTCGCAGCCATCACCTTGACGATGCTCTTGGCGTCGAACCATGGCCCGTTGGCGGCGAGCGCAATCTCGACGTCGGCCGAAAACGTCTTGGCAAGCTTGGTGAACTTCACCGAAGGACGCGCATGCAGTCCCACCTCATGTGTGATCAGGACGCTGGCTTCGGCTGCTGCGGACATGCTTGTCAAAGTTCCCGTTCACTCACGACGGCGACAGTTCGTGCGCCGTCGCCACCACTTCCTTGAGCGAGGCGCCGCCGGAAGCCTCGGTCGCCGCCATCACCGCGCCTTCGACGATCGGCGCATTGCAGACGATGATCTTCTGGGCGCGTGGTTCGCCGATCATCTCGACCGCCATCTCGCTATTGGTCTCGGCGCCGCCGAGATCGACGAGGATGGCGACACCCGCCTCCGACCAGGCCTTGTCGATGGCGCCCATGATCGCCTCGACATTGGTTCCCAGCCCGCCATGGCCGTTTCCGCCGCACCATGCAAGCGGCACTTCGTCGCCGACCATCTGCCGCACCATATCGGCGGTGCCTTCGGCGACCAGCGGCGAATGCGATACGATGACGATGCCGACATTGCTCATGCGCGCCTCTCGATTATCTCGGCTACGGCCCGCACCAGAAGCGCGGTCGAGCGTGCGCCGGCATCCATATGACCGATCGAACGGTCGCCAAGGAAGGAGGCGCGCCCACGCAACGCCTTCATCGGCACGGTCGCCTCGGCTGCGTTGTCAGCGACCTCGGCGATGTCCGCTGCCGCCCTTCCCTGCAGCAGGGCCTCATGCACCGGCTGCAGCACATCGAGCATGGTTTTTTGCCCGGCCTGCGACTTGCCTCTGGCGGCCACCGCTTCGATCGCCTTGCCGAAGGCCGCAGCCAGATTGGCGCGATCCGGCGCGGCGGAAATCTCCTTGCCGAGCGCCATGAAGAGCGTGCCGAACAGGGGTCCGGAGGCTCCGCCGACAGTCATCACCAGTTTGGTGCCGATCGCCTTCAGCGCCTCGGGCAACGGCTTTGCCGCGAACGCGCCGGCCTCGGCCCGCACGGCCTCGAAGCCGCGTTTCATGTTGAGCCCATGGTCGCCGTCGCCGATCGCCTGGTCGAGCCCGGTCAGCTCTTCGGCATGGGCGGCGATGGTGTTTGCCGCCGCCTCGATTAGCCTGGAAAGATCCGCTACCGCCATATCACCCATGCTCCTGGCCTCCGCGCTGCCGGCAGTACGAGAAAATTGCATATCCGGCAATTGAAGCATTCTTTTCCCCAGTCAAGCGGGTTCGAGCAACGCAGCGAGGGCAGTGAAGACCTCGGCGATGGCAAAGGCGCCGGGGTCGACCACGCCGTCGAGCTGGCTGCCAATATAGGCGGACCGCCCGGCCTTGGCCTTGCGCATGGCCGCGGTGGCCTCGGCGCCGCGTCGCGCCGCGACCGCCGCGTCCTCCAGACTGCCGCTATCCAACGCCCTCAAGGCGGGTTCCAGGGCATCGATCATCGTGCGATCGCCGACCCTCGCTCCGCCATGGAAGGACATCCGATCCAGGCCGACGAGAAGCGCCTTGGGAAGCGTTTCGCCAGATTTCGACGCCTGCGCGGCGGCGGTTAAGAAGATCGACAGCAGCACGCCACTGGAGCCGCCCATGCTGGTACTCAGTATGTCGCCGACGGTGGCGAGCGTTGCGGCAGCGTCGGCGAGCGGCAGTGTCTCAAGGCGGCTAAGCACGCTCCGCGCACCGGCCGCCACAGTCGATCCGGTGTCGCCGTCTCCCGCCTTGGCATCCAGTCCGTTCAACGCGCCTTCAAGCGAGATCAGCCGTTCGCAGACCGCGACAACCAACTGCTCGGTGCGTGCATCCTGGCTGGCTTTTGACGCGTTGTTCGGGCCGGTGGCTTTGGCCACCGGCACGACGCTCACTGGGCGAACGGCTCTTGCCGGCAGCCAGGCGTGAGGGCCGACCGGCGCCCGCAAGGCTACTTCGCGAGGCGCATCGAGCCGGATCAGCGACAGGGAAAAGCCGTTCATGTTGAGCGCCGTCATAAGCTGCCCGGGCCCGATCGTCAGCGTCACCTTTCGTGCCAGCGGTGAAGCCAACACCGCATTGGTGACAAGCAACATTTCCAGCGGCGGCACCGAACCGAGATTGTTGATCAGCAAGGCGTAGTCACTGGCGGGATCGAGCCGCGCGGCAAGGCGCTCCGACATGATCGCAACCAGCCTTTCGGCACTTTGCACCGCAATCCGCTCAACGCCCGGTTCGCCATGAATGCCGAGGCCGAGTTCGGCGTCGTCGGCGCCAAATCTTTCGTCATGGCTCTGGCCGGGGATCGAGCAGGACGACAGCGATATGCCGAGTGAAACGATGTCCACCGCCGCGGCCCGCGCCGTAGCGGCAACCGTCGCCAGATCGTTGCCGGCTTCCGACAGGTGGCCGGCGATCTTGTGCACGAACAAGGTGCCGGCAACGCCACGCGGCTGGGCAATATCCGGCAGGGCAATGTCGTCGGCGACGATCACCATCTCGACGCGGAAGCCTTCGGCGCGCGCCTTCTCGGCTGCCAAGCCGAAGTTGAGGCGATCACCGGTGTAGTTCTTGACGATCAGCAGGCACCCGGCGGGACCGCTTACCGCGCGGATGGCGGCCAATACTGCTTCCACGCTCGGCGAAGCAAAGATCTCGCCTGATACTGCCGCCGTCAGCATGCCCACGCCGACGAAGCCGGCATGCGCGGGTTCGTGCCCGGCCCCGCCGCCGGAGATGATGCTGACCTTGCTCTTATCCCAGTCCGCACGGAGGACGACCTTGATTTCGGGATAGCCGTCGAGGCGAGCGAGATCGCCGGCGCCGGTCGTGCCGAGAAAGCCGTCCAGTGCCTCAGTTACGATCGTATCCCTGCGATTGAAAAAATGCTTCATCGAATTGGTCCAGTCCGGTGCCCGAAATTGCCGGTTGAAAGGTGCCAGGAAAACACTCGCGCAGCGCTCACATCAGCCGTCGCCCATTGGCGCCGAAATACAGCGGCGAGCGATAGCGGATCATGATCTTGTCGCCCTGCGCCAGGTCGGTGTCGGGGTCGGTCAGCGTCACCAGCTTCTTGGTCCCCACCGTCACGTGCAGATGGTTCTGGTCGCCGAGATGCTCGACCCAATCGACGACGCCGTCGGCATGGCCGTTCGCCGCCTTCTCGATCGAAAGATGTTCGGTGCGCGCTCCGATCGTCTTGGTTCCCGCCGGCGCGCCGCCATCCGGCAGCAGTCCGACCGGCAACAAATTGATTGCCGGTTGGCCTAGCCTTGCCGCGACGTGAAGGTTTGCCGGCTCAGAATAGATCGTGCGCGGCGAACCGATCTGCACCAGCACGCCGTCGGCGAGAATGCCGATGCGGTCGGCCATGGTCATCGCTTCGATCTGGTCGTGGGTGACGTAGAGCATTGTGGCGCCGAGTTCGGCCTGGATGCGCTTCAGCTCGAGCCTGAGATCGGCGCGCAGTTTGGCGTCGAGCGACGACAGCGGCTCGTCCATCAGGTAGATCGACGGCTTGCGCACCAAGGCGCGGCCGATGGCGACGCGCTGCATCTCGCCGCCCGACAGTTTGATCGAGCGATTATTCAGCTTGTGGTGGATGCGTACCATCTTGGCCACATCGTCGACGCGGCGGCGGATCTGGTCCTCCGGCATTTTCCGCGCCGGCGAGCGCAGTGGAAAGGCGAGGTTGTCGTAGACCGACAGATGCGGATAGAGCGAATATTGCTGGAAGACGAAAGCGGTGTCGCGCTCGGCCGGCGACAGCGTCGTCGTGTCGTGGCCGGCAATATGGATCGAGCCCGCTTCCGGCCGCTCCAGCCCGGCGATCAGCCTGAGCGTCGTCGTCTTGCCGGCGCCAGTCGGCCCGAGCAGCACGACGAATTCCCCGTCGGCGATATGCAGGTCGAGATTGTCGACGGCGACATGCTCGCCAAAAACCTTGGTCACGCCTTTGATGTGAACGTCAGCCATGATGCGCTCTCCCCTGGGAGGCCGACTCATGGATTTCGGTGCGCACCGCACGGCCGGATCCTTTTGCGAACAGCGACAGCCGCGCGCTGCTCAGCGCCAGGCCGACATGATCGCCCGGATTGAGCCGGATTTCGGCCGGTACCCTGGCCTTGATGATGCCGTCTGCCGTCTCCACCGCCACAATCTGCGTGGTGCCGAGATATTCGGTGCCATAAATGGCGCCGCGCAGCTTCGAAGCGTCATCGAAACGGATGTGCTCCGGCCGGATTCCAAGCGCCATCTCGGCCGGCGCAATATCCTCCCGCACCTCCGGCACGGCCACCTTCGCGCCTTGCACAACAATTTCCCTGGCGCCCTTTGAAAGGCCGCCGCCGAAGCCGAGGAAATTCATCGGCGGCGAGCCGATGAAGTCGGCGACGAACATCGTTGCCGGCCGGTCGTAGATTTCGCGCGGCGTGCCGAACTGCTCGATGACGCCATGGTTCATCACCGCGATCTTGTCGGCCATCGACATCGCTTCCATCTGGTCATGCGTGACATAGACGGTGGTGGCGTGGATGCGGTTGTGCAGGTCGCGCAGCTCATGGACCATCAGGTCGCGGAATTCGGTGTCGAGCGTGCCGAGCGGCTCGTCCATCAGGAAACACTTTGGCCGCCGCACGATGGCGCGGCCGAGCGCTACGCGCTGGCGGTCGCCGCCGGCAAGCCCGGAGACGGATTTGTTGAGCAGATGGTCGATCCGCAAAAGCTTCGCCGTCTCTTCCACCCTGGCCCGGATTTCAGCACCTGGCATGCCTTGCGCCAGCAACGGAAAGCCGATGTTCTTTCTCACATTCATGTGCGGATAGAGCGCGAACAGCTGGAAGACGAAGGCGATGTCGCGCTCGCGGGCACGCCGCATGGTGACGTCCTCGCCGCCAAGCAGGATCTTGCCGCCGGTCGGCAGTTCGAGCCCGGCGATCATACGAAGCGTCGTCGTCTTGCCGCAGCCCGACGGCCCCAGCATGACGAAGAACTCGCCGTCTTCGACGACGAAGTTGGAATCCTGCACGGCGACGAAATCGCCGAATGCCTTCCTCAGATGTTCGACCCTGATCTCGGCCATCGTCTACTCCGGAAATTTCGAGACGATGATGAACATTGCCGTGCCGGCCAGCATGGTGATGAAGGAATAGGTGTAGAGCGCCAGCGCGAAGGGCTGGAACAGCATCAGGAAGCCGATCGCGATGATCGCCGTGGCGACGTTTTCCATCAGCCCGCGCCTGGCCCAAACGGGCCAGCGCGATTTGCGTTTTGCGGTCAGGTTCATTTGCGCACCGCGCCGAAGGTGATGCCGCGCAGCAATTGCTTGCGAAGCAGGATGGTGAAGACCAGGATCGGCACCAGGAAGATCGTTGTGCCGGCCGCGACCGCCGGCCAGTCCTGGCCGCCTTCGCCGATGATGGTCGGGATGAAGGGCGGCGCGGTCTGCGCCGTGCCCGAGGTCAGTAGCGCAGCGAAGGCATATTCGTTCCAGGCAAAGATCAGACAGAAGATGGCGGTTGCGGCAATACCGGTGGTCGCCTGCGGCAGTACCGTGCGCCAGAACGCCTGCAGCCTGGTGTAGCCGTCGATCATCGCCGCTTCTTCATATTCGCGCGGGATCTCGTCGATGAAGCCTTTTAGCAGCCACACTGCCAACGACACGTTAACCGCCGTATAGAGCAGGATCATGCCGAGAGCCGTGTCCGACAGGCCAAGCTCGCGATACATCAGGTAGATTGGGATGGCGACAGCGATCGGCGGCATCATCCGCGTCGACAGGATGAAGAACAAAAGGTCGTCGGCGAGCGGCACCTTGAAGCGCGAAAAACCGTAGGCCGACAGCGTGCCGAGGAACACTGCGCAAAAGGTTGAGCCGAAGGCGATGATCAGCGAATTGACGAAGCGCGGCATGAAGTTCGAGGGGCCGGCGATCACCATGTTGCGCTTGCGCACCGTCTCGTCGCAAAGGCCCGTCGCCGGCCCCAGCGAGTTGATGTATTCCGGCGTCTGCCTTGTCCGCGTCGTGAACAGGTTGCAGTAGCCCTCAACGCTGGGCTGGAACAGGATCTTCGGCGGATAGGCGATCGAATCCGGCGGCGTCTTGAAGCTGGTGGCGAAGATCCACAGCAGCGGCACGATCGAGATCAACGCGTAGGCGACGATGATCGTGCCGGCGACGCGCTTTGACGTGGCCGAGGGTGCGACGACCGAATGGGCTGACGTCAGGCTCATCTCTGCTTCACCTTGTTGAGCGCCTTGACGTAGATGTTCGCCAGGCCGAACACCGCGACGAACAGGATGATGGCGAAGGCCGAGGAATAGCCCGTCCGCCAGCTTTCGAAGGCCTGCCGCTTCAGCGTGATCGAGGCCACTTCGGTGGTCGATCCCGGCCCGCCACCGGTCAGCAAATTGACCATGTCGAACATCTTGAAGTTCTCGATTCCGCGAAACAGCACCGCCAGCATGATGAAGGGCAGCGCCATCGGCAGCGTGATCGACCAGAACTGCCGCCAGTTGGAGGCGCGGTCGACCTCGGCCGCTTCGTAGATGTATTCGGGGATCGAGCGCAGGCCGGCGAGGCAGATCAGCATCACGTAAGGCGTCCACATCCAGGTATCGACGATGATGATCGACCATGGCGCCAGCGACACGTTGGACAGCATGCTGATCTCGGTTGCCGGAATGCCGGTGACGAACGAAACGGCGTAGGCGAACAGCCCGATCTGCGGCTCGTAGAGGAAGCGCCAGAAATTACCGACCACCGCCGGCGACAGCATCATCGGCACCAGGATGATCGTCGTCCAGAAGGCGTGCCCGCGGAACTTGCGGTCGATCAGCCAGGCCAGCGTAAAGCCGATCAGCGTCTGCAGCAGGATGGTCCAGAACACGAAATGCGCCGTCGTCTGCATGGCGATCCAGATGTCCTGGTCAGCGAGGATGCGCTTGTAGTTGGCCAGCCCAAGGTTCTTCACCACCTCGTTGGGGCGATTGGCGCGAAAGTTGGTGAAGGACAGGTAGATCGCCCAGAACAGCGGGAAGATATTGATGGCGAGAAGCAACAGGATCGTCGGCGAGATGAACAGCCAGGCGAGGCCCTTGTCGCTGATGCCCCGGACCTTGCGGGCCAACGGCTCAGGCGTAGCCCGGGCAACGCTGTCCGCCGTCCGATTGAGCATGGTCAGTCCTGCTTCGGTCACTTGGATCGTCTCGACAATGGAATTTATCTGAACTGTGTCCCGTGCCAAGGGCGGCACGGGACG
The DNA here is from genome assembly GCF_040318975.1 of Mesorhizobium sp. M0983. Taxonomy (NCBI): domain Bacteria; kingdom Pseudomonadati; phylum Pseudomonadota; class Alphaproteobacteria; order Hyphomicrobiales; family Phyllobacteriaceae; genus Mesorhizobium; species Mesorhizobium sp. M0983. Next base: position 241,364 of record NZ_JAMYNH010000007.1, on the reverse strand, counting down.
GTTCGGTCATGGGCTCGGGAGGAGCCGGTTACATCCGATTACATCTTGCCATCGTCCTGGAAGACCTCGGTCCAGTCCTTGACGAGGCCGTCGAGCGCGTCCTTGGCCGAGCCTTGCCCGGCAACGACATAGTCGTGGAAGCGCTTCTGCGATGCCTGCAGCAGCGGTGCGTAGCTCGGCTCGGCCCAGAAATCCTTCACGATGGCCATAGAGTCGAGGAAGGTCTGCGCATAAGGCTGGCTGGCCGGGAAGCCCGGGTCCTTGACGACCGCGTTGAGGCAGGAATAGCCGCCGAGCGACCACCATTTGGACTGCACGTCCTTGTTGGCGAACCATTTGATGTATTTGAGCGCGGCTTCCTGCTTGTCGGAATAGGAGACCACCGAGATGCCCTGGCCGCCGAGCTGGGCGAACTGGTCGCCGTCGGGACCCTTGGGATTGACGAAATAGCCGATCTTGTCGCCGCCGACATTTTCGTCCTTCTGCAGGCCTGGCCAGGTGAAGGCGAAGTTCATGTGCATCGCCACCTGGCCGGATTTGAAGGCGTCGACGCCTTCGCCCATGTAGCTGTTCGAGGCGCCGGGAGGGGTGCAGCAATCATAGAGCGCCTTGTAGAACTCCAAGCCCTTCACCGATTTATCGGAGTTGACGAAACCTTCCATCTCGTAGGGCTTTTTCGGATTTTCATACTGGAAGCCGAAGCTGTAGAGGACGTCCATGGCACCCATGGTGATACCTTCCGAGCCGCGCTCGGTGTAGATCGAGGCGCCATAGACGGTCTTGCCGTCGATCTCGCGCTTTTGGAAGAATTCGGCGATCTGCCTCAGCTGGTCGAAGGTTGTCGGCGGGCCGAGATCCCAACCGTATTTCTCCTTGAATTCCTTCTGCAGTTCCGGCTTGGAGAACCAGTCCTTGCGATAGGTCCAGCCGACGACGTCGCCCATAGCCGGCAGCGCCCAGTAATTCGGCGAGTTCTTCGGCCATTCCGAGTAGCCGACGACAGTCGCCGGCACGAAATCGTCCATGCTGATCTTCTCCTTGTCGAAGAAGTCGTTCAGCTTGACGTAATGGCCGTTCTCGGCGGCGCCGCCGATCCACTGGCTGTCGCCGATGATCATGTCGCACAGCTTGCCGTGCGAATTCAGCTCGTTGAGAAAGCGGTCGGCATAGTTGGTCCACGGCACGAATTCGAATTTCATGCCGATTCCGGTTTCCTTGGTGAAGTCCTTGGACAATTCCACGAGCGCGTTAGCCGGGTCCCAGGCTGCCCAGCAAAGCGTCAGATCTTCTGCCTGCGCGACGTTCGAAACGGCTGTCGACGCGAGGAGTGTCGATGCCAGTCCCAACGCCAGTTTCAAGGTCGATTTCATGCCTTCCTCCCATTTGCGAAACGCGTCCGGATGACGGTTTCAAGAGCCCGCTAAACCCCTCCTCCGGGGCCTAAACACAACGGCGCGGCAACACGTCGGATGTTTAGTAATTTGTTTAGTGATGCAATTTTTACTAAACAAGGCAAGCGAATTCGTTGCTGCACCGCAGCATGCTGGATAGGAAAGCAACGTGAGAAGTTGCGGCGACCTGCCTAGGTCACCGTCTTGTTGCTGACCGCCACCGGACGGATCACTGGGGCCGGCGGCAGCAGCGCGCGGATATCGGCGAAGGGGAAGACCGGCTCGAAGCGGAAGGCCTCGGCGAACGATCCGGCTGGGCCGTTGCACTGGCCGGCGCGAAAGGCGTTCTGCGTGCGCGCCGCGTCGACGAAACGCTCGGGATCCTGCGATTGGTGCGCCCGGATCGCCTCCGCCTTGAGATTGAAATGCCTGGAGATATCGACGTAGTGCGTTGGCGAAAACCCGGTGCCGCCGAGCGTGTCGGCATGCAGCACCGGCACCGAGAATGACGCTGCGATGCGCACGCTATCCGATAGCGCGCGGTGGTCGCCATGATAGTCGTTCGGCGCATGGGTGATCGCCAGATCCGGCCCTATCTCGCCGATCAGTGCTTTCAGCGCCGCGATCAGGGCGGCGTCCGCCACCAGCGCGCCATCGGGAAAATCGATGAAGCGCGGCGTCACGCCAAGCAGACCGGCCGCCGCCGTCGCCTCTTTGCGGCGCGTGCGGGCAAGCGCGGCCGGATCGCCGTAGCCGCCCCTGGCGCCATCCGTGGCTACGGCAAAAAAGAGTTCTGCGCCTTGCGCGGCATAGGCGGCCATCGTACCGAACATGAAGATCTCGATGTCGTCCGGATGCGCGCCAAGCGCCAATATCTTCACTCTCATCCCTCCCGGAAATGGAAAACGTGCCCAACGGAATTCTGCTCGCTCTCATCGCCTATGCAAGCTATTCGTGCAGCGACGCGGTTGTCAAAAGCCTGGGCGGGCAGTTCAACGTCTTCGAGATCGGCTTCTTCTCGACATTGTTTGCCGGCTGCTTTCTGCTCTTTGCCAGGCCGCCAGGCGAGCGTTGGCGCGATTTCTGGCGCACGACACGGCCTTGGGCGGTACAGGCCCGCGCCTGGGCCGGCATCGCCTCCGGCGTGCTCAGCGTCTACGCCTTCACCACCATCCCGCTGGCGGAAGTCTATGCGCTGATCTTCCTGGCGCCGCTGTTCGTCACCATCCTGGCCACGCTCGTCCTCAAAGAAAAGGTCGGCCCATGGCGGTGGCTGGCGGTCGTCGCTGGCTTTGCCGGGGTGATGCTGGTCGTCAGGCCTGGGTTTCGCGAGTTGCATCTTGGTCATCTGGCGGCGTTCATCATCGCCTTCCTGGCCGCCACCAATGTCATCCTGATGCGTTCGCTCGCCGCGCAGGAAAAGCGCACGACGATGCTCGGCGTGCTGATCGGCTACGGCCTGCTCTTCAACGGCGTCGGTGCGGCGGCTACCTCGTTCTCGCTGCCGGATGGCAGGCAATGGGCGTGGCTGGTGCTGGCCGGCGCCTTTACCGCCGGCGGTCAGTTGCTGCATCTGCTGGCGGTCAAATACGCGCCGGCCAACCGCATCGCGCCAACGCATTATTCGCAGATCGTCTGGGCGGTGGTTCTGGGCGCGCTGTTCTTCAGGGAATATCCCGATTTTCTGTCGCTGGTCGGGCTCGCCGTGGTCGGCGGCTCGGGCCTGCTGACGATGGTGCGCGAGGAGGTGCGGCTTGGCACGGTGCGCTGGAACCCTTTTTCGCGGACCCGACTTTGAGCTGGTACCAAGGTTGCGCGGCGACCGCCACCGCTGATATGCGATCGCTGCCAACTGGCTGCACATCATAGGACAATGACGACAAAACCTTTGCCGGACCTGCCGGTCTCCGCGGTCTTGCCGGCGCTCAATGAAGCGCTGAGCCATGGTAACAGCGCCGTGCTGGTGGCTCCGCCCGGCGCCGGCAAGACGACGCTGGTTCCGCTGACGCTGCTCGATGCGCAATGGCTCGGCGCCGGAAAGATCATCCTGCTCGAGCCGCGCCGCCTCGCCGCCCGCGCTGCCGCCCGCCGCATGGCCGAACTGCTTGGCGAAGAGCCCGGTGAAACCGTCGGCTATGCCATGCGCATGGAAAACCGGACTTCCGCGAAGACCAGGATCGTCGTCGTCACCGAAGGCGTGTTGTCCCGCATGATCCTCGACGATCCCGAGCTGCCTGGTGTCTCGGCGGTGTTGTTCGACGAGTTCCACGAACGTTCGCTCGACGGTGATTTCGGGCTGGCGCTGGCGCTCGACGTGCAGGGTGCGCTGAGGCCCGACCTCAGATTGCTGGTCATGTCAGCGACGCTCGATGGCGCGCGTGTCGCAAAATTGCTTTCCGGCGCGCCGGTGATCGAGAGCGCAGGCCGCGCCTTTCCGGTCGACATCCGCTATGACGAGCGGCCGGCCGGCGTCACCATCGAGGATGCCATGGCCAGGGTGATCCGCTCGGCGCTTGCCGGGGAGGAGGGCAGCGTGCTTGTCTTCCTGCCCGGCCAGCGCGAGATCGAGCGCACCGCCGAGCGGCTGGCGGGCAAGGTCGGCGCCGACATCGTGCCGCTCTACGGCATGCTCGACAACAGGACGCAGGACGCGGCGATCAAGCCGGCGCCGCCCGGCCGTCGCAAGGTCGTGCTGGCGACGTCGATCGCCGAAACCTCCATCACCATCGACGGCGTGCGCGTCGTCATCGATTCCGGCCTGTCGCGGCTGCCGCGCTATGAGCCGGCCAGCGGCCTGACGCGGCTGGAGACGGTGCGTGCTTCCCGCGCTTCCGCCGACCAGCGCGCCGGCCGGGCCGGGCGCACACAGCCGGGCGTCGCTATCCGGCTGTGGCGGGCCGAGCAGACAGCGGCACTGCCGGCCTTCACGCCACCGGAAATCCTCGAAGCCGATCTCTCCGGCCTGTTGCTCGATTGCGCGGCGTTCGGCGTTGCCGATCCGACGAGCCTGTCCTTCCTCGACCCCCCGCCGGCTCCGGCGCTCAACGAGGCAAGGGCGCTGCTGCGCGCGCTCGATGCCGTCGATGCGGCAGGGCGCTTGACGGAGGCCGGTGCCGCGATGCGCAAGCTGGCTCTGCCGGTCCGGCTCGCCCACATGGTCGCCGAGGCGGCAAGGACCGGCCAGGCGCTCGAGGCGGCGATGCTGGCCATGCTGCTCACCGAGCGCGGCCTTGGCGGCGATGGTGCCGATCTCGAACGGCGGCTGATGCGCTTTCATGCCGAAAGATCGCCGCGTGCCACCGCTGCCCGGCAGCTGGCCGAGAGGTTGGCAAAGCAGGCTTCACCCTCCCCCTCGACGGGAGGGTCGGCGAGCGAGCCGAGCGCAGCGAGACGAGGGAGACGCGGCGGGGTCGCCGATGGCGTGCCCGAACCGACCCCACCCCGGTCCGCTACGCGGATCGACCCTCCCCTCAAGGGAGAGGGCAGCACCGCCGGCGCTCTCCTCATCCATGCCTGGCCGGACCGGGTCGCTAAAGCGCGCGGCGAGCGTGGCCGCTTCGTGCTTGCCAACGGCTCCGGCGCCATGCTCGACGCCTCCGACCCGCTGGCCGGCGAGACCTGGCTCGTCGTCGCCGATCTGCAGGGTAAGGCGCAGAACGCCCGCATCACCGCGGCGGCGGCGCTCGACGAGGCCGACATCCGCACCGCGCTGGCGGAAAAGATCGAGACTCGCCGCGAGGTGAGCTTCGACCGCGATAGGCGCGCGGTGCGGGTGCGCGAAACGGTTCGGCTCGGCGCCATCACGTTGTCCGAACGCATGCTGCCGGCGCCGACCGGTGCCGACGCAGACAGCGCCATTCTCGACGCCTTGCGCGAACACGGCCTGTCGCAGCTGCCGTGGAGCAGGGAAGCGGAGACGTTGCGGCAGCGGCTCGGCTGGCTGCATCGCGGCCTCGGTGCGCCATGGCCCGATGTCTCCGATGCGGCGCTCGTCGAGCGCCTCGACGACTGGCTGCTGCCGTTCCTTTCCGGTGCCGCATCCTTTGCCGCGATCGATCCCAGCGTGCTTTCGCAAGGCCTGATGACGCTGGTACCGCACGAATTGCAGCGCAAGATCGACACATTGGCGCCGACCCATTTCGACGCGCCGTCGGGCAGTCGGCTGCCGATCCGCTATGAAGGCGAATGGCCGGTACTGGCAATCCGCGTGCAGGAGCTGTTCGGCCTCGACCGGCATCCCGCGATCGCCAACGGCACTGTGCCGCTGACGCTCGAATTGCTGTCACCGGCGCACCGGCCGATCCAGACGACGCGCGACCTGCCCGGGTTCTGGCGCGGCTCCTGGGCCGATGTGCGGACAGACATGCGCGGCCGCTATCCCAGGCATGTCTGGCCGGAGAACCCGCTTCTCGCCGCCGCCACGAGCCGCGCCAAACCGCGCGGTACCTAATGATTCCCGGACTGTTATCCCGAACGGAAGGCCAGCTTCGGCGCTTTTTCGGAAAAGACCTCCGGCTGTTTCCCCTCTATAATCATTGGCCATGATAAACATCCTGCACGCACCCGACTTCCAGCAAAGCCAGCGGCTGCGCCTCAACACGCTGATCAGGTTGCGCTGGCTTGCCATCGTCGGCCAGAGCCTGACCGTGCTTGTCGTCGCTTACGGGCTGAAATTTCCGCTGCCGGTCAGCATGTGTTTTGCGCTGATCGCTTGTTCGGCCTGGATGAACCTTTTGCTGACCTTCCGCTATCCGGCGGCGCATCGGCTTACCCCGCCCTCGGCCTTTGCCATCCTGACCTTCGACAGCCTGCAGCTTGCCGGCCTGCTCTACATGACCGGCGGTCTCACCAATCCGTTTTCGCTGCTGATGACCGTGCCCGTCGTCGTCTCGGCGACGTCGCTGCCGCTGCGGCTGACCGCCATGCTCGGCGCGCTGGTGATCGTGGCGGCGACGCTGCTGGTCTTTTACCACCTGCCGCTGCCCTGGCATGAGGGCGCGCCATTGGCGATGCCGTTCATCTATGTCGCCGGCATGTGGATGGCGGTGTTCTGCTCCATCGCCTTTACCGCGATCTATGCCTTCCGGGTGGCCGAGGAGGCGCGGCTGCTTGCCAACGCGCTTGCCGCCACCGAACTGGTGCTGCAGCGAGAGCAACATCTCTCGGCCCTCGACGGCCTCGCCGCCGCCGCCGCGCACGAGCTCGGCACGCCGCTCGCCACGATCGCGCTTGTCGCCAAGGAGATGGAGAAGGCGCTTGGCGAAGATCCCAAATACGGCGAGGACGTGAAGCTGCTGCGTTCGCAGAGCGAGCGCTGCCGCGAAATCCTGAAGCGCCTGACCAGCCTGTCCTCCGAGAGCGAGGTGCATCTCTCGCGCCTGCCGCTGACCTCACTGGTCGAGGAAGTGACGGCACCGCACCGCGATTTCGGCATCTCGATTAAGCTTCGGCCGGGCGAGCGCATCGGCCCGGAACCGGTGGGCCGGCGCAATCCCGGCGTCATCTACGGCCTCGGCAATCTGGTCGAGAACGCCGTCGACTTCGCCCACAAGAATGTCACCGTGCGCTGGAGCTGGAACGAGGCCGTTGTCAGCTTCACGATCATCGACGACGGGCCGGGCTTTCCGCCCGAGATCATCGACCGCATCGGCGAACCCTATATGTCAACGCGACAAGGCACCGAAGCCGGCGGCGGCCTCGGCCTCGGCCTATTCATCGCCAAGACCTTGCTCGAACGCTCCGGCGCGACGCTCGATTTCCGCAATTCGAGCGAGCCCGGCGAGGGCGCTATCGTGCAGATATCGTGGCCGCGCAGCGTCTTCCTCAATCCCGAGCAGGCTTCGGCCACCATGTTCGACACGGCCTAAATTGGACAATAGCGTTGCGAAACTATATTTGCGTAAAAATCAGGCAGCAGGATTTTCAGCACGATGAGTACTGACGAAACGATTGGCGCAATGGTCGAAGGCGAGGACACCTCGCTGCTGATCGTCGACGACGACAAGCCGTTCCTGACGCGGCTTGCCCGCGCCATGGAAACCAGGGGTTTCGTGGTCGAGACGGCCGAGAGCGTCGAGGAGGCGGTTGCCAAGGCGCGCGCCAATCCGCCTGCCTACGCGGTGGTCGACATGCGGCTGGCCGACGGCAACGGCCTCGACGTCGTCGCCGCGATCCGCGAGAAGCGCGACGATGCCCGCGCCATCATCCTCACTGGCTACGGCAACATCGCCACCGCGGTGACGGCGGTGAAGCTCGGCGCTATCGACTATCTGTCGAAGCCGGCCGACGCCGACGACATCTTTGCAGCCCTGACCCGCACGGCGGGCGAACGCGCAGCACCGCCCGAAAATCCGATGTCGGCCGACCGGGTACGCTGGGAGCACATCCAGCGCGTCTATGAAATGTGCGACCGCAACGTCTCGGAAACCGCGCGCCGGCTGAACATGCATCGCCGCACGCTGCAGCGTATCCTCGCCAAGCGCGCGCCGCGCTAAAAGGCTCTGACTGCAGGCTTGCCCGGCCAGCGCTGTTTGCGCATCATCGCTTGGCGGTGTCGGACCTTGCCGCTGATACGACGGAGGCGACATGCAGGACGAAAAGCGGCTGGTCTCCATGCTGCGCGAATTCCTCGACAGCGAGGCGGCCGGCGGACTCATCCTGATGGCTGCGGCGGCCCTGGCCTTGATCGTCGCCAATTCGCCGCTGAGCGAGGCTTATTTCTCCGCCCTCCACGCCTATCTCGGACCGCTTAGCGTCTCGCACTGGATCAATGACGGCCTGATGGCGGTGTTCTTCCTGCTGGTCGGCCTCGAGATCAAGCGCGAGATGCTCGACGGCCAGCTCTCGACTTGGCCGCGCCGCGTGCTGCCCGGCATCGCCGCCGCCGGCGGCATGGCGGTGCCGGCACTGGTCTACGTCGCCATCAACCGCAACGATCCGGCCGCTCTGTCCGGCTGGGCGATCCCGACCGCCACCGATATCGCCTTTGCGCTCGGAGTGCTGTCGCTGCTCGGCAGCCGCGTGCCGGGCTCGCTGAAGATATTCCTCACCGCGCTCGCCATCATCGACGATCTCGGCGCCGTGCTCATCATTGCGGTGTTCTATACCAGCGGCCTGTCGCTCGCCTATCTCGGCGCCGCCTTCTCGGTCATCGCGCTGCTGGTGGTGCTCAACCGCATGCGGGTGCTGACGTTGCTGCCGTACGTCTTGCTCGGCATCGTTCTGTGGGTTTTGGTGCTCAAATCGGGCGTCCATGCGACGCTTGCCGGCGTCGCGCTGGCCCTCACCATTCCATTGAAGATATCGCTGGGCAGCGGCCACGATCTCGACCATTCGCCGCTGCACCGGCTCGAACACGGCCTGCACAAAGTCGTCGCCTTTTTCGTCATTCCGATTTTCGGCTTTGCCAACGCCGGCGTCTCGCTCGGCGGTCTCAGCGCTGCCGCCCTGGCCGAGCCGCTGACGCTCGGCGTCGCCGCCGGCCTCGTCGCCGGCAAGCTGGTCGGCGTGTTCGGGTCTTCTGCGCTTGCCATCCGGCTCGGCTTCGCCGATCTGCCGGTCAATGCCGGCTGGCTGCACATGATCGGCATTTCGCTGCTCTGCGGCATCGGCTTCACCATGAGCCTGTTCATCGGCCTGCTCGCCTTCGCCAGCGACGTCGCTCTGCAGGACGCGGTCAAGGTCGGCATCCTCGCCGGCTCCTTCATCGCCGCGCTCCTCGGCGCCACCGTGCTGCTGGTGGCGCCGGCGGCGGACGGGACGGACGAGGCGGAAGAATAGTCGCGCCGCCACTTCCGGCCTTCAGGCCACCTTCTCCCGCATCTGGACCCTACCCGTGCGCAATCATGACGTGGCGGACGGCTGTATAATCCTCCAGCGCATAGAGCGACATGTCCTTGCCGTAGCCGGATTGTTTCAACCCGCCATGCGGCATCTCGTTTGTCAGCATGAAGTGGGTGTTGATCCAGGTGCAGCCATATTGCAGGCGGGCGGCCGTCGCCATGGCGCGCGAAACGTCCTTGGTCCACACCGATGACGCCAGGCCATAGTCAGAGTCATTGGCCCAGTTCACCGCCTCGTCGACTTCGGAAAAACGGGTGACCGAGACCACCGGGCCGAACACTTCGCGGCGCACGATCTCGTCTTCCTGCAGCGCGCCGGCGACGACGGTCGGCTGGTAGAAGAAGCCGGAGCCCTCGCCCGGCTTGCCGCCCGTGGTGATCTCGATGTGCTTGAGCTCAGACGCGCGCTCGACGAAGCTCGAGACGCGATCACGCTGGCGACGCGAAATCAGCGGGCCGATCTCGTTCTCGGTATCGTCGGGGCGATCATACTTGATGGTCGAGACCGCAGCGGAGAGGTCGGCGACAAGCTTGTCGTAGATCTTCTTGCCGGCATAGATGCGGCAGGCGGCGGTGCAGTCCTGGCCGGCATTGTAATAGCCGAAGGCGCGCAGACCGTTGACCACTGCACCGAGATCGGCGTCGTCGAAGACGATGACGGGCGCCTTGCCACCGAGCTCGAGATGTGTGCGCTTGACCGATTTGGCGGCGGCCTGCAGCACCTTCTTGCCAGTGGCGACGTCGCCGGTGATCGAGATCATGTTGACCTTCGGGTGGTTGATCAGCGTGTTGCCGACACTGTCGCCGCGGCCGAGCACGACGTTGACGACGCCTTCCGGCAGGATCTCGGCAAGGATTTTCGCAAGCTTCAGCGCGGTCAGCGGCGTCTGTTCCGACGGCTTGAAGACGACGGTGTTGCCGCCGGCAATCGCCGGCGCCAGCTTCCAGGCCATCATCATCAGCGGATAGTTCCACGGCGCAATCGACGCGACAACGCCGATGGCGTCGCGGCGGACCATCGAGGTGTGGCCGGGAATGTATTCGCCGGCGACCTGGCCGGGCATCGAGCGGACCGCACCGGCAAAGAAGCGATAGCAGTCGACGATCGCCGGGATCTCGTCATTAAGCACGGCATTGATCGGCTTGCCGCAGTTCAGCGCCTCGAGCGCCGCGAAATCCTGTGCCGCGGCCTCGATGCGATCGGCGATCTTCAGGAGATAGCCGGCGCGCTGCGCCGGCGTTGTGCGGGACCAGGTGACGAAGGCTTTTTCGGCGGCAAGCACCGCCGCCTCGATCTGCGCCGGGCTGGCCTCGGGCAGATTGAGGATGCTCGCCCCGGTCTTCGGGTTGAGGATCGGTTCCTCGGTCTCGGTGCCTTTTTCGAATTTCGAGCCGATCAGCATCTGCGTGTCCATGGAAGTCTCTCCCTTATGAACGAGATCATTTGCCCGAACCGGCGATCTGGTCGCCGTCGCGGGTCAGGTAATAGGCAGCGAGGATGGGAAGCAGCGTCACCAGCACCACCACCATGGCCACGACATTGGTGACCGGACGCTGGCGCGGACGGATCAACTCTTCGAGCATCCAGATCGGCACCGTCTGCTGCTGGCCGGCGGTGAAGGTGGTGACGATGACCTCGTCGAAGGACAGCGCAAAGGCAAGCATGCCGCCGGCCAGCAGCGCGGTTGCGATGTTGGGCAGCACGACATGCCGAAAGGTCTGGAAACCGTCGGCGCCGAGATCCATCGACGCCTCGATCATCGAGCCGGACGTGCGGCGGAAACGGGCGACCGCATTGTTGTAGACGACGACCACGCAGAAGGTGGCGTGGCCGAGGACGATCGTCCAGAACGAGAACGGGATTTCGGCCAGCGCGAAGGCCGAGCGCAGCGCAATGCCGGTGATGATGCCGGGCAACGCGATCGGCAGGATGACCAGCAGCGAGATGGTTTCGCGGCCAAAGAATTTTGTGCGGGACACGGCGGCGGCGCAGAGCGTGCCGAGGACCAGCGCGATGGCGGTCGAGATCGCCGCGACCCGTACAGACAGCGACAGCGCCTGCCAGACGTCGGGGCGGTTCCAGGTGACGGCGAACCATTGCGTGGTCAGGCCCGGCGGCGGCCAGACGAAGCTCTTCTCCTCGGTGGTGAAGGCATAGACGAAGATCAGCAGAATCGGCAGGTGCAGGAAAAGCAGGCCCCCGGTGGCAGCGAGCTTCAGGCCGATCGGCGCGGATTGGCCGCGGTCAGAGCGCATCGAAGGCCCCCATGCGCTTGGCGCCCCAGAGATAGAAGCCCATGATGACGATCGGCACCACAGTGAAGGCGGCGGCGAGCGGGATGTTGCCGGCGGTGCCCTGCTGCGAATAGACGGCCTGGCCGATGAACAGCCGCGAGGTGCCGATGATCTGCGGAATGATGTAGTCGCCGAGCGTCAGCGAGAAGGTGAAGATCGAACCGGCGACGATACCCGGCAATGCCAGCGGGAACAGCACGTTGCGGAAGGTCTGGCCGGGTGACGCGCCGAGATCGGAAGAAGCCTCGACCAGATTGCCCGGCACGCGCTCGAGGGCCGCCTGCACCGGCAGGATCATGAACGGCAGCCAGACATAGACAAAGACGATGAAGGTGCCGGTGGACGATACCGACAGCGAGTTGCCGCCGACGATCGGCAGCGACAGCCAGGCATCAAGCAGCCACAGAAGATGCAATTTGGTCAGCAGCCACGTCAGGATGCCTTCCTTGGCGAGGATCAGCTTCCAGGCATAGATCTTGACCAGGTAGCTCGACCACAGCGGCAGCATGACGCCGAGATAAAACAACGCCTTCCAACGGCCGCGCGCATAGCGCGCCGCGTAATAGGCGATGGGAAAGGCAATGACCGCCGACGCAAACGTCACCAGCGCCGCCATCGTTACCGTGCGCAGGATGATGTCGAGATTGGCGGCCTGCAGCAGGTCGCCATACGTCTTCAGCGTGAACTCGCGGTTGATGAGGCCGGAGAACTCGTCGATCGAGAAGAAGCTCTGCAAAAGCAGCGCGAACAGCGAGCCGATATAGACGATGCCGAGCCAAAGAACCGGCGGCAGCAGCATGAGCAGAAGCAGGAGTTGGGGCCGGCGCCAGAAGAGGTCGGAGAGCGCGCCGCGCAGGCCGCCGCTTCCCGGCAGGATGGCGGGGGTCGTGGCCCGCGGCATGGCGGCGTCCAGGCTCATCCCAGCTCGTCCATCAGATGCAAATGCTCGCGGTTGAAGGTGAGCACCACCGCCTCGCCTTCCCGGGGCAAGGCAGCACCCGCCGGCACGATGGCATGCAGCCGCAAGCCTTCGGCATCGAGCGCCAGTCTTATCGTCGCGCCGAGATAGTTGGTCGACACCAGGCGAGCCGCAACGCCGTCGCCCTTGGCCGCCCGGCCGATGCGAATGGATTCAGGGCGCAGGCTGCCCCAGCGATGCTGGCCGGCATAGCGCTGGACGAAATCCGGCGGCAGTACGTTGGACGAGCCGACGAAATCGGCGACGAAGCGGGTCTTGGGGCGCTGGTAGATGTCTTCCGGCGTGCCGATCTGCATGATCTTGCCGTCGTTGAAGACGGCGACGCGATCGGCCATCGACAGCGCCTCGCCCTGGTCATGGGTGACGAACACGAAGGTGATGCCGAGCGCCTTCTGCAGCGATTTCAACTCCTCCTGCATGTTCTCGCGAAGCTTGAGGTCGAGCGCGCCGAGCGGCTCGTCGAGCAACAGCACCTTGGGCTGGTTGACCAGCGCACGGGCGAGCGCGACGCGCTGGCGCTGGCCGCCGGAAAGCTGGCCAGGGCGACGCGCGCCGTAGCCGGGAAGCCGCACCAGCGCCAGCGCTTCTTCCGCCGCCTTTTGCCGCTCCGGTCTGCCGACGCCCTTGACCATCAGCCCATAGGCGACGTTGTCGAGCACGTTGAGATGCGGGAACAGCGCATAATCCTGGAACACGGTGTTGACGTTGCGGCGATAGGGCGGCACGCCCTCGGCGCGTTCGCCGAAGATCGAGATCGAGCCCGCCGTCGGCTGCTCGAACCCGGCGATGAGGCGCAGGCACGTCGTCTTGCCCGAGCCGGAAGGCCCGAGCATGGCGAAGAACTCGCCCGGCACGATGTCGAGATCGACCGCGTCGACGGCACGCACGCTGCCGAAATGGCGGGAGACTTTTTGGAAAGAAACGGCGGAGGTCATGGGTTGTCCTGATCTGTCAGGCTCATCAAATTCAGGGTAGCGCTGCCCCTCATCCGCCTGCCGGTACCTTCTCCCGTAGTGGACGGGGAGAAGGGAGGCGCTCCAACGCTGGCGACCCCCCGTTCTTCACGGGGAGAGGGTAAGGGTGAGGGGCAGCGCCGAGCTTCGTAGGTGAGACGAACTCACCGTCCGCCGATGACGCCGATATAGTCCGACACCCAGCGGTAATAGGGCACGCACTGGTCGTTCTGGGTGGCGCATTTCGAGACCGGCGTCTTCCAGAACTTGATCTTGTCGAAATTGTCGTAGCCGTTGGTCTTGCAGCCCTCTTCGCCGAGCAGTTCGTTGCCCTTGCAGGCGGCGGGCACCACCGGCAGCGAGCCGAACCAGGCGGAGACGTCGCCCTGCACTTTCGGCGACAGCGAATGCTCAATCCACATGTAGGCGCAGTTCGGGTGGGCCGCATCGGCCTCCATCATGGTGGTGTCGGCCCAGCCGGTGACGCCCTCCTCGGGAATGGTCGAGGCGACCGGCTTCTTGGCCGCGATCAGCGTGTTGACCTGATAGGGCCATGAACCGGAGGCGACGACGCCTTCGTTCTGGAAATCGTCGACCTGGATGGCAGCGTCATGCCAGTAGCGTCCGACCAGCGTACGCTGGACGCGCAGCAGGTCGAGCGCAGCCTTGTACTGGTCCTCAGTCAGTTCGTACGGATCCTTGATGCCGAGCTCCGGCTTGTGGGCCATCAGGTAGTTGGCGGCATCAGCAATGTGGATCGGCCCGTCATAGGCCTGGACGCGGCCCTTGTTCGACTTGCCGTCGGGTAGCTTCATTTCCTCGAACACGATGTTCCAGCTCTTCGGCACCTCCTTGAACACTTCGGTGTTGTACATCAGCACATTCGGCCCCCATTGGTACGGCACGCCGTAATGGACACCGCCGACGGTGAACCAGGGCGCATCCTTCAGCCGGTCGTCGACCGTCTTCCAGCTCGGGATGAGGTCGGTGTTGATCGGCTGGACGCGCTTGCCCGCAACCAGGCGCAGCGAGGCGTCGCCGGAGGCAGTGACAAGGTCGAAACCGCCTTCGTTCATCAACGAAACCATCTCGTCGGAGGTGTTGGCGGTCTTGACGTTGACCTTGCAGCCAGTTTCCTTCTCGAACGAGGTGACCCAATCATAGCCCTTGTCGGTTTCGCCGCGCTCGATATAGCCCGGCCAGGCGACGATATTGACCTCGCCTTCACCCTTGCCCAGCTCCTTGACCTGGGCGATGGCCTGGCCGGAGAAGGTCAGCGCGACCGTCAAGGCAGTGCATGATTTCAGCAATGAATTCATCGTCGATCTCCCATTTTGCATGACCTCGAAACCGGTTTCGGTTTTCGGAAAAGGTCATGCGCCCGTTCAAACGTTGGATGCGCGGCTCTAAGGGGCCGTGCTCCTGCGGCAGCTTTGTTCCCTGGCTCAAAAGTGCTGCGAAATTTCCGGTTTCGCAAATTCATTTATCAGAAAGCCGATATCGGTTTTTCCGATACATCACCGGCCGATCTTCTCGGGCCGTTGGCGCACCATGCGCTGCGACTGGGCAAGTCCGATGAAGTCGCGCGCCGCCTGCGGCAGGCCGGAGCCGCGCCGCCAGACCATGCCGACTTGGACGACCGGCAACGATCCCGAAATATCGCGCGATTCGATGCGGTCGCCTTCCAGCGACCATGGCCGGTAGACGAGGTCCGGCAGCAGCGCCACGCCCGCGCCGGTGGCGACGAGACTGCGCACCGCTTCGACCGAGCGGGTGCGGAATGCGACGTGCGGTTTGGCGCCGATCGCCGTCAGCAGCTTTCCGGTATTCTCCTCGATCTCGTCGACGGTCAGCATGATCAGCGGTTCCGAGGCGATATCGCCGATGCCGATGATGTCGGCACCGGCCAACGGATGGCCGAGCGGCAGCCACAGCCGGTAGGCCGAGACTTCGAGGATTTCGGACTGCAGCGCGGTGCGGTCGCGCAGGTTCGAGGTGACCATGACCGCAATGTCGAGCTTGCCGCCGATCAACAGGTGCTCGAGATAGTCGCCATTGTCCTCGATCGCCGAGACCTCGACACCCGGATAGGCGCGGCGGTAGCGGGCAAGAAGATCGGACAGCACATAGCCGGCGACCAGCGAGGTGACGCCAAGTTGCAGCCGCCCGCTTGCCGCGATCTGTTCGCCGAAGAAGGCGCGGCGCGCATCGGAAACGTCGGCAAGGATCTTCCTCGCATGGCGCAGGAACTGGTGGCCCTTGTGGGTGATGTTCAGCCCGCGCGGGTGGCGCTCGAACAGCTCGACGCCGAGATCGTGCTCCAGCTCCTTGATCGCCTCGGTGACCGAGGATTGCGAGATCGACAGATTCTGGGCGGCGCCCGACACCGTGCCTTGCTCGGCGACGGCGATGAAGAACTGCAATTGGCGGATGGTGAAAGCCATGGCCGGACTAAACACGGCAGAGGCGGCGCTGGGAAGTGGGTGCTGGTGCCGTTCTCCCGATAGAGCTCAGTCCTCGCTTCCGCCATCCGCAATGCTGAGCCGCGCGCCGGCCTGGGCAAGGGCGGCGGCGATGTCATGCGGCGGCAGACGGTCGGTCGCGAGTTCGGAAAAGCCGTCGAAGCCGCAGACCTGAACCAGACCCTGCCGGCCGAATTTGCTGTGGTCGGTGACGACAAGCGAACGCTGGCCGCGCGACAGCACCATGCGGGCGAACTCAGCCTCTTCGAGGTCATAGTCCATGACACCCGTGATGGCATCGACCGCGCCGGTCGAAATCACCGCGTGGCTGACGGAGAAGCGGCTGACGAATTCGATGGCTGAGACGCCGAAAGCAGCACCGGAATCGCTGCGCAGCTCGCCGCCGGCCATATAGACCTTGTTGCCGTTGACGGTGGCCAGCGTGCGGGCGATGTCGGAGGAATTGGTGACGACCGTCAGCCGCCGGTGGCCGAGCAGCTCGCGGGCCAGGAAGCTCGTGGTCGTGCCGGTGTCGAGCATGATCGACTCGCCGTCGCGGATGGTGGCAGCGACCATGCGGGCAATTGCCCGCTTGGCATCGGCGTTCTCACGCATGCGCCGCTCGAACGGCGCTTCGCCGGCAATCGACGGCAGGCCGACGGCGCCATGCATCTTGAGGATGGAACCATCGCTGGTCAGTGGCTTGACATCGCGGCGTACCGTCTCCAGCGAGACGCCCAGCCGGTCAGCCAGGCTGGCAATGGTGACGGTGCCTTCCTCCTTGAGGAGGCGCAGGATTTCGCCATGCCGCTTCGAGTGGCCCATCGGTTCCAACCGGTCGAATTGTTGCACCATTGACCGTTTCTACGGCATAAATGCCACTTACTCCAAGATATTTCGCAAAATTCGGGCAAAAAAGCAGAAAACACCACAATTTCGCGTTGACAACGTCTCCAGCCTGGCGCGACATTATCGCTGTGACAGGCTCGGAACGGAGGCCGACGGCTGAGCCGCACGAAAAATTGCTTGCCTGAACGCCTGGGAAATCCTCGGGTGCGAGGGAACCGAAAATTAGGATCCGCGGGGGCGGATGCCGGCGTCGAAGAACCCGGCACAAAGGGGCTCGTCGGTGCGGTGCGGGATACCGATCCCGAGATCTGCACCGACGAGATCTTCGCGTTGCCTCCATTCCTCCGTCCGATTGTCATCGCTGGCCAGCCATGACATGCGTGGAAAATTGACCCAATGTTGGACGAGATCGTGACTGTCGAAGACCGCATCCGCGCGCTGCCTTGCTGGACCGGCAGCATCGACATTGCGCCGCTGCCGGGCGGGTTGAGCAATGCCAATTACCTGGTCAAGGACGCGGCCGGGCGGCACGTCGTGCGCATCGGGCAGGACTATCCGTTCCACCATGTCTTTCGCGAGCGCGAGATGATGACCGCGCGGGCAGCACACGCGGCAGGCTTCGCTCCGGCCGTCCGCTACACCGGACCCGGCGTCATGGTGACGGAGTATCTCGGCGCCAAGGCCTATGTCGCGCAAGACGTGCGCGCCGATCTCGGCCGCGTCGCCGCGTTGCTGCGCGGTTTCCACCGGGAGATGCCCGGTCATGTCTCCGGCGCCGGCTTCATGTTCTGGGTATTCCACGTCATTCGCGACTATGCGCGCACGCTGGAGGAAGGCGGCAGCCGCAAGCTGGGCGAATTGCCACGCCTGCTGACGCTGGCGGACGAGCTCGAGCGCGCGCAAAAACTGCTGCCGATCGTCTTCGGCCACAACGATCTTCTGCCGGCTAACATAATCGATGACGGTCACAGGCTATGGCTCATCGATTTCGAATATGCCGGCTTCAACACCGCGATGTTCGACCTTGCCGGCGCGGCTTCCAATGCCGGCATGAGCGACGAGGAATCCTTCGCCTTCCTGACCGCCTACTTCATGAAGGAGCCGGACGAAGCGATACGGCGCTCGCACGCCGCCATGCAATGCGCGTCGCTGCTGCGCGAGGCGATGTGGGGCATGGTTTCCGAGCTCTACCTCGATGCGCCCGGCGTCGACTACGCCGCCTACGCCGACGAAAACCTGGCGCGGCTCGAAGCCGCCCTGGAAAACTACAGGACAAAATACGGGATGCGGCCATGACCTTGCCCGCCCAGGCCGGCATCGTCGTCATCGGCGGTGGCATCATCGGCTGTTCGACGGCCTATCATCTGGCGCGCGACCACAAGGCCGAAATCGTGCTGCTCGAACAGGGCAAGCTGACCTCGGGCTCGACCTGGCATGCTGCCGGGCTGGTCGGCCAGCTGCGCTCGTCGGCGTCGATCACGCGGGTGCTCAAATATTCGGTCGATCTATACAAAGGGCTGCAAGCCGAAACCGGCCTTGCCACCGGCTGGAAGATGACCGGCTGCCTGCGGCTTGCCACCAATGCCGACCGCTGGACCGAGTATAAGCGGCTGGCAACGACGGCAAAGAGCTTCGGCATGGACATGCATCTGCTGTCGCCGACCGAGGTCAAGGAAATGTGGCCGCTGCTGGAAACCGGCGACCTCGTCGGCGCTTCCTGGCTGCCGAGCGACGGTCAGGCAAGCCCTTCCGACATCACCCAGTCGCTGGCCAAAGGCGCGCGCATGCACGGCGCAAAATTGTTCGAGGAGGTGCGGGTCACCGGCTTCGAAATGAGAGACGGCCGCATCACCGCGGTGAAGACCAGCAAGGGCGATATCGCCTGCGACAAGGTGGTGAACTGCGCCGGGCAATGGGCGCGGCAGGTGGGTGCGCTCGCCGGCATAAACGTGCCGCTGCAGCCGGTGAAGCACCAGTACATCATCACCGGGAGGATCGACGGCTTGGCGACCGATGCGCCGACGATTCGCGACCCCGATCGCCGCACCTATTTCAAGGAGGAGGTCGGCGGGTTGGTGATGGGCGGCTACGAGCCGAACCCGCAGGCCTGGACGACCGGTCTGCCCGGCGGCGATGTGCCGGACGATTGGGAGTTCCGGCTGTTCGACGATGATTACGATCATTTCGAACAGCATATGAGCCAGGCGATCGAGCGTGTCCCGGCGCTCACCAATGTCGGCGTCAAGCAGATGATCAACGGTCCGGAGAGCTTTACGCCGGACGGCAATTTCATCCTCGGTGTGGCGCCGGAATGCCCCAATATGTTCGTCGGCGCCGGCTTCAACGCCTTCGGCATTGCATCCGGCGGCGGCGCCGGCTGGGTGCTGGCGCAATGGGTGGTCGACGGCGAGGCGCCGCTCGATCTGTGGGTGGTCGACATCCGCCGCTTTTCCGATCTGCACCGCGACCGGCAATGGGTCCGAGACCGCACGCTGGAAGCCTACGGCAAGCACTACACGATCGGCTTCCCGCACGAGGAATATGTCAGCGGCCGGCCACGCATCGTTTCGCCTTTATACGAACGGCTGCAAAAACATCGCGCCGTGTTCGGCTCGAAACTTGGCTGGGAGCGGCCGAACTGGTTCGCGCCGGAAGGCATCGAGCCGAAGGACCTCTATTCGATGGGCCGGCAGAACTGGTTTTCACCCGTCGGCGACGAGCACCGCCACGTGCGCGAAAAGATCGGCATTTTCGACCAGTCGTCTTTCGCCAAATACGAAATGACCGGTGCCGACGCGCTGAAGGCGCTGGACTGGATCTGCGCCAACGACGTTGCCAAGCCGGTCGGCCGGCTGACCTACACGCAGCTCCTCAACACGCGCGGCGGTATCGAGGCCGATTTGACCGTGGCGAGGCTCGATGAGGAGAAATTCTACATCGTCACCGGCACCGGTTTCCGCACGCATGATTTCTCCTGGATTGCCGATCATATCGGCAGCGAGTTCGACGTGACGCTGACCGACGTCACCGAGGAGTTCGGCACATTGTCGCTGATGGGGCCGCGCGCCCGCGACGTGCTGTCAGCGGTGACCGATGCCGACGTCTCGAACGCCGCCTTTCCGTTCGGCCATGTTCGCGAGATCGCCATTGCCGGCCACGTCATTCGGGCACTGCGCGTCACCTATGTCGGCGAGCTCGGCTGGGAGCTGCATGCGCCGATCGCGGCGACGGGCGAGGTTTTCGACGCGCTGATGACGGCGGGCGCTGTCCACAACATTCGCCCGGTCGGCTATCGGGCGCTAGAATCGCTGCGGCTGGAAAAAGGTTACCGCGCCTGGGGCGCCGATATCACGCCCAACGACACGCCGCAGGAGGCCGGCCTCGGCTGGGCGGTGAAGCTCAGGAAGAACACCGATTTCCTCGGCCGGCGGGCGCTTGAAAAGCTCGACGGCGCGGCGCTCAGGAAACGTTTTGCCGGCTTCACAGTCGATGATCCGGATATCGTGCTGCTCGGGCGTGAGACCATCCTGCGCAATGGCGAGGCCGTCGGTTATCTCACCAGCGGCGGCTATGGCTACACCGTCGGCAAGAACATCGGCTACGGCTATGTGCGCAATGCCGATGGCGTCGGCGATGATTTCCTCACCTCCGGCGATTACGAGCTGGTGGTGGCGATGGAACGGACGCCGGCTAAAATCCACCTCGAGCCGCTTTACGATCCGGCGGGAGCAAAGGTGAAGGCCTAGAGCCTTCCGGTTTCAGCCTCAGTTCACGATGAGCACCAGCCCCCGGCTGGGCACCGTATCGGCCTCGCCTGGCATCGAGACATAGGGCGGCGTCTCCTCGGCGCGGGTGACGGTGCCTTGCGCCTCGAGCTCGGCGATCCGCGCGGCAAAACCCGCATCCCACAGCGTGTTCTTCACCGTCAGCACGATCACCCCGCCCGGCCGGCAGATGCGGATCAGCTCGTCCAGACCCTCGGCCCCGACATGGCCGGACGTGAAGACGCCGGCTGAGATGATCCCGGCATAGGCATCGTCCACGAAAGGCAGCGGCGCGCCAAGCGCCAGGCAATGAAGGGCCGAATAGACGCCTTTGCGCGCGGCTTGCGCCAGCATGCCTTCCGAAATGTCGAGCGCCTCGACCTGCGGATAACCGGTGATGGCAAGCCATTCGCCGATGAGCCCGGTGCCTGCGCCAGCATCGAGGAGAGGAGCGGCGCCGCGCGGCAGATGGCGGGCCAGCAAGGCAAGGCAGATGGTCGGATGGCGATAGCCGGCCGCCGACATGTCGGCGTCATAGGTGCCGGCCCAGCTGTCGTAGAGCGCCGCGACGTCTTCCGGTCGCTTCGCCGCATAGGCTGCGGCGAGCGCGCTCTGCTGTTTGCTGTCCGTCATCGCTTTCCGTCGCCTGGTATCGATCTGCGACGCGATCATAGCCAAACGGCGAAAACTGTGGAACCGTCGTCGCGACAATAAAGACTGGAAAAGGAGCGAAAGCCATGGCGGACGACCAGGCACGCGCCGCACTTGCGGCCATTCCGATGCTGGCCGGTTATGACGGCCCGCTGGAACGGCTCGGCGGCCTGACCAACCTCGTCTTCAGGGGTAAGGATTTCTGCCTGCGTATCCCCGGCAAGGGTACCGAGGAATACATCAACCGCGCCAACGAGGCAGTGGCGGCGCGGGAAGCGGCGAAGGCCGGCGTCAGCCCGGAAGTGCTGCATGTCGATGCCGAGACCGGCGTGCTGGTGACCCGCTTCATCGCCAGCGCCGAGACGATGTCGCCGGAAAAATTCAAGACCCGACCGGGCAGCCCGGCACGCGCCGGCAAGGCCTTTCGCAAACTGCACACATCCGGCGCGGTGTTCCCCTTCCGCTTTGAACTGTTTGCGATGATCGATGATTATCTGAAAGTGCTGTCGACCAAGGACGTCGCCCTGCCTGCCGGCTACCACGATGGGGTCCGCGAAGCGGAAACCGTGCGCTCGGCACTTGCGGCTCATCCTCTGCCAATCGTCGCCTGCCACTGCGATCCGCTCTGCGAAAACTTTCTCGATACGGGCGACAGGATGTGGATCGTCGACTGGGAATATTCCGGGATGAACGATCCGCTCTGGGATCTCGGCGACCTCAGCGTCGAAGGGCAATTCGACGCCGGGCAGGACGAGGAGATGATGCTGGCCTATTTCGGCGGCGAGCCGAGACCGGCGGAGCGCGCCCGCATCGTCATCTACAAGGCGATGTGCGACCTGTTGTGGACGCTGTGGGGCTTGATCCAGCTTGCCAACGGCAATCCGGTCGACGATTTCCGCGCCTACGCCGACGGCCGCTTCGCGCGCTGCAAGGCACTGATGGAGACGCCGGAATTTTCACGGCATCTCGCGGCGGTGCGCCAGGGTTAGTTCACACCCTTCGGCACGTTTTCGGGCGGCACCGTGTCGACCACCTTCTGGCGGTGGAAGATGAACAGGCCGGCCAGCACGACAATGGCCGAGCCGACCAGGATGCGTGGCCCAGGCACATCGCCGAAGAAGGCCGAGCCGAAGACCACTGCCCACAACAGCAGGCTGTAATGCAGCGGCGCCAAGGTCGAGGCAGGCGCAAGCTTCAATGCCCTGGTGATCATCAGATGCGCGCCGCAGGAGACAATGCCGAGAAGCAGCATGGCGCCGAAATCGAGCGAGGACGGCGTCTTCCAACTGCCGATGGTCAACGCAGCGCCGACCAGCAGCGTGCCGATGGTTTGCCAGGTGACCAGCGAGGTGTCGCTGGTGCCGCGCAGTCGCCGGTTGAGGATGATGGCGAAGGCAAAGGAAATGCTGCCGGCGAGCGCGAACATCGACGACAGCGAGAACGCCGCCGAAGACGGCTTCAGCATGATCAGCACGCCGCAGAAACCGACCAGGATAGCCGCCCAGCGGCGCCAGCCGACCCTTTCGCCAAGCAAGAAGTGCGACAGCGCCGCGACATAGATCGGCCCGGCCATGTAGAAGCTCATCACGTCGGCGAGCGGCAGATAGACGACCGCCGCGTAGAACAGCGCCGTGTCGAGCGTCGTCATCACCACGCGCAGCAGCTGCAGCTCCGGCCGCTCCATGCGAAACAGCTTGGCCGCACCCTGATGTGCAATCATCGGCCCGAGTATGAAAAATGCGCCGATCGAGCGGATCAGCACGACCTGGCCGACGGAAAAACTGGCGACCAGCCACTTGCCCATCGCGTCGTTCAGCGCAAACAGGAAATCGCCGGCGAGCATCAGCAGGATGCCGGCCAGCAGCACGTTCCTGATCGTCGAATTCTGGGCTGCAGGCTGCGCCATTCCGTTACCGGTTCCTCGCCGTGGCTACGGTGACCCGCGTCGTAGTCGCTAGCAGCGGCCGTGACGAGGCGAAAATCGAGAATTCGGTAAGACCAGCGCCGGAAATCGGCTGGACTAAGCGTGGCGCCGGTTCACGGTGCCCGGCCTTCCGGCGATCGAAAGCCGCGTGTCCTGCCGGCTCCGCTCGGCCACCACCTTGCCTTTGGCAATGACGCAGAGCCGCTCGGGGCGCAGGCGCAGCGCCTCGAGCGGGTTGCCGGCATCGAGAACGACCAGGCTGGCGCGCTTGCCGACGGCCAGGCCAAGGTGGTCGAGACCCATGATGGCGGCATTGACGTTGGTGACCATGTCGAAACAGCGCGCCATCTCGGCTGGGCTCGACATCTGCGCGACATGCAGGCCCATGAAGGCGACGTCGAGCATGTCTGCGGTGCCCAGCGAATACCAGGGGTCGAGCACGCAATCCTGGCCCCAGCCGACGCGGATCCCGTGCGCCAGCATTTCCTTGACCCGCGTCAAGCCGCGGCGCTTGGGAAAGGTGTCGTGGCGGCCCTGCAGCATGATGTTGATCAGCGGATTGGGGATCGCCGAAACGCCGGCCTCGGCGATCAGCGGCAACAGCTTCGAGACGTAGTAATTATCCATCGAATGCATCGAGGTGAGGTGCGAGCCGGCCACTCTGCCCTGCAATCCAAGCCGCTGCGTCTCATAGGCAAGCTGCTCGACGTGGCGCGACAGCGGATCGTCGGTCTCGTCGCAATGCAGGTCGACCATCAGGCCGCGCTCGGCCGCGATCTCGCAGAGCTCGGTGACGGAGCGCGTACCGTCGGCCATGGTGCGCTCGAAATGCGGGATGCCGCCGACGACATCGACGCCCATGTCGAGCGCGCGGGTGGTGTTGTCGCGCGCCGTCGGCGAGCGGTAAAACCCGTCCTGCGGGAAGGCGACCAATTGCAGGTCGATATACGGCGCAACCGTCTTCTTCACGTCGAGCAGCGCTTCCACCGCCAGCAGGCGATCGTCGCAGACATCGACATGGGTGCGGATGGCGAGCAGGCCCATCGACACCGCCCAGTCGCAATAGGCAAGCGCACGGTCGCGCACCGCCTCGTGGGTCAGAAGCGGCTTCAGCTCGCCCCACAGAGAAATGCCTTCGAGCAACGTGCCCGAGACATTGATGCGGGGAATGCCGAGCGAAAGCGTGGCGTCCATATGGAAATGCGGATCGACGAAAGGCGGCGAGACCAGATTGCCATGGGCATCGATCGCCGTGCCGGCGCTGATGTTGAGCTCAGGCTCGATCGCCGCGATCGTCTCGCCGACGATGCCGATATCGGCGATCCTGCCGTCGGGCAGCGTCCCGCCGCGCACCACAAGGTCGAAATCCATTTATCGCCACCTCGTTGAAGAATGATGCCTATTCCGGCACGTACCGCACCGCACCCTTGGCAGCACTGGTTGCCATCGCCGCATAGGCGCGCAAGGCCATCGTCACCTTGCGCTTGCGCTTTTCCTCGGGCTTCCAGGCAGCCGTTCCCTTCGCCTCCATCGCCGCGCGACGGGCGATGAGTTCCGCGTCGTCGACAGCCAGCCGGATGGTGCGGTTGGGGATGTCGATCTCGATCGTGTCGCCTTCCCTGACCAGCCCGATCAGCCCGCCTTCCGCCGCTTCCGGCGAGACGTGGCCGATCGACAGGCCGGAGGTGCCGCCGGAAAAACGCCCGTCGGTGATCAGTGCGCAGGCTTTGCCGAGACCCTTCGATTTAAGATAGCTGGTCGGATAGAGCATTTCCTGCATGCCGGGGCCGCCGCGCGGCCCTTCATAGCGGATGACGACGACATCGCCGGCCTTGACCTCGTTCGACAGGATCGCCTTGACGCTGGCGTCCTGGCTTTCGAACACTCTTGCCGGACCGGTGAATTTCAGGATCGATTCATCGACGCCGGCAGTCTTCACGATGCAGCCGTCGAATGCGAGATTGCCTTTCAGCACGGCGAGGCCACCATCCCTTGAGAAAGGATGTTCGGCCGAGCGGATGACACCTTTCTCGCGGTCGAGATCGAGATCATCCCAGCGGCGGTCCTGGCTGAACGCGACTTGCGTCGGCACGCCGCCGGGTGCCGCCAGGAAGAAATCGCGGACATTCTGGCTGGTGGTGCGCGAGATATCCCAGTGGTCGAGCGCTTCGCCGAGGCTCGCGGTGTGCACCGTCGGCAGGTCGCGGTTGATCAGCCCGGCGCTATCCAGCTGGCCGAGGATCGCCATGATGCCGCCGGCGCGGTGGACATCCTCCATGTGGACGTCGGCCTTGGCCGGAGCCACCTTGCAAAGCACCGGTACCCGCCGCGACAGCCGGTCGATGTCCTCCATGGTGAAGTCGACCTCGCCCTCATGTGCTGCGGCAAGGATGTGCAGCACGGTGTTGGTCGAACCGCCCATGGCGATGTCGAGCGTCATGGCGTTCTCGAAGGCGCCCTTCGAGGCGATGCTGCGCGGCAGCGCGGTGTCGTCGTCCTGCTCGTAATAGCGCTGGGCGAGATCCACGATCAGATGGCCGGCCTCGACGAACAGGCGCTTGCGGTCGGCGTGCGTCGCCAACGTCGAGCCGTTGCCGGGTAGCGAGAGGCCGAGCGCCTCGGTCAGGCAGTTCATCGAATTGGCGGTGAACATGCCCGAGCACGAGCCGCAGGTCGGGCAGGCCGAGCGCTCGATGATCTTGACGTCCTCGTCGGAGATCTTGTCGTCGGCGGCGGCGACCATGGCGTCGACTAGGTCGAGCGCCTGGCTCTTGCCGGCGAGCACCACCTTGCCGGCCTCCATCGGTCCGCCGGAGACGAAGACAGTCGGGATGTTGAGGCGCAGCGACGCCATCAGCATGCCCGGCGTGATCTTGTCGCAATTCGAGATGCAGACCATGGCGTCTGCGCAATGCGCGTTGACCATGTATTCGACGGAATCGGCGATCAATTCGCGCGACGGCAGCGAATACAGCATGCCGTCATGGCCCATGGCGATGCCGTCGTCGACGGCGATGGTGTTGAATTCTTTGGCGACGCCGCCGGCCTTCTCGATCTCGCGGGCAACCAGCTGGCCGAGGTCCTTGAGATGGACGTGGCCCGGCACGAACTGGGTGAAGGAATTGACCACGGCGATGATCGGCTTGCCGAAATCCGAATCCTTCATCCCGGTGGCGCGCCACAGGCCGCGGGCGCCGGCCATGTTGCGGCCATGGGTGGTGGTGCGGGAACGGTAGGCGGGCATTGAACTGTCCTTGCTGTCTGCGTCGCACCCAAAGGTGCGGAAAACCGGAATTGAGCCGCAGGCCTTATAGACGCCACGCTCTGGTCTGGCCACAATTTTGCGCTGCGCCAGGTAGCGGAACGAACGGCCAGCCAAAGACGCAGCCGGTCCAGACCGCAAAAAAGTCAGAGGTGCTGTCGGATCGTGTTTTACTCGAGCGTCCTTGGGCAGACGGCAGGAGCGGGGCATCAATCACCAGCCGGCCGTTTCGAAAGCAAACAAACCAGCCCGAGGAGCAAGAGAATGCAAAAGATCACCACCTGCCTGTGGTTCGACGACCAGGCCGAGGAGGCCATGAACCACTACGTTTCCATCTTCAAGAATTCGAAGGTGCTGAGCGTGATGCGCTGGCCCAAGGGCAGCGGCGATCGTGAGGGCAAGGTGCTGATGGTCTCATTCGAGCTCGACGGCGTTCCGTTCCAGGCCCTCAACGGCGGCCCGCAATTCAAGTTCACCGAGGCGGTCTCGCTCTCCATCGACTGCAAGACGCAGGAAGAGGTCGACTATTTCTGGGACAGGCTCATCGCGGGCGGTGGCGAGCCCAGCCAGTGCAGCTGGCTGAAGGACAAATTCGGCCTCTCCTGGCAGGTCGTTCCCGAGCAGCTGCCCAAACTGCTGTTGGACCCCGACAGGGAAAAGGCCGGCCGCGTGATGCAGGCGATGATGCAGATGACCAAGATCGACGTCGCCAAGAT
Source organism: Mesorhizobium sp. M0983 (assembly GCF_040318975.1). NCBI lineage: Bacteria > Pseudomonadati > Pseudomonadota > Alphaproteobacteria > Hyphomicrobiales > Phyllobacteriaceae > Mesorhizobium > Mesorhizobium sp. M0983. The sequence continues at coordinate 214,277 of NZ_JAMYNH010000007.1, read as the reverse complement.
CGAAGAGGCGGCCAAGGCGTGAACGAACGCGATCTTCCCTTCTCCCCCTGTAAGGGACCTGTTGCTCATGACTGCGCAACAGGTCCGCAAGGGGAGAAGGAAAGCGCCGCATCAAGCCGCTCTGTCGCGGACCTGGTAATCCTTCACCGCCGCGAAGCGGATCGCCTTCCAGCGTTCGGCTTCGTAGTTTAGCGAGAAGGCGTGCTGGGCGAGGAACACTGGATCATTGTCGAGGTCGCGGGCGATGTCGCCGCGATGCGCTTCGATGAAGCGCTGGAGTTCGGCCCTGTCGTCGGCCGATATCCAGCGGCAGACGGAAAAGCGCGACATCTCGAAATCGACCGGCAGCGTGTATTCGAAGTTCAGCCGCTCCTTTAGCACGTCGAGCTGCAAGGCGCCGACGACACCGACGATGGCCGGCGAGCCGTCCTCCGGCGAGAACAATTGCACGACGCCTTCCTCGGCCATCTGATGCAGCGCCTCCTTGAGTTTCTTGGCTTTCATAGCGTCGCCGAGGCGAACGCGGCGCAGGATCTCAGGCGCGAAATTCGGCACGCCGCGAAACAGGATCTCCTCGCCCTCGGTCAGCGTGTCGCCGATGCGCAGCGTGCCGTGGTTGGGGATGCCGACCACATCGCCGGCGAACGCCTCGTCGGCGGTGACGCGGGTGCGGGCGAAGAAGAATTGCGGCGCCGACAGGCTCATCGGCTTGCCCGTGCGCACCAGCTTGGCCTTCATGCCGCGCTCGAGCTTGCCGGAGCAGACCCGGACGAAGGCGATGCGGTCGCGGTGGTTGGGGTCCATATTGGCCTGGATCTTGAAGACGAAGGACGTCATCTTGTCCTCGGTCGCCTCGACCTTGCGGCTGTCGGCCTCCTGCGCACGCGGCGGCGGCCCATAGGCGCCGAGCGCCTCGATCAGGTCGCGCACGCCGTAATTGCGCAGCGCCGAGCCGAAATAGACCGGCGTCAGATGGCCCTCGCGGAAGGCATCGAGGTCGAGCGGGCGGCAGGCTTCGCGCGCCAGCTCCAGCTCTTCGATGAAAGCCTCGCGCTCGTTCTCCGGCAGCAGGCCGGCAACGCGGTTGGAATCGGGGCCGTGGACCGGCGTGCGCTCCTTTTCGGCGTCGCCCTTGCGCACCGCGTTCAGCGCCAGATGGTAGGTGCCGGAAAAGGTCTTGCCGCGGCCGATCGGCCAGGTGATCGGTGCTGTGTCCAGCGCCAACTTCTGCTCGATCTCGTCGAGGATATCGAACGGGTCGCGGCTTTCGCGGTCCATCTTGTTGACGAAGGTGATGATCGGGATGTCGCGCAGCCGACAGACCTCGAACAGTTTCAGCGTGCGCGGCTCGATGCCCTTGGCGGCGTCGATGACCATGACCGCACTGTCGACCGCCGACAGCGTGCGATAGGTGTCGTCGGCGAAATCCTCGTGGCCTGGCGTGTCGAGCAGGTTGAAGACAGTGTCCTCATATTCGAAGGTCATCACCGAGGTGACCACCGAAATGCCGCGCTCGCGCTCGATCTTCATCCAGTCGGAGCGGGTCTGGATACGATCCTTCTTGGCCTTGACCTCGCCGGCAAGCTGGATCGCGCCGCCGAACAAAAGCAACTTTTCGGTGAGCGTGGTCTTGCCGGCGTCGGGGTGCGCGATGATCGCGAAAGTGCGGCGGCGCGATACCGCTTCTGTAATCATTTCGGACATTTTTCAGGATTTCCGTGTGAGGCCGGGCTTCTAGCAGCGGAGTGCAGTGCTGTCGACCTCTCCGGCTGCCGCAGCCGCCGGTTCACGTCCCGACGTCAGGCCGGTTCGGCGGCATGGCTCTCGAAGGCCACCTCGGGAATCCACTCGGCAATTGTGGCGCCGATCTTGTCGGCATGGTCCTCCTGCAGATAATGCGCGCCGGGTCCGAGATCGATCAACCGGCAGTTCTTCAGGCCAGCCGCGAATTCCCGGGCCGCCTGCGGCGAGACGAGGGCGCCGGGATCGCCTGAGAAAAGCAGCTTCGGGTAGGAGGAAGCCCGGAGCGCCCGATGGTCGTGCTCATTGATGGCAGCGACATCGGCAGGCTGGCCTTCGATAGGCAGTTCGCGCGGCAGCCGCAGGATCGGCTTGCGCGATTGCGGTGTCGGGAACGGCGCCCGGTAGGCGGCCATTTCCTCATCGCTCATCGTGCGCAGCACAGCGGCCGGCAGCACCTTTTCGACGAAGACGTTGTCTTCCAGAACAAGCTTCTCACCGACGCCAGGAGTGCGCATTGCCTTGAACAGTTCGCGCGCCTGTGGACGCTGGTGGAAATCGTCCCAGCTCTCGAAGGGGGGGATGAATTCCATGAAGGCGAGGCCGAGCATCCGCTGCGATCGCCGGGCTGCGAGATGGAAGGCGAGTGCGGTGCCCCAGTCCTGCGCGACGACCACCATATCGGCGACGCCAAGCGTCTCGATGAAAGCATCGAGATAACGGACCTGGTCGAAGAAGCGATAGTCGATGTCCGGCTTGCCGGACTGGCCATAGCCGATCAGGTCGGGCGCTATGCAGCGGCCGAACGGCGCCACATGCGGGATGATGTCTCGCCAGATGTAGGACGACGTCGGGTTGCCGTGCAGGAAGAGCACCGTCGGACCGGCAGTGCCTGCCTCCACATAGGACATGGTTGAATCGAGTACCGCGACTTGCGAGCGCGGCAACATTGTGCGGGATTGCTGCTTTTCGAGTTTCGGGTTCATCGGATCAGCTCCTTTTTGCGAAGACTGTTTTGAAGACGATATTCTTGAAACGCTCGAGCGGTTCGGGACTGCGCTCCACCTTCATGCACAGCATCGCGCCTTGCCAGGAACTCAAAAGGAAATCGGCGAGATCCTCGGCATCGAACGCGTCGGTGATATCGCCGGCCGCCTGGCCTTCGGCGATGCATTCGGCAAAGGGCTTACGCCAACGTTCGAAAATGGCGACGAGTTGCAGCCTCAGCGCCTCACTGTGAGCCGCCGTCTCGAGGCTGAGATTGCCGATCATGCAGCCCCGTGCCCAATCATGCGCCTCCAGCTTCGACGTGATGATTTCGAGATAGCGGCGCAAGCGCCCGACCGGGGGCGTGCCGTCTCGGGCGAGGGCCTGCTCCACCAAGCCGCTCACATAGGCGAAATAGCGGTCCAGCACCTCGCCGGTGAACGCCTCCTTGGAGGCAAAATGATTGGTGAAGGACCCCGGGCGGGCATCGGCCGCGGCGACGATGTCGCGTACGCCGGCGGACGAATAGCCGGAATTCCAGATGGTTTTGAAACCGGCGTCGAGAAGTTTTTCGCGAAGTGAATGTCTGGCCATATCGATACAATACGTACGTACGTATTAAAGTCAAGAAGCATATTTGATACCGCGCGCTCTTGGCAGAACCCACGGGCAATGGCATCGCGGTGGTGGCGTTGGAACGAGGAGTGAAGCATGACAGAGGCGAAAGAAGTGATTGTCACCGGCGCCGGCATCATGGGCGCCTCCATCGCTTGGCACCTGACCAAGGCCGGAGCAAAGGTGACGGTCATTGCCGGCAGCGGCGCCGGCGGCGTCGCGACGCCGAATTCCTTTGCCTGGATCAATGCCAGCTGGGGCAATCCGGAGCCCTATTTCCGGCTGCGCATTCGGTCGATGGCCGAATGGACGCGACTGGCGAACGAGGTGCCCGGCATCCCGTTGCAATGGTGCGGCGGCCTGTGCTGGGACCTGCCACGTCCCGAACTTGAGGCCTATGCGGCCGAGCACTCCGCCTGGGGCTACGGCATCGAGCGTGTCGACCGTGCCGGAGCTGCGCGCATCGAGCCCAATCTGACCGAACTTCCCGATTTCGCCCTTTATGTCGCCGAGGAAGGTGTCGCCGAGCCGGTCGCCGCCACGCAAGCACTGCTGGCCGACGTCGAACGGCGCGGCGCGCGGCTGCTGACAGGAGTTACCGCGACCGCGCTTGTGCGGGCCAACGGCCAGGTCTCCGGTGTCGACACATCCGCCGGGCGGATTGTTGCCGACGAGGTGGTGATCGCGGCCGGAGCCGGCTCTCCGGCACTAGCGGCAACAGCCGGGATAGAACTGCCGATCGGGACACCGCCCGGCCTGATCGTGCATTCGCGCCCCTACCAAAAGCTGCTCAATGGCCTGGTGATCGGCGACCGACTGCATATGCGCCAGACCGCGGAAGGCCGCACCATCGCCGGCTCGGATTTCGGCGGCGCCGATCCCGGCATGGATGCCGCGGCGACCGCCCGCGACCTGTTTGCGGCGATGAAGGCCATGCTGCGCGGCGCAGATGGGCTGGAACTCGATTTCCACACCATTGGCTACCGGCCGACGCCGGTCGACGGCTTTCCGATCATCGGCCGCGCCGAAGGCGGGGGCGGCGTCTACGTCGCCGTTATGCATTCCGGCATCACGCTGGCACCGGCCGTCGGCCTGTTCGCCGCCCGCGAGATCCTCGACGGCGATCGCGATCCGCTGCTTGATCCCTACGGGCTGGCGCGGTTTACTCAATAACCGGGCGGGCGGCGAAAGCCGCCGGCCAGCGGCTCGATTGCCCTGGCGATCCCGAGCAGGCGCGACTCCGACCAGCGTTTGCCAACAAGCTGTAGTCCGATGGGCAGGCCATTGCTATCCTGTCCGCGGGGCAGCGACAGTGCGGGATGGCCGCTGTAGTTGAACACCGCGCCATAGGCCGGCAGCATCCAGTAGCTTTGCTCGCTATCGTCGACCTCGATCGGCGTTCCCGGCTCGCAATGCGGGAAGGCGGTGACCATTGCGACCGGGCACAGCAAGGCGTCGCAACCGTCGAAGAACCGATCCCACGCCAGGATGGAGCGGTCGCGGCGGGCGAGCGCCTCGAACCAGCGCGAGACCGGCGTCGGCTTCTCCGGTGGTTCGGGCTGCGCCGCCTCCAGCATCATGCCGATCAGGACGCCGCCCTGCTCCAGGTCGTCGTGCAGGTCGAGCTCCGGCAATTTGGCTTCCTCGACGATGGCGCCCGCGGCCTGAAGCTCTTTTGCCAGACTTTCGACCACCGCGCTGATCTCGCCGACCACCGGAAAGCCCGGAAAGGACGGCGCGATGGCGATGCGCAAATTCCTGAGATCCAACTCCGGCATGCTTTCGACCGGTACCGGCGCAAGGTCGGTGTCGCTTCCATCCGGCCCGGCAATGAGGCGGTAGATCAGTACCAGGTCTTCGACGCTGCGCGCCATCGGTCCGAGGCAGGAGATCCGCCGGACGCTGCGCGGCGCGCCGCCTGGATCGGGGAAGGCGCCGGCGAGCGAGACGCGGTGCTCGGTCGGCTTGAGGCCGTAGACGCCGCAAAAGGCAGCGGGCAGCCGGATCGAATCCTGCATGTCGGTGCCGACCTCGAACGGCGTCATTCCAGCGCTGAGCGCCGCCGCCGCACCGCCACTGGAGCCGCCGGCGGTGCGCTGGAGGTCCCAAGGATTGCCGGTACGGCCGAACAGCGGATTGCTCGACTGCCAGTCACTAAGCATTGTCGCCACGTTCGTCTTGCCCACCAATATGCCGCCTGCCGCTTTCAGCCGTGCAACGACTGGACTGTCTGCCCTCGCGGCATAGTCGGCGAAGGCCGGGAAGCCGACAGTGGTTCTCATGCCCGCGGTTTCGTGCGTGTCCTTCAGTGTGAACGGCACGCCGTGCAGCGGCCCAAGGGCTTCGCCGCGCGCCTGCGCTTCGTCGGCCTTGCCGGCGCGCTGCCGCGCACCTTCCCGATCGAGGGTTACGACGGCATTGACCGCCTCATTGTGCCTGTCGATCTGCGCCAGATGCGCGTCCAGCGCTTCCACAGCGGAAATCTTGCGGTCACGAATGGCGGCAACCAATTCTGTGGCGGAGGAAAAGGCGAGGTCCATGACCAATACTCCGGCTTGCCAGCGGCGCCAGCCTCACCAAATGGCGGGCAACGGCGCGTCTTCAAGCCGAGTTCAGCATTCGAGGACAGGCGGTGCTTGATCGGAATTGCGCTGCCTGTTGCAATCGACGCTGTCCTGCGACGCGTAGCGAGGAATCTACACGGCCAGCGCCAGCTTTGCCGCGGCGGGCACAAACGGACGAATGCTCATGCCGTCTCTGCCGATGGTGACGAAGCTCGAGGGCGGAATCGCCTGCCAGTCGCTGCCGTCGCCGTCGAAGGGTTCCGACACGACGCAACGGCCTCCGCCATTGCGGAAGGCGGACGTGTAGAGCGTCGGCGCGTGGCCGTCGCTCGTATAGCGCACCGCGTAAAGCGATTGTCCGTCGGAAAAAGCCGCCGTCAATTTCAGCGCCGGCTCGAAGCCGCCGCGGCGCGAGGCGTCGATGACGCGGCTGGTGGCACGCGATACGGCGCCCTGCGGATCACCTGCCAGGTCCTCTTCGGTTATCATCAGAAAGAACAGTTCCGAATCCGTGGCGCCCTCACGCTGGTCGAAGGCGGCGTCGGAGAGCGAATTCTCCAGCGCGCGACGGATCTTTTCGAAGCCGCCGATCTGGCCATTGTGCATGAACGACCAGCGGCCCGAAATGAACGGATGACAGTTCATGCGGCTGGTGGCGCCACCGGTCGAAGCACGGACATGGGCGAGGAACAGGCCTGACTTGATCTGCCGGCACAGGCTTTTCAGATTGGGGTCCGACCAGGCCGGCAGGATGTCGCGATAGAGGCCGGGCTCCGGTCGGTCGCCATACCAGGCCAAGCCAAAACCATCGCCATTGGTCGGCGATTTGGCTTCCTGGGCGCAGTGGCTCTGGGCGATCAGCGAGTGGCAGGGCGCCGTGACGATGTCTTCGAGAAAGACGGCTTCGCCGAGATAGGCGGCCCACCGGCACATAGCGCCTAACGTCCCCTGTTATGCGTCCGCTCGTAGAGCTCACGGATGATGCCGCTTGCCGTGGTCTCGAACAGAAACGGCAAGAAAGCATGAATGAGCGCGGCAAAAGCCGCCATGAACAATCGCGACGAGAACCATGCGGCGAAAGCCATATGGCCGAAATAACTCTCGCCGACCGCAGCCGGGTGAGAGGTGAAAAGTCTTGCGAGCCGTGCGGTCATGTCGGTCCCTCCTGCCAGCATGAAGAGCCGACGATGAATATCCTGGCATGGGTGTTCGGTTCATCGGTCCCAAATTGTCCTTGTGAAAGGCTGAATTTTGGGACAAACATCCCACATGACGCCGGAAATCGACGAAATAGACCGGAGATTGCTGGCCGAGCTGCAGCGCGACGGCACGCTGTCCGTCGACCAGCTCTCGGCAAGAATATCGCTGTCGCGCAATGCCTGCTGGCGCCGGGTCAAGCGGCTGGAGGAAGACGGCGTCATCACCGGCCGCGTGGCGCTGGTCGACGCCGACAAGCTCGGGCTCGGCCTTTCCGTGTTCATCCTGATCCGCACCTCGAATCACGATCCCGACTGGCTGCAAAAATTCCGGGCGGCGGTGACCGGCTTTGCCGAGATCACCGGCGCCTACCGCATGTCCGGCGATCTCGACTATGTCTTGCGCGCCCGTGTCGCCGACGTCAAAGCCTATGACCGGCTCTATCAGCGGTTGATCGCCAAGGTGGCGTTGTCGGACGTTTCGGCCTCGTTCGTCATGGAAGAGATCAAGGAGACCACGATCGTTCCGATGGAACTGCGCTGAGGCGGAACTGCGCTGAAAGAAAGCCGTTGATAGCATTGTCGCCGAGTTGACTGGACCGGCGTTCGCGACGATAGGATCAGCCTTATGCGCGCAGCACTTTATCCCACCTCCGTCATCGGTCCGGCTGTCGGCTTCGTCAGGCTGCCGCATGGCGAGGGATTGCCGCTTCCCGCCTATGAGAGCTCGGGCGCCGCCGGCATGGACCTGCGCGCCGCCGTCCCGGACGACAGGCCGCTCTTGATCCTGCCGGGAAAGCGCGCACTGGTGCCGACCGGCCTGGTCCTGGAAATTCCCGAGGGCGTCGAAGGCCAGGTCCGGCCGCGTTCGGGCCTCGCCTTCAAGCACGGGCTCACCTGCCTCAACACGCCCGGCACCATCGACAGCGACTATCGCGGCGAGGTCAAGGTGCTGCTGATCAATCTCGGCGACGAGGATTTCGCGGTAACGCGCGGCATGCGGATTGCCCAGATCGTCTTCGCCCCGGTGACGCAGGCGACCGTCGAGGAGCGCACATTGGCCGGCGGCACAACGCGCGGCTCCGGTGGCTTCGGATCGACCGGCACGGCCTGATGAGCGCGGCGAAATGAAGATCCCCAAGCTCGTCATCTTCGATTGCGACGGGGTTCTGGTCGACACCGAGAACCTGGCCAACCGGCGCCTCGCCGAATGGTTGAGCGCGGCAGGCTTTCCGGCCAGCTTCGAATATTGCCGCAAGAATTTCTCCGGCCGCAGCATGGTCTCGGTGCAGAAGGAAGTCGAGGCGACCGGCGTCAGCCTCGGCGCCGATTTTGTCGAGCGCTGGAACGCCGGCCTGCCGGACCTGTTCGCGCATGGCGTCGAGGCCATCCCCTACGTTCGCGAGTTCATCGAAACCGTGCACGCCGCCGGCATCGCCACCTGCGTCGCCTCGTCGGCACGGGTATCGAAAATGCACATCACACTCGGTCTGACCGGGCTGCTGCCGCTGTTCGAGCATGCGCTGTTCAGCTCGACCATGGTCTCGCGTGGCAAGCCGTTCCCCGACCTCTTCCTGCATGCGGCAGCGACGATGGGCTTCGCGCCCGCCGATTGCATCGTCATCGAGGACAGCGTCGCCGGGACGGCAGCCGGCATCGCCGCCGGCATGCGCGTCTATTCCTACCACGGCGACCCGCTTTCCGACCGCGACGGACTGAGCGAAGCCGGCGGCATCCTGTTCGACGACATGCGTGAACTGGCCGGGCTGGTGCCGATCCACTAATCGCCTTTGCGCAGGCTGTACGCGCTCGATCTCAGACCGGGCGTGACGCTCCAAGTACTCGGTCGACCGTGTCGCGTATAAGACTGCGCAGATTGGCCGGCCTGTCGAGATGACTGACGACAAGGAGTCCGTCCGCCGCCACCGTTAGCGCGTCCGCGGTGCGGTCCGGATGGGAATTTGCGTCCGCGATCAGCAGATCCCTTAGGATGCCCCACTTCCAGTGACGATGCTTATCGATCGCCTGGCGAACCGGGCTGCTGGGATCGGGGTATTCGGCAGCGGCATTCTGGAACGGGCAGCCGCGGTAGCCCGGCTGATCCGCCGCATCGGCGATGAGATCGAATATGGCAAGGATCATCTGGCGAGGTGGCCGCCGGCCAAGTCTCGCGATGGCCGCCCGTCCTCCCTTGCTGACCTCCTCGATGTAGGCGCGGACGAGGTCGTCCTTGGCCGCGAAGTGATGATAGAACGTCGCCTTGGCAACGCCGGCTTCGGCGATAATGCGGTCGATGCCGACTGCACGGACCCCCTCCAGACAAAACAGCGCGGTCGCCGTATCGAGGATGCGGCGGCGCGCAAGGCTTTCGGGGCGATCGTTGATTCGGGCTGTGGACATGCCTTGACTGTATAGCAGACAGGTCTGTATATCTACACATGTAGACAGACAGGTCTACCTGTTAACGAAGGAAGGCGAAACATGGCTTCGATAGTCAGGGAAATCATCGTAGATGCTCCACCGGAAAGCGTATGGGCGACAGTCGGCGACTTCGCCGGCGGCGCCCAACGGATAGCCCCAGGCGTTTTCGTCGACTGCCGGGTGGAGGAGGGCGACGTGCGGGCCCTTATGTTCGCCGACGGCAAGATTGTGCGAGAGCGGCTCATCGCTCGCGACGAGCAGAGCCGGCGGATCGTGTGGGGATGGCTCGGCGACGAGGTCACCCACGATAACACTTCCATGCAGGTCTTTGCCGAGGGCGAGGGCCGGAGCCGCCTGGTCTGGATCCACGACACTCTGCCCGACGAACTCGGCGCGTGGCTCGCAGCCGCCATGGATCACCTGGTGCCGGTTTTCCAGCAGACCCTGGCGACCGAAGCCAAGCCAACATAGTGAGGCAACGCCAGGTGTTTCCCCTTGGCCGCAAAATGCTCTAGCTTGCGCGCGCCCGACATAACGAGCGCGCGCATGACCTTCTCCCTGCTTCGTTTCATCTTTGCCTGCCTGCTGCTGCCTTGTCTTTGGACGGGCAGAGCGGAGGCCGTCAGCTTGCCGGAGCTCGGCAGCGCCGTCCCTGGCCACGGCGATGTCACCTATCTCGATCTCGCCAGGATGGTCATTCCCGATCTGGCCGCGGACAAGGACGGCTTTTTCCGGGGTTCGATGCCGATCGAGATGCGCCACATCGCTGGTCCGGACTACGACGGCTCGCCGCCGGCGACGTCGGGTCTTTCCAACGCCGGCGTGCTCGGCATCAAGGCCGGCGGCAAGGAGCGGCTGACCATGCTGTTCGATCTCGGCGACTCGCCTGACAGTGCCGAGGGCTATGCCGTGCTGGCACTCTACGACATCACCGGCAAGCCGGCCCTGCTCGACGCGGTCAATGTCGCTGTCGACCGCATCACCTATCTTCGCGATCCGGGCAAGCTGCCGATCGGGCCTGGTGACGACGCCATCATCAGCATGAGCATGCATTTCAATTCGAGTCAGGGCTATGGGATCACGCCGCTGATCATGGTCCGCAGCGACAGGTTCGAGTTGATCGACATGATCTATACGTTCGACGAAAACCTCTGCACCAACCGAAGGACCCAGAATGCGGCGTTCCAGGCGATTGCCGACGGCCAGCCCTATGCAGCCATCAAGGTTACGGTGACCGACGCGACGGTGCCGGGCGAAGAAAGCTGCGACGGCCAGCAGCCGCCAGCGGCGTCTTCGCGCGACATTTCCGTCACCTATCATTGGGACAAAAACGCTTCGCACTACGTCAAGGATTCCGACGCGCTGGACCGATTGGCAGATGAGAACGCCAAACGCTTCTGAGCCAACCGCATTTGTTTGCCCGGCGCGTTCCGCCGGGCTAGAATTTGCCTCACATTCTGCACTGGAGGGGAGCATCCATGGATAAGGGCAAGATTTTTCGCGACCTGCATGCCTCGATCTTCGTCATGGCCAATTCCTGGGACGTCGGCACGACCAAGCTTTTGGCCTCGTTCGGCTTCAAGGCGCTGGCGACGACCAGCGCCGGTTTTGCCTTTTCGCGCGGCCTGCCCGATGGCGCGGTGACGTTCGAGGCGATGATCCATCATTGCCGTGAAGTGTCGGCGGCGACCGGGCTGCCGGTTTCGGCGGACCTCGAAAAGGGCAAGGGCGACAGCGCGACAAGCGCCGGCGAGACGATCTTCGCCGCCGAGGCCGCTGGCCTTGCCGGCTGCTCGATCGAGGACCATACCGGCGAGCCGGACAAGCCGATCTATGATTTTTCGCATGCCGTCGAGCGCGTCGCGGCGGCGGCGGAAGCGGCACGGGCGCTGAAATGCGATTTCGTCTTCACCGCGCGGGCCGAGAATTTCCTGTGGGGCAAGCCCGACCTCGACGATACGATCAAGCGGCTGCAGGCGTTCGAGAAGGCCGGCGCCGACGTGCTCTATGCACCAGGGCTGAGCGACATCGAGACGGTGCGGACCGTCTGCTCGGCGCTGACCAAGCCGGTCAACGTCATGGCCAGGCCTGGCTTCACCATCGCCGACCTGGCCATGGCGGGGGTAAAGCGCGTCTCGCTCGGCCCATGGCTCACCAATTTCGCCTTCGGCATGCTGGAGACCGCGGCGCGCGAGATCCAGCAGGACGGCACGTTCGGCTTCACCCGCGCCGCCATGCCGTTCGGCAAGCTGCAGGCGCTGTTTGCCAAATCTTCAGCCTAGGTAGGCCCCGGCGAATGACGCTCACCGTCGTCGACATGCACACCGGCGGCGAGCCACTGCGGATCGTCACCGGCGGCTACCCCGACATTCCCAAGGGCACGATTCTCGAAAGGCGTGCCTATGTGCGCGACCATCTCGATCATCTCAGAAAGATCCTGATGTTCGAGCCGCGCGGCCATTACGACATGTATGGCGCGCTGCTGGTGGAGCCTGACCTGCCGGGCGCCGACCTCGCGGTGCTGTTCATGCACAATGAAGGCTATTCGACGATGTGCGGCCACGCCATCGTCGCGCTCGGCCGCTATGCCGTCGACGAGCGGCTGGTGGCGCCACGCGAGCCGATGACGACGGTCAATATCGAGGCGCCATGCGGGCTGATTTCGGCTGCGGTCGAGGTAAGGGATGGCAAGGCCGGTGCGGTGTCATTCGAAAGCGTGCCGGCGTTTCTGTTTGCCCGCGACCAGCGGATCGAGCTGCCGGGCTACGGCGCAGTCGGCTTCGACATCGCCTATGGCGGCGCCTTCTATGCGCTGGCCGACTGCCGCCAGTTCGGGCTGGAATTCGGCAGGAACCGGGTGCGCGATTTCGTCGATGCAGCGACGGCGCTGACCAATAAGCTCAAGGCCGAATTGCCGCTGTCGCATCCCGACCATGCCGATCTCGCCTTTCTCTACGGCACCATCCTGACCGACGGACAGGATGCGATCTCCGATACGCCGACCAAAAACATCTGCGTTTTCGCCGAAGCCGAGGTCGACCGTTCGCCGACCGGCTCGGGCGTCACCGCGCGGCTGGCGGCCATGCACGCCAAGGGCCAGATCGAGATTGGCCGGACACGGCTGTTCGAGAGCATCGCCGGCTCGCGCTTTTCCGGCGCGGTCGTACGCACGGCCAAAGCCGGGCCGCATGACGCCGTCATCGCCCGCGTCGGCGGCCGCGCTTACTACTCAGGGCGGGCCGAATTCATTGTCGAGGACGACGACGAACTGGGGCGCGGCTTTCTGCTGCGCTAAGCATCATCCCGCGCCGAGATCGCCTTGTGCAGGTGCACCATCATGGCGGCGGCGAACAGCGGCGTCAGAAGGTTGAGCAGCGGCACGGCGAGGAAGGCGGCGACAACCAGCCCGGCCAGGAACACGGTGACCGCGTGCTTCCTGCGCAGCGCCTTGGCCTCGGCCTCCGGGCGAAAACGCATGGCGGCGAACTCGAAGAACTCGCGCCCGAGCAGATAACCGTTGACGACGAAGAAAGCGGCGATATTGATGCCTGGCACCAGCAGAAGCAGCAGGGCGACGATGTTGCCGAGGATGACGACGCCGAAGAACCTGATCGCCAGCACCAGCGAGCGCAGCGCCGGCACGACGCGGCCGGGCGGATCGTTGGGATAGTCGGTGCGCTCGACGACTTCGGCGACGTCGTCGAGGAACAGGCCAGCGATGATCGCCGTCACCGGCGCGATGAGCAGCGCCAAGCCCAGCGCAAGGCCGATGCCGGCGACGACGGCGCCCAGCCATCCGGCCCAGGAGGGCAGGCTGGGCAGCCATGCATCGATCCATGGCCAGGCCAGCCAGTCGAACAGGCCCCTGATCCCGAACCAAAGTGCCGCCAGCGTCAGCAAGGTCAGCCCCAGCGTCTTCACGAACACGGAACGGAATTCGGGCGAGAACAGCCGGCTCAAGGCGGCGCGGGCGGCGTCGAGGATCACGGCGTTTCCAATTCCATGTCAAACATGCCCGTGGCTGATATCTCCGAATAGGCGGAGACAGCGTAGGCTGCAAGCGCCCTAGCGCGCGACCTTCGCCTGGGGAATGGTCATCGCCGCCACGCCGACGACGACCAGGGCCATTCCCCACCACGCGCTCGGACCAAGGCTTTCGCCAAGGAACACGGCTCCGATAGCAACGCCGATCGGCACCCGCAGATAGGCTTGCGAGGTGGTGCCGACGGAGCCCAGCGTGTGGAGGAGACGGAAATAGATGCAAAAGGCCAGCGCGGTTGAAAACACCGAAAGCCCGAGCAGCGCAAGGATCGAAGCTGTCGACGGCGCCAAGGTCCATGGCTGGTCGAACGCAAGGCTCAAGGGGATCAGCATCGCGGCGCCGCAGAGCATCGAACCGGCGGCCGGCACCATCGGGTCGAGCCCCCTGAAGCCGCGGCCGAAAACGGCCGCGCCGGCATAGCAGATCGTCGCCGCGATCACGGCAAGTTGCGGTAACAATTGCTGTCCGAGGCCGCCAAGCGCCGGGGCGCCGACAACGAGGCATATTCCGGCTATTCCCGCCGCGACGCCAAACAGCTTGAGCATGGTCGACGGTTCGTGGGGGGTGATGAGGGCGGTCAGCAAGAAGGTAAAGATCGGCGAGGTCGCATTGAGGATCGTGGCCAGCCCGGCATCCAGCGAGCGCTCGGCCCAAGCGATCAGCGTGAACGGCACGACGCTGTTGAGGCATGCCTGGAATGCAAACCGGCGCCAGCTTGTGGCATCACCCGGCAAGGTCAGCCCGCGCCAGCGGATCAGGGCAAGCAGGATGCCACCCGCGATCAGGGTTCGCGCGGCGATCAGCGTCACCGGCGGGATCGTCGCAACGCCGATCTTGATGAAGCTGTAGGATGCACCCCAGAGCACTGCCAACACGACGAGCAGCACCAGCTCGATCCTCGTGTCGGTTTTCATAGACATGGCCGGCGGGGACCTCTGGGCATCGCTCATCTCAGCCATGCTTGTAAGCCAGGCACGCGAGAAATGCTTCGGCCGCCATCCAACGATGGTGGCTATGCTGACATTCGTCGGATCGCCGCATTGTCGACTAGGCAAAGCCGCATCAAACCGCTAGACCCGCCCGCGCCCGGCATGGCAGAAAGCCGGTGGGTTTTTGGCGGAGACATGAATTGATGCCGGACTATGACGTGCTTTGTATCGGAAATGCCATCGTCGACATCATCGCCCAGTGCGATGAGGCGTTCCTGGAGACCAACGGCATCATCAAGGGCGCGATGAATTTGATCGACCCGCGGCGCGCCGAACTGCTCTACAGCCGCATGGGCCCGGCCATTGAAGCCTCGGGCGGCAGCGCCGGCAACACGGCGGCGGGCGTCGCCTCCTTCGGCGGTCGCGCCGCTTTCTTCGGCAAGGTCTCCAACGACGCGCTCGGCAAAATCTACGCGCATGACATGCATGCCCAGGGCGTCGCCTTCGACACCAGGCCGCTCGATGGCGAACCGCCGACGGCGCGCTCGATGATCTTCGTCACGCCGGACGGCGAGCGCTCGATGAACACCTATCTCGGCGCCTGCGTCGAGCTCGGCCCGGAGGATGTTGAGGCCGACAAGGCGTCGGGCGCCGCCGTCACCTATTTCGAGGGCTATCTGTGGGACCCGCCGCGCGCCAAGGAAGCGTTCCGGCAGACGGCGAAGTTCGCCCATGCCGCCGGGCGCGAAGTATCGATGACATTGTCGGACTCGTTCTGCGTCGACCGTTACCGCGACGAATTCCTCGACCTGATGCGCTCCGGCACCGTGGATATCGTCTTTGCCAACAGCCACGAGATCAAGTCGCTCTACCAGACCGCGTCCTTCGACGAGGCGCTGGCGCAGATCCGCAGGGACTGCAAGATCGCCATTGTCACCCGTTCGGAAAAGGGCTCGGTCATCGTCCGCGGCCACGAGACCGTCACCATCGAGGCGACCAGGATCCGCGAGCTGGTCGACACGACAGGCGCCGGCGACCTCTACGCCGCCGGCTTCCTCTACGGCTACACGCAAGGCCGCGGCCTGAAGCAGTGCGGTGATCTCGGCTCGCTGGCCGCCGGGCTGGTCATCCAGCAGATCGGCCCAAGGCCACGCCAGAATCTGCGCCGCGAGGCCGAGCAGGCGGGGTTGATTTAGCGCCCTTCACCTGTCAACGGGGCGGTAGGCGCGAGGGCCTATACTAGGCACAGAGCCATCCACGCGCCATCGAAAGGGGGTAGGCTCGCGCCAGCGTGGCGCCGGTCGACAACATCATGCCGCAGGACCTGCTGGCCAGCGGCCAGCTCAACCTGTCACGGAAGAGCGCTTCAAAGCCAAATTGACTTCACTACGAATGTAAGTTGAAAAGCCCAATATCTCCAAATCCTGGCGGGAAAGCCAAGCCCGCGCGTTCTTGACATCCAGCGTCTTGATCGGACAAATATTGGTCAGGTTTTTGGCTGCCAGACGAGATAACCCAAGCGCAATAAAACTAATCATAGTTTTATCCGAAGCACCAATTTCTAGGTAGAGCGCGATTGACGGCATGCTCTTACACAGTTCACCGTGCCCGCTAACTTTAAGCGCCTCACTGAGAAGCGCGTTGTAGCAGCCAAAAGCACGCACATAGTTAAAGCGGAGCTCCTGCTCTACCAAATCGAGCGTACTGCGTATCGTGGTATCGATCTTCTCATTTGGATAAAAGCTCGTACGACCGTCGACTAATTCGGAAATCGACATGCCCTGCATCCATTTAAGGAGCATCAACGCAAAGAACCTATTCTGTTTAATACTTCCGGTCCTTCGCAGAAGTGTCCCATGACATAGCGCCAGCGCAGCCACGTAGGAATCGAAAGCTTTCGTCTCTCTCGGATGCTTTAATAATAATTCTCGCGCGGCGAGTTCCCCTCCTCCATCAATTATTCCAACAAAGCTGTCGTATAACCGCTGTTGTCGATGAGCTGAGATTGTAGGCGAAGCGGCAATAACGTCAGCTGAAAGCGGCACAAGCTGATCTGCTATGGCGAGAGAGTTCTCCAGTTGCTCCCTTAGGGGAGCGTCACGGGCAACATTGGCCCGATCCAGAGTTACTCCAATACGACCGCGCTTGTAGTCAGCAAGAAGCTTGACAAAAATTGTCTCAAGCCCTGCATCTGAAGTGCCCGGCATCAAGAACTGACTATCTTGAATCACGGCATCCAAATCGTTAGTGCGCGTATGAATGGTATGTTCAATTGCTGGCACAATTTTTGCTCATTTAGGTGCGGCAAGCGGCTGGTGTGTCCATTTGTCGTAGTCAATTAAATAAATATTGCCCTGGAACTCGCGACGTAACCTACCTGCCCTCCCAGCCAGGTTCCAAAAATCCACGGATTCCAGCGCAACTCCCTTCATGCGCTGTGGCAAGCACATAAAGAGGTTTCTCGCCGGAAGATTGACGCCCGACAATAACGTACTTGTGCATACGATATACCTCAGCGCTCCACTTATAAAAGATTGTTCTATGGCGTTTCTCAGTACAGTTGGTATGTTTCCATAGTGAAATGCAACGCCGTTTTTCACTGTGAGCGCCAGGATATACTTAGGGTGGACAGCCTCTTTAGCTAACTCGGCCAGCGCATCCAAGTCTCCTGACTGCCCGTCCGGCGTACTCTCGGAACGGAGATCGGATATCTGAAAGGCTATCTTTTCAGCATCAGCCTGGCCATTCGCGTAGACGATAGACTGCTTATCCGCACCAAATTTCTGCGCGATATGAACCAAGCACTCAACACGAGAGGAAAGTTGCTGCCCAATTTCCGCGGCGCCAACCTCAGCACCCCCGCTGGCGGATTGCGAATAGACCTTCACCCGGCCAAGCTTTGGTGAAGTGACCGTCATATTGATGAAATTCTGAGAAACTGTGACCTGCTCGGTGGCTTGAATGGAAACGTCCTTTCGGCCGGTCATCCCAGAAAAAACGTTAAGATTTGATACAGTCGGGCTCGCAAACAGGAGCTGAACGGATGGACCGCGAATAAGGATATCGTCGATTGCGGATTGCAGTATTATTCCTCTATCCCCGTCCTGCACCGAATGGGCCTCATCAATTACCAGGAAATCCACGTTCTTGGTCGGATGGTTTAGTAAGAGCAGTTGAAGGCGCTCTTGGGTGAGCACATAGACAGCCTTTTCAGGGAGCGGATCGCCTTCCTCCAGCGGAACGGTAACAACTTCAACATCTGACAGGCCTGCCGCTGCCAGCGCATCAGAAAGATCCCCGTGAACCTGCGTTATCAGAGCTCTCGTAGGGACGATGTAACACGCAGAAAATAAAGGCCGCTTTGTCAAGCTCTGAGCAATGAAGGCCTGAAGTATAAAGGATTTTCCGGTGGAGGTTGGCGCAGAAATAGCGATAGATTCTCCGGTGGACAAAGCACGCCAAAGGGTCACCTGAAAATCTGTTAAAGCTACTGCCGCTCCGGCTATTTCTACCTCATTTGCTGCCCGCCTAACGACTTCCTCCTCAGCAATCGCCCAAGAGGCCTTGGATAAGGCCGAATTGATCCCCGGCTCGGTCGCAAGGCTTGGAAAATTACCAAGCCGAGTTAAGACAGCCCTCACAGACGCTTCGAGGCCGTCGATCTCACCTCGAAATAGATCGTAAGTGTAGGTTGCAATTCTATAAGCAGCCAATCTCTGAGCGGCCAACTCAGAGCAAGCCAAAATTGCTGCCGCCTCGATATACCGGCAGGCATCGGCCTTGCTTATCGCAACAGGCGGAGACCGTTCCAAATGAAGCGTCTGCACGAGCCAGTTCTGCTCCAATGCACCGAGAGCCTGTGCTAGCACCGGATTTTGCCAGACTTTATCTATCAGTGCGCCAATCACGATTTCCAACCAATACGGTTCTGGAATTCAATCCTCAAATCCTCAACGGAAGGCACTGGTATAAAGAACACCTCCATTCGATGATGTGAAATGCCTGCCGCCTCTAGGTTCGAGGCGAGGCTTGCAGCGGCGGATTTCAAAGCCTCCTCCAACAGTTCCCTAAATCGCAGCTCTAATGTCGCCGAATCGCAGTCTTTTAGCTTCGCAAATCCGTCGAAATCGAAACCGATTAAACACGCAGAGGCGTCCGTCTTCTTCTGATACTGTTGGCTGAGCGGATCAAGAAATTCGACCACTTTAGTTTGATCTCCAGGAGACAACCCTGAGAAACTGATGTAACGTCTGACAAGATTTATGTCTTCTTTCAGTTTGTCATATTTAAGTGTACTGGATATTGACGTAACCGCGCTGCTCATAGCTCCTGATATCGTTGCATGAAACTTCGCCTCGCCCCAAAAAAAGATTAGACCGTCAGTAGCGGGATCGTATTTTACATGTATTCCGTCTGACCCATGGACCGGCATTTGCCCGCTGGTCTTAAGCGACATTTTGGCCAGAATTTGGGGCGCTTCGAGTATCCATTCTATCAATAGATACAAAATTAGCTCGCCACATTCGCCATTGCGGCTTGTGGATTTTTGCGCTTTTATAAATAAGTCTGCCGCATCATCTCTCAGTTTATTATAAGCAATCATCATTTGTTGAGGGGAGAACGTCGCAGCGCTTTTGTGAACCAGGTCGATCTCCGAGCGGCTCATAGCAAAATTGCAAATGTAACCTCTAATGTTATCGAGCAATTCTCCTGTACACGGCTTTCCGTTCCTAAAAGGAAGATAGTGGGCTCGAATCTGAACATTTTTGTCGGTGCATTGGATTGTATGTTCTAGGGTTTTTATGAGAGCCTTTAAGTGGCTGAAATCGTTGGACATCGACGCAATCATTTGATCGAGCCGCGCCTTATCTTCCTCCTCCTCTAACTGCTTGTCCAAAAAGCTTACCAATGACAATAGGTGTTGAGACTCATCCCTATGAAGCTTGAACTGCCCCGGTCGCGAACGCAAGCTGTGCAGTCGAAAGAGCAACGTGTTTTGCTAGGTGACCTCGGATTTCGCCAAAATCTCAATGCCTTTAGGCGAGGTCGCCAATTTGATGAGATGGCTCTGTATTCACGCAAGTGATGTATGAAAAACGTACTCTACTGCCGTTATTTCTGATTACGCAGAAGCAAGTCGTGCCATAATCGGCATCAATGACTTCAAAATGGTGAATTCCGTTCCCGACCTTCTCCGTGCACTCTGGGTGTCGCATGAGAAGCGCTTCAAGATCTGCAGCGTCTACATCAGAAACGACGCTGTTTGCAGGATATCTCGATAGCATCGAACGAAAATGGGTAATTGCATCTTGTCGCTTCGAAAAATGATGACCGTTTAATATGACTGGCTTACTCTTAGCCATTCAACTGCCTTTCAACGAGACATATAACTAAAGGCTACGCCGACTATTTTCTCAGGTCGAGCGCTCAACATCCAAGCGTCCGTTTTGCGAACCGCTCCTCAAGCCCCCGCGCTATACGCCGCGATCGCCGCCATGTTGACGATGTCTGAATCCTTGGCATTCAGCGAGACGATCTGAACCGGCTTGTTCAGGCCGACCAGCAGCGGGCCGATGACGGTCGAGCCGCCGAGCTCCTGCAGCATCTTGGTCGAGATCGAGGCCGAGTGGAACGCCGGCATGATCAGCACATTGGCGGGGCCGGTCAGCCTGATGAACGGATACTGCGCCATGGCGCGGGCGTTGAGCGCCACGTCGGCGGCCATTTCGCCGTCATACTCGAAATCGACGCGGCGCTTGTCGAGGATGCGCACCGCTTCCTGGACGCGCTCGGAGCGCTCGCCCTGCGGATGGCCGAAGGTCGAATAGGCGAGCATAGCGAGCCTCGGCTCGTAGCCCATGCGGCGGGCGAAGCCGGCGGCCTCCTCGGCGATGTCGGCGATCTGTTCAGCGTTCGGCATGTCGTGCACGGCGGTGTCGGCGACAAGCACGGTGCGACCCCGCGCCAGCACGATCGACACGCCGATGACGCAATGGCCGGGCCTTGCGTCGATGACGCGGCGGATGTCGTCGAGCGCCGTCGAATAGTTGCGGGTAACGCCGGTGACGATGCCGTCGGCATCGCCCAGCGCCACCATGCAGGCGGCGAAATGGTTGCGGTCGTTGTTGATCAGCCGCTGGCAGTCGCGGAACAGGAAGCCTTTGCGCTGCATGCGCTCGTAGAGATAATCGGTGTAGACGGAGTTGCGCCGCGACAGCCGCGCATTGATGATCTCGATGCCTTGCTTGCCGAGGTCGATGCCGGCATTCCGGGCGTTTTCCTTGATGATGTCGTCGCGGCCGAGCAGGATGGCGGTGCCGAGCCGCTGGTTCACATAAGAGACGGCGGCGCGCATCACCTGCTCCTCCTCGCCCTCGGCAAAGACGATGCGCTTGGGCTGGCGGCGCACGCGGTCGTAGATGCGCTGCAGCGTCGAGGCGATCGGGTCGCGGCGGGCGGAAAGCTCCTGCGCGTAGCGGTCGAGATCGAGGATCGGCTTGCGCGCGACGCCGGAGTCCATCGCCGCCTTGGCGACCGCGATCGGGATCGCCGAGATCAGCCGCGGGTCGAACGGCACCGGGATGATGTAGTTGGGGCCGAATTTCGGCCGGTTGCCCTGATAGGCGGCGGCGACGTCGTCGGGCACGTCCTGGCGCGCCAGCTCCGCCAGCGCCCGGGCGGCGGCGATCTTCATGTCGTCATTGATGGTGGTCGCCCGCACATCCAGTGCGCCGCGAAAGATGTAGGGGAAGCCAAGCACGTTGTTGACCTGGTTGGGATAGTCGGACCGCCCCGTCGCCATGATGGCGTCGGTGCGGATCTCGGCGACCTCCTCCGGTGTGATCTCGGGGTCGGGATTGGCCATGGCGAAGATGATCGGGTTCTTGGCCATCGACTGCACCATCCTGGTGGTCAGCGTGCCCTTGGCCGAGAGGCCGAGGAACACGTCGGCGCCGTCCAGCGCCTCGGCCAGCGAGCGCGCGCCGGTTTTGACGGCATGCGCCGATTTCCACTGGTTCATGCCTTCGGTGCGGCCCTGGAAGACGACGCCTTTGGTGTCGCAAAGGATGATATTCTCAGGCGCAAAGCCCATCGCCTTCATCAATTCGATGCAGGCGATGCCAGCAGCACCGGCGCCATTGCAGACCATTTTCGTGGTCTTCATGTCGCGGCCGGTGATTTCCAGCGCGTTAATCAGCCCGGCGGCCGAGATGATGGCGGTGCCGTGCTGGTCGTCATGGAACACCGGTATGTCCATCAATTCGCGCAGCCGCTGCTCGATGATGAAGCATTCCGGTGCCTTGATGTCCTCGAGGTTGATGCCGCCGAAGGAGGGGCCGAGAAAGCGCACGCAGTTGATGAATTCGTCGGCATCCTCGGTGTCGACCTCGAGGTCGATGGAATCGACATCGGCGAAGCGCTTGAACAGCACCGCCTTGCCTTCCATCACCGGCTTCGAGGCCAGCGCGCCGAGATTGCCGAGGCCGAGGATAGCGGTGCCGTTGGAGATGACGGCGACCATGTTGCCGCGAACCGTGTAGTCGAAGGCGCGGCTCGGGTCCTCGGCGATGGCGAGAACCGGCACCGCGACGCCCGGCGAATAGGCGAGGCTGAGATCGCGCTGCGTCGCCATCGGTTTTGTGGCGACGATCTCCAGCTTGCCCGGACGGCCCATGGCGTGGAATTCCAGCGCCTCCTGGGCGCTGACTGAGGGCCCGTTGCTTTCGGTTTTCTTGGCCATGGTACTCTTGGTTTCCTCGCCCGTACGGCACCGCTTGAGATGGGTGCGCATGCTTTCTTTTGTGGAAGGTTCGGGATTAAGGCTACACTTCGCCGCTGTAAACCGCCAAGCATGGCTTGGAAAATTTTGGAAGCAGCTTTTTGAACGACGAGACGCCCATTCGAAGCGACAACGCCACGCCGGCCTTCGCGCCGGCGACGCCGATGATGGAGCAGTACATCGAGATCAAGGCGGCGAACCCGGATTCGCTGCTGTTCTACCGCATGGGCGATTTCTACGAGCTGTTCTTCGACGATGCCGAGAAGGCAAGCCGGGCGCTCGGCATCGTGCTGACCAAGCGCGGCAAGCACCAGGGGCTCGACATCCCGATGTGCGGCGTGCCGGTGCACGCCCCCGACGATTATTTGCAGAAGCTGATCGGCCAGGGGTTCCGCGTCGCCGTCTGCGAGCAGATCGAGGATCCAGCCGAGGCCAGGAAGCGCGGCGGCAAATCGGTGGTGCGCCGCGATGTTGTGCGGCTGGTGACGCCAGGCACCATCACCGAGGACAAACTGCTGGCGCCGTCGGAATCGAGTTTTCTGATGGCGCTGGGACGGGTCAAGGGCGGCGCCGAGCATTCCTTCGCGTTGGCCTGGATCGAGATCTCGACCGGTGTCTTCCGCGTCGCTGAAACCACCGTCGACCGGCTGCTCGCCGACGTCTTCCGTGTCGATCCGCGCGAGCTGATCGTCGCCGAACCGGTGTTTTACGACCCGGAGCTGAAACCGGTGTTCGACGTGCTCGGCCGCGTCGCCAGCCCGCAGCCGCCGTCGCTGTTCGATTCGGCTTCGGCCGCCGGCCGCATCGCCCGCTTCTTCGAGGTGGCGACGCCTGACAGTTTCGGCTCGTTTTCGCGCGCCGAGCTGTCGGCGATCTCAGGCGTCATCGCGTATGTCGAGAAGACGCAGAAAGCGGAGCGGCCGCCGCTGTCGCGGCCGGAGCGCGAGGAGCAGGGATCGACACTGTTCATCGACCCGGCGACGCGCGCCAATCTGGAGCTGCTGCGCACGCTGTCCGGCAGCCGCGAGGGGTCGCTGTTCAAGGCGATCGACCGCACGGTGACCGGTGGCGGCGCAAGGCTGCTCGCTGACCGGCTGATGGCGCCGCTGACCGACCCGGCGGCAATCGCTGCAAGGCTGGATTCGGTGTCGTTCTTCCGCTCCGAGACGCGCCTCTGCCAGGCGGTGCGGGCCAGCCTGAAGAGCGTCGCCGACATGCCGCGCGCGCTGTCCAGGCTGGCGCTCAACCGCGGGGGTCCGCGCGATCTCGGCGCGCTGCGCGCCGGTTTCGAAGCGGCCGGCGCCATCGCCGGACTGTTCGGGCAAACCGCCTTGCCCGCCGAACTGGCGGCGGCGCTAGCGGCCATCAAGGCACTGCCCGGCGCGCTGGCGACGCATCTGGCACAGGCGCTCAGCGACGAGCTGCCGCTGCTCAAGCGCGACGGCGGCTTCGTCCGTTCCGGTTACCACGCCGAACTCGATGAGATGCGGGCACTGCGCGACGAGTCGCGAAAAGTGATCGCCGGGCTGGAGCGCTCGCTGATCGACGAGACCGGCATCCGCTCGCTGAAGATCAGGCACAACAATGTGCTGGGATACTACATCGAAGTCACCGCCAACCACCATGCGCTGATGACCGGCAGCGACGGCGCCAAGGCGCGCTTCATCCACCGCCAGACCATGGCCAACGCCATGCGCTTCACCACCACGGAACTCGCCGAGCTGGAATCGAAGATCGCCAATGCCGCCGACCGGGCGCTGGCGATCGAGCTTGCCGCTTTCGAGGCGCTGACGGCGGAAGTCGTCGGCCAGGCCGACAGGATCCGCGCCGGCGCCGAAGCGCTCGCCGCGCTCGACGTTTCGGCAGCCCTTGCCTTGCTTTCCGAAAGCGAGGCCTGGTGCCGGCCGCTGGTCGATGCGAGCCTTGCCTTCGAGATTTCGGGCGGACGCCATCCGGTGGTCGAACAGGCACTGCGGCGTTCCGGCGAAGGCCCGTTCGTCGCCAATGATTGCGATCTGTCGCCGCAAGGCGATGCCAAGGCCGGCGCGATCTGGCTGCTGACCGGCCCCAATATGGGCGGCAAGTCGACCTTTCTCAGGCAAAACGCGCTGATCGCCATCCTTGCCCAGACCGGCTCCTTCGTGCCGGCGGCATCAGCCCATATCGGCGTCGTCGACCGGCTGTTTTCGCGGGTCGGCGCCTCCGACGATCTGGCGCGCGGCCGCTCGACCTTCATGGTCGAGATGGTCGAGACAGCGGCGATCCTCAACCAGGCCGGCGAACGCGCACTGGTCATCCTCGACGAGATCGGCCGCGGCACCGCCACTTTCGACGGCCTCTCGATCGCCTGGGCGGCGGTCGAATATTTGCACGAGAAGAACCGCTGCCGGGCGATCTTCGCCACGCATTTCCACGAGATGACGGCGCTCGCCGGAAAACTGCCGCGGCTCTCCAACGTCACCATGCGGGTCAAGGAATGGGAGGGCGACGTGGTCTTCCTGCACGAGGTCGGCAAGGGTGCCGCCGACCGTTCCTACGGCGTCCAGGTAGCGCGGCTTGCCGGCTTGCCGGAAGCCGTCGTCGGCCGGGCCAAAGAAGTGCTGCACCAGCTTGAAGCCGGCGAGGTCTCGGGCAAGGCCAACCGTCTGGTCGACGACCTGCCGCTGTTTTCCGTGGCGGCGAAGCGGGAAGCGTCGAAGCCGGCCAGGAGTGATGGGCTGGGTGAAGCGCTAGCGGAGATCAATCCCGACGAGATGACGCCACGCGAGGCGCTGGAAGCGCTGTACCGGCTGAAGGGGATGGTGGGGAAGTAGTGCTCGTCCGATAGCGCTCTACGGCGCCCTCCTCTGTCCTGCCGGACATCTCCCCCTCAAGGGGGGAGATTGGCAGTTTCGCTGACAGCGCTTTTTCCTTCGACGTTCGAAGTTGGCGAAAGCCGATGCGAGATCCAATCTCCCCCCTTGAGGGGGAGATGTCCGGCAGGACAGAGGGGGGTGTGACGGAACGCTGCTTTGGCTTGCCTTCCGCCCCACCCCCTCAAATCATCGCCAGGCCCGACTTCCGCCTCGGCGGTGGGAAGGCGCGGTCAATTTCGGCGAAATCTTCGCTCGTGAGCTCGATGTCCAACGCCGCGACATTCTGCCGGATATGCTCCGGGCGGCTAGCTTTGGGAATCGCGATCACCCCGTCCTGCGCCATCACCCAGGCAAGCGCGATCTGCGCCGGCGTCGCACCGTGGCGAGCGGCGATGGCATCTAACCTGGCATTGCGCGCCAATACCCCCTGATCGACCGGCGAATAGGCCATCAGCGGCATACCGCGTTGCCGGCTCCACGGGGCGAGGTCGAACTCGACGCCGCGCTGCGACAGATTGTAGAGCACCTGATTGGTCTGGACGTTGCCGCCGGCCGGCAATCGGACCAGCTCTTCCATCTCGCCGGTATCGAAATTGCTGACGCCCCAATGGCGGATCTTGCCGGCTGCCTTCAACGCTTCGAATGCCTCGACCGTTTCCGTCAAGGGCACGCTGCCCGGCCAATGCAGCAAATAAAGATCGATGCGGTCGGTGGCGAGATGCCTCAGGCTGTTCTCGCAGGCCCGTTTCACGCCGGCGCGCGAGGCATTGGACGGCAGCACTTTGGAGACCAGGAAAACCTCGTCGCGGCGACCAGCGATGGCCTCCGCCACCACCTCCTCGGCACCGCCGCTGGCATACATTTCGGCGGTGTCGATCAGCGTCATGCCGAGATCCAGCCCGAGCTTCAGGGCATTGGCCTCGTCGGTACGGCGGCGGCCGTCTTCGCCCATCTTCCAGGTGCCCTGGCCGAGCACCGGCACGGCTTCGCCGCAGGGCAGGGTGGTCGTTCGTATCGTCGATGGCATGGCATGCTCCAGTCCGAGGCCCGGATAGCACCATAGCCGCCAAGGGAAATCCAGGTGAAGCAGAAATCCCGGTGAAGTCTCTCGCCTGGATTCCCGACAGCGTGAAGCCCTACTTCACCGGATGGGCAGCGAGCCAGTCCTGCATCTGCTTGATCTCGGCTTGCTGCGCGGCTATCACTGCTTCGGCCAGCTTGCGGATTTCCGGATCCTTGCCATTGGCGAGCTCGACCTTGGCCATGTCGATGGCAGCCTGGTGATGCGGGATCATGCCGCGGGCGAAATCGACATCGGCATTGCCGGAATATTCGATCGCCATCATGTCGGTATGCATCTTGTCCATCGCCGCCTTGTAGCCCTCGGTCGAGGGGCTCTGCGCGCCCATGGCGCCCATGTCGTGCTTCATCTCCTCGGCTTGTGCAGGAACGCTTTCGAGGAAAACAGCAAGCAGCATTCCCGCCGCCATCATCAGCAGCACGATCTTCTTGGCCAAGGTCATTCATCGTCTCCTTTTTTGAACAGGGTGTATCTGGAAGTTTTACTCAGAGTTTCAATGTCCTGAGCCGCAATGCGTTGGCGATGACCGAAACCGAAGACAGGCTCATCGCCGCCGCCGCAATCATCGGCGACAACAGCGTGCCGGTGAGCGGATAAAGCACGCCGGCAGCCACCGGCACGCCAAGCACATTGTAGAGAAAAGCGAAAAACAGGTTCTGGCGGATGTTGCGGATCGTCGCGCGGGCCAGCGTCCTGGCCCTGACGATACCGTTGAGATCGCCCTTGACCAGCGTAATCCCCGCACTTTCGACCGCAACATCGGCGCCGGTGCCCATGGCGATGCCGACATCGGCGGCGGCAAGTGCCGGCGCATCGTTGACGCCATCGCCGGCCATGGCGACGCCGGCACCGCCGGCGCGCAACTCCTCGACCAGCGCGTTCTTCTGTTCGGGCAAAAGCCCGGCATGCACCGCGTCGATGCCGAGCTTGGCGGCGATGGCCTTGGCGGTGCGCTCATTGTCGCCGGTCGCCATGACGATCTTCAGCCCGCTGTCATGCAGCGCCTTGATCGCCTCGGCGGTGGTCGCCTTGATCGGGTCGGCGACGGCGACGAGGCCGGCGAGCTTGCCTGCGACAGCGACGAACATCGCGGTCTTGCCGTCGGACTGCAGCGCCTCGGCACTGGCCAGGACCGAAGCCGTATCGATGCCGAGATCGGCCATCATCGCGGCATTGCCAAGCGCCACCTTCTGTCCCGAAACCGTGCCGGAAACACCCTTGCCGGTGACAGCCTCGAAACCGCTCGCGTCGGGGACCTTCACCCCGCGTCCGCGGGCGCCGTCAACGATCGCCTCGGCCAGCGGATGCTCCGAGCCTTTTTCCAGCCCGGCGGCGAGCGCCAGCAACTCGTCTTGCGCCATGCCTTCGACGGCAACGACGTCGGTCAGTCGCGGCCGGCCTTCGGTCAGCGTTCCCGTCTTGTCGACGATCAGCGTGTCGACCGAGGCAAAGCGCTCGAGCGCCGCCGCTTCCTTGATCAGCACGCCGGCATGCGCGCCGCGCCCGGTAGCGGTCATGATCGACATTGGGGTCGCAAGGCCCAGCGCACATGGACAGGCGATAATCAGTACCGAGACCGCCGCGACGATGGCAAACACCAGGCTGGGTTCCGGTCCGACGATCGCCCAGGCGATAAACGCAATGATCGCGACCAGCACGACGGCCGGGACGAAGTAGAACGAGACGCGGTCGGCCAACCCCTGGATCGGCGCGCGTGAACGCTGCGCCTTGGCGACAAGCTCGACGATCCGCGCCAGTGTCGTCTCGGCGCCGATCTTTTCGGCGCGCATGACCAGTGAGCCATTCTTGTTGAGCGTGCCGCCGGTGAGGTTGTCGCCTTCGGTCTTTTCGACCGGCAGCGGCTCGCCCGTGATCATCGATTCGTCGACGGAAGAGCGCCCTTCAAGCACAATGCCGTCGACCGGTACAGCGTCACCTGGGCGGATGCGCAGGCGGTCGCCGGCCTTGACAATATCGAGCGGCACGTCGTTTTCGGAACCGTCCGCGCCGATCAGCCGCGCCGTCTTCGGCGCCAGGTCGAGCAGCGCACGGATCGCCGAGCCGGTTTTCTCGCGGGCACGCAATTCCAGCACCTGGCCGAGGAACACCAGCGCGACGATTACCGCCGCCGCCTCGAAATAGACCGGCACGGTGCCGTCATGGCCGCGGAACTGGTGCGGAAAGAGGCCTGGAAACAGTGTGGCGACGACACTGTAGAGATAGGCGGCACCGACGCCGAGCGAAATCAGCGTCCACATATTGGGGCTGCGATTGAGGATCGAATCCCAGCCGCGGTGGAAGAACGGGAATGCCGCCCACAGCACCACGGGGCTCGCCAGCGCCAGCTCCAGCCAGACCTTCGCGCGGTCGTCGATGAAGGCCTGGAATGTCAGGCCGAGCATCGGTGCCATGGCGATGACCAGCAACGGCACGGACAGCACCGCGCTCACCCAGAAGCGCCTGGTGAAATCGACCAGTTCGGGGTTAGGCCCCTCGTCGCCGGTCGGCACGCCCATCGGCTCCAGCGCCATGCCGCAGATCGGGCAGGAGCCGGGCTTGTCGCGGATGATTTCGGGATGCATCGGGCAGGTGTATTGCGTGCCCTTGGGCATCGCCTGCGGCGCCGGCTTGTCGCCGAGATATTTTGCCGGCTCGGCCTCGAACTTCGCCTTGCAGCCGGCGGAGCAGAAATAGAAGCCTTGGCCCTCGTGGCGCAAAAAGTGCTTGGCCGTGGCGCGATCGACGCTCATGCCGCAGACGGGATCGGTTGCGGTCAGATATTTTTCAGGTTCGGCGACGAATTTCGAACGGCAGCTTTCGCTGCAGAAATGATAGCGATGGCCGTCATGCCCGGCGGTCGGCTTGCCGGCGGCCGGATCGACGGTCATGCCGCAGACCGGATCCCGGACGACGGCGTCCGCGGCAGGCGAGGCGCTCTTTGCCGAGCAGCAGCTGCCATGGCTGTGATGATCGTGGTCGGAATGCGTCATGCCGAAAGCCCCTGTATTTCGATGTTGCAGCGGAGGTAGTGCTTCCAGTAACTGGAAGGTCAAGGGCCGATTTTCGATTTTTCGCGGCCAGGCCCAAACCGAACCGGCTGCGGGCACGAGACGATCGTCCCGTCGGCGGCCGCGGAGAACGCGTCCGTCCGCCCCATACCCAGCGCCGCGAAAACGCGCTATAGACGCCGCCGAAACGGCGAGGCCGAACGGCATTTATGGCAAGAATATCCCTGAAGCTCGAGGAACTGATCGACGGCGAAGCCTTGCGCCGCGAGATGACCGAACTGACCGCGGCCACGGCAGGCGACGGTTCGGGCAAGGCCGCGCGCGGCGGCGTCCTCAAGCTGCTCAAAAGCCGGCTCGCCGACGGGCGCACTGTCGCCGAACGCATGCTGATGGACGACGGCAGCGGCACCGCCTGCGCCGCCCGGCTGTCGCATCTGATGGATGAGATCATCCGTGCGCTCTACGATTTCGCTGCCACCCATGTCTACCGCGTGAAAAACCCATCGTCGGCCGAGCGCATGGCGGTCGTTGCCGTCGGCGGCTATGGCCGCGGCACGCTGGCGCCGGGCTCCGACATCGACCTGCTGTTCCTGCTGCCCTACAAGCAGACGCCATGGGGCGAGCAGATCGTCGAATATATGCTCTACATGCTGTGGGACCTCGGGCTGAAGGTCGGCCACGCGACGCGCAACATCGACGAGTGCCTCAGGCTGTCGCGCACCGACATCACCATCCGCACCTCGATCCTGGAGGCGCGGTTCCTGTGGGGCGAGCAAAAGCTCTATGACGAGCTTCTGCAGCGCTTCGACCACGAGGTGGTGCGCACCACCGGCCCCGAATATGTCCAGGCCAAGCTTGCCGAACGCGACGAGCGTCACGCCAAGGCCGGCGAGAGCCGTTACCTGGTCGAACCTAACGTCAAGGACGGCAAGGGCGGCCTGCGCGACCTGCAGACGCTGTTCTGGATCGCCAAATATTTCTACCGGGTGCGCACCGGCGAGGAACTGGTCGACAAGGGCGTCTTTACCGACGCCGAATACAGGGAATTCCAGAAGGCCGAGGACTTCCTGTGGGCGGTGCGCTGCCACATGCATTTCCTCACCGGCAAGGCGGAGGAGCGGCTGCATTTCGACATCCAGCGCGACATCGCTGAGCGGCTCGGCTACACCACCCATCCCGGCCTGTCGGCGGTCGAGCGCTTCATGAAGCACTACTTCCTCGTCGCCAAGGATGTCGGCGACCTGACCCGCATTTTCTGCGCCGCGCTGGAAGAGGAGCAGGCCAAGCATGTGCCGGGCTTCAACCGCATCTTCCTCACCTTCTCGCGGCGCAAGCGCAAGCTCGCCGGCACGGCCGATTTCATCGTCGACAACCACCGCATCAACATTGCCGACGACGAGGTGTTCGAGCGCGATCCGGTCAACCTGCTCAGGCTGTTTTGGTTTGCCGACAAGCACGGCCTGGAATTCCACCCCGATGCGCTGAAGCTTTTGACCCGCTCTCTCGGCCTCGTCGGCAAGGCGCTCAGGCGCGACGAGGAGGCCAACCGGCTGTTCCTCGACATCTTGACCTCGGACCGCAACGCCGAGCTCAATCTGCGGCGAATGAACGAGGCCGGACTGCTTGCCAAGCTGATCCCGGACTTCGGCAAGATCGTCGCCATGATGCAGTTCTCGATGTATCACCACTACACCGTGGACGAGCATTTGATCCGCTGCATCGGCGTGCTGGCCGAGATCGAGCGCGGCGACGGCGAAAAGGTGCATCCGCTTTCCCACGCGCTGATGCCGGGGCTGAAGAAGAGCCGCGAGGCGCTCTATGTCGCCGTGCTGCTGCACGACATCGCCAAGGGCAGGCCTGAGGACCATTCGCAAGCCGGCGCCAGGATCGCGCGGCGCATCTGCCCGCATATGGGGCTCTCGCCGGCCGACACCGAAACGGTCGCCTGGCTGGTCGAGAACCACCTCGTCATGTCGATGACGGCGCAGACCCGCGATCTCAACGACCGCAAGACGATCGAGGATTTTGCCGCCATCGTGCAGTCGGTCGAACGGCTGAAGATGCTTTTGGTGCTTACCGTCTGCGATATCCGTGGCGTCGGGCCGGGGGTCTGGAACGGTTGGAAAGGCCAGCTGCTGCGTACGCTCTACTACGAGACCGAGCTTTTGTTGACCGGCGGGTTTTCGGAGGTGTCGCGCGCCAAGCGGACGGCGGCGGCGCGCGAACAACTGGCCGAGGCACTTGCCGACTGGCCGGAAAAGGCCCGCAAGCGTTATGTCGGCCAGCACTACGAGAACTATCTGCTGGCGGTCGATCTTCCCGACCAGCTGCGCCATGCCGAATTCATCCGCGAGGCCGATCACGCCGGCAAGAAGCTCGCCACCATGGTCAAGACCCACCAGTTCGAGGCGGTGACCGAGATCACGGTGCTGGCGCAGGACCATCCGCGCCTGCTCTCGGTGATTGCCGGCGCCTGTGCTGCGGCCGGCGGCAACATCGTCGACGCGCAGATATTCACCACTTCGGACGGCCGCGCGCTCGACACCATCCTGATCTCGAGGGAGTTCGACCGCGACGAGGACGAGCGTCGCCGTGCCGAGCGCGTCGGCCGGCTGATCGAGGACATGCTGTCGGGCAAGAGCTGGCTGCCCGAAATGATCGAGAAGCGCACCAAGCCACGGCGCGGCGCCAAGGTCTTCCGCATCCCGCCACGCGCCGAGATCCGCAACACCCTGTCGAACCGGTTCTCGGTGATCGAGGTCGAAGGACTGGACAGGCCGGGCCTTCTGTCGGAGATCACCGGCATGTTGTCGGACCTGTCGCTCGACATCGCCTCGGCCCACATCACCACCTTCGGCGAAAAGGTCATCGACACGTTCTACGTCACCGATCTCACCGGCCAGAAGATCGACAGCCCGTCGCGTACGGCGACCATCCGCAACAGGCTGATCGCGGTGCTCGAGGGCACGGCGTCCGAGCGCGGCAAGACCAAAACGGCCGCCGAGTGACTGTTACCTTCCATTTGCCCCAATCCCACAGGCAGTCTTCAAGCGCATGAGCCTTGTCAAGAAATTCGCCACGGTCGCTTCCGGCACGCTGATGAGCCGCGCCCTCGGCTTTGGCCGCGAGATGCTGATGGCTGCCGCACTCGGCACCGGGCCGATCGCCGACGCCTTCAACGCCGCCTTCCAGTTTCCCAACACCTTTCGCCGGCTGTTCGCCGAAGGCGCCTTCAACGCCGCCTTCGTGCCGCTGTTCGCCAAAGAGATCGAGACGCACGGCACCGACGGCGCCAAGCGTTTTTCCGAAGAGGTGTTCGGCGTCTTGTTCACCGCGCTTCTGGCGCTGACCATCGCCATGGAACTGGCGATGCCGCTGATCGTGCGCTACCTGGTGGCGCCGGGCTTTGCCGACACGCCCGGAAAATTCGAGATGACGGTGGCACTGGCGACCGTCATGTTCCCTTACCTGATCTGCATGTCGCTCGGCGCCATGATGGCCGGCATGCTGAATTCGCTGCGCCGCTATTTCGCCGCCGCGGTGGCGCCGGTGTTCCTCAACATCATCCTCATCGCCGTGCTTGCCTATGCCTGGTACAAGGGTTCGGACGCCCGCACCGTCGGTTTCGGGCTGGCCTGGGGCGTACTGGCGGCCGGCTTGGTGCAGCTGGCGATCGTCTGGGCGGCGGTGCGCCATGCCGGCATTTCGATCGGCTTCCGCCGGCCGAAGATGACGCCCAGCGTCAAGCGGCTGCTGATCCTGGCACTGCCGGCGGCGATCACCGGCGGCATCACCCAGATCAACCAGCTGATTGGCACGGCGATCGCGTCGGCGCAGGACAGCGCGGTGTCGTCGCTGGCCTATGCCGACCGCGTTTACCAGCTGCCGCTGGGCGTTGTCGGCGTCGCCGTCGCCATCGTGCTTTTGCCGGAACTGTCGCGGGCGCTGAAGTCAGGCAATCTGGTCGAGGCGGCCAATCTGCAGAACCGCTCGGTCGAGTTCACCCTGTTCATGACCTTGCCGGCGGCGGCCGCCCTGCTGGTCATGTCCGAGCCGATCGTGCGGCTGGTCTATGAGCGCGGCGCCTTCGCCGCCAACAATTCGACGCCGACGGTCGCGGCAATCCTGGAGATCTTCGGCCTCGGTCTGCCGGCCTTCGTGCTGATCAAGGCCTTCACCCCAGGCTATTTCGCCCGCGAGGACACGCGCACGCCGATGATTTTCGCCGCCATCTCGGTGGCGGTTAACATTACGACGGCACTGACGCTGTTTCCGACGATGGGCGCGCCCGGCATTGCCGTTGCCTCCGCCGTCGCCGGCTGGGTCAATGCGGCGATGCTGCTGGCCGTGCTGATCCGGCGCGGCCACTGGGGCCGCGACTTGCCGCTCATGAAACGCATCCCGCGGCTGGTGCTGTCGGCGGCGGTGATGGCGGCGGCGCTCTATTTTGCCGAGCACTGGTTCGCCGCAAGTCTCGGCTCGGGCTCGCCGCTGGTGATCAAGGCGGTAACGCTGCTTGCGCTCGTCGCCGGCGGGGCGCTGCTTTACTTCGTCACTGCGTTTGCCACCGGGGGTGCGGATTTCGGCATGATCCGCCGCAATATCGGGCGTAAAGGCTCCCAGCCGGTCAAGGAGCAATCTCCGGATTCGTGAGGCGGAAAATTCGTCAGGTCCAATTTTGTTCTTGCTTTGTGCCTGCAGCTATGCTAGTAATTTGCGTATGGTGCTGATTCGCACCGACGACCCCGCCGCAAGGCGGGTTTTTGATTCTGGTCGGCGCCATCCCCTTCAAACAGCCTTCTGTGGCGTCTTGCTCGGCCACGGTCAAAGCCCCGCGCGGCCTAGCCAACACCCCTCTTGATCGTCTCCTCGCTCTCGTCCATAAGCGCGCCGTCGCAAGACTTTCGCCGCGCGCGAAACGGCCCTCCACAAGCCAGGGATACACCATGACCGGCCTCAACCAGCCCGCCTTCAAGCCACTCGTCTTTTCCGGCGTCCAGCCAACCGGCAATCTGCATCTCGGCAATTATCTCGGCGCCATCAAGAAATTCGTCGCCCTGCAGGACACCTCCGACTGCATCTACTGCGTCGTCGACCTGCATTCGCTGACCGCGCAGCTCGTCTATGAGGATCTTCAGGACCAGACGCGTTCGATCACCGCGGCGTTTCTCGCCTCCGGCATCGATCCGACCAAGCACATCGTCTTCAACCAGTCGCGGGTGATGCAGCACGCCGAGCTTGCCTGGATCTTCAACTGCGTGGCGCGCATTGGCTGGATGAACAGGATGACGCAGTTCAAGGACAAGGCCGGCAAGGACCGCGAGAACGCCTCGCTCGGCCTGCTCGCCTACCCCTCCCTGATGGCCGCCGATATCCTCGTCTACCGCGCCACCCATGTGCCGGTCGGCGACGACCAGAAGCAGCATCTGGAGCTGACCCGCGACATTGCGCAGAAATTCAACAACGATTTTTCGGACCGTATCGCGGCGCTTGGTGTCGGCGTCGAGATGCAGGTGGGCGAAGAGACGGTGAACGGCTATTTTCCGCTGACCGAGCCGGTCATCGGCGGCCCGGCGGCGCGCATCATGTCGCTGCGCGACGGTTCGAAAAAGATGTCGAAGTCCGACCCGTCGGACCTGTCGCGCATCAACCTGACCGACGATGCCGACGCCATCTCGAAGAAGATCCGCAAGGCCAAGACGGACCCGGAGGCTTTGCCCGGCGAACTGGACGGGCTTGCCGGCCGGCCGGAAGCGGAAAACCTCGTCGGCATCTATGCCGGCCTCGCCGAAATATCGAAAGAGGCGGTGCTGAAGGAATTCGGCGGCCAGCAGTTTTCGGTGTTCAAGCCGGCGCTGGCCGATCTCGCGGTGGAAAAGCTGGCGCCGATCGCCGGCGAGATGCGCCGCATCTCCGGCGACCGCGCCTATGTCGACGCGGTGCTGCGGGATGGCGGCGAGCGTGCCGGCACATTGGCCGAAGCGACGATGAAGACCGTGCGCGACATTATCGGCCTGCTGCAAGGCTAATTTATGTCGCGCAAAAGTGTGCAGCGGTTTTGCGATAACGACATGCATAAAACAAGAACCTGAAGCGCGTCGCATGAGGCCGGTCGAACGCGACGCGCTTTAAGCTGCACCAACATCGCCACAGCCGCCGGTCGCTTGCGGGCGGGCTGTGGCGGTGGCAGATTGCGGCCGAAAACCATCGAGCAGGGTGAATATGGTCTCCAAACGCCTCAGCCGCGAAGCCGGTCATCGCCGCAAGTTCCTGGCGATCATCGACGACACGCCGGAATGCGAGCGCGCCGTCGCCTACGCCTCGAAGCGGGCGCAAAGCACGGGCGGCGTGCTGGTGCTGCTCTATGTCATCGAGCCGGATGATTTCCAGCACTGGCTGGGCGTCGAGAAGATCATGCGCGAGGAGGCGACCGCCACGGCGCGCGCCGCGCTCGACAGCTACGCCAACAAGGTGCGCCAGAAGCTCGGCATCGAGCCGGAACTGGTGGTGCGCGAAGGCAAGCCGACCGAAGAGATCCACAAGCTGATCGAGGAAGACCAGGACATCGCCATCCTGGTGCTGGCGGCAGGCGCTGGCAAGGAAGGGCCTGGGCCGCTGGTCGGCGCGGTTGCCGGCAAGGGCGCCGCCTTTCCGATTCCAGTGACTGTGGTGCCGCAGAACCTGTCGGACGAGGAGATCGACAGCCTCGCCTGAGATGTGCCGATATTCAGGTGAGGCCGGCCTACAAATGGCGGCTTCCTGCGCTTCCGGTGCTCACGTACCAAAAGTACGCTCCGCTCCGGTTCTCGGAAACCATCATTTTCGGCTCGGCCTGACCTGAATCTCAACACATCTCCAATTGTTTCAGCGAGCTAGCAAAACATTCCACCAGCCAGCCGTTCCCCGCGATGCCTTTCGCTTGAATGTCGGGCGGATAAAGCCTAATTAGAATTATTCCAAACTAGCTGCCCGAAACGGGCACGGAGATGGCCATGTTCATCCAGACCGAGTCGACGCCAAACCCGGCGACGCTGAAATTCCTGCCCGGCAAGGAAGTGCTGCAAGAAGGCACCGCCGATTTCCGTGATGCCGACAGCGCCGCGACGGCTTCGCCGCTGGCCGGCCGTCTGTTCGAGATCCCCGGCGTCACCGGCGTCTTCTTCGGCTATGATTTCATCACCGTGACCAAGGACGGTCCCGACTGGCAGCATCTGAAGCCGGCTATCCTCGGCGCCATCATGGAGCATTTCATGTCCGGCGCCCCGGTGATGGCCAAGGCCGGCCCCGCCGCCGAGACCAGCCAGACCGGCGAATTCTACGACAAGGCCGACGAGGAGCTGGTCGTCACCATCAAGGAGTTGCTCGACACGCGGGTGCGCCCGGCGGTGGCCCAGGATGGCGGCGACATTACCTTCCGCGGCTTCGAGAACGGCACCGTATTCCTGCACATGAAGGGCGCCTGCGCCGGTTGCCCGTCCTCGACGGCGACGCTGAAGCACGGCATCCAGAACCTGCTCCGGCACTTTGTGCCGGAAGTGCAGCACGTCGAACAGGTCTCCTGACGCGCCGTTCCATCGTCAACGTCGATAGACAACAAAAAACCGGGCCAAAGTGCCCGGTTTTCTGTTTGCGACGTCTGTGTGTTGCCTAGACGGTCCGCGTATAAAGCTCTTCTTGTTTGACCATGATCTTGTCCGAAAACCGGGTCCCGCTTTTCGGGATCATGGTCTTACAGCACAATGACCTTGGCGCCGACCGAGGTGCGGTCGTAGAGGTCGATAATGTCCTGGTTCATCAGCCGGATGCAGCCCGACGACATCGCCTTGCCGATCGAATTCCATTCCGGGCTGCCATGCAGGCGGTAGCCCATGTCGCCGCCCTTGTTGAACAGGTACATGGCGCGCGCGCCGAGCGGGTTCTTCAACCCCGGCTCCATGCCGCCGGCAAACTTGGCCAGCTCCGGCTGCCGCCTGATCATCTGCGACGGCGGCGTCCAGGTCGGCCATTCGCGCTTTAGTGCGATACGGGCGGTGCCGTGCCATTCGAAACCTTCACGGCCGACGCCGATGCCGTAGCGCATCGCCTCGCCGTCGCCCATGACGAAATAGAGGAACTTGTTCTGCGTATCGACGATGATGGTGCCCGGCTTTTCCCTGGTGTCGTAGTCGACGATCTGGCGGCGGTATTTGAACGGCACCTTTTCGATCGGGATGCGCGGCAGATGATAGCCGGCATCGGTCACCGCGCCGTAGTTGTTGGTGAAGATCTGCGAGCCGATGGTGCTGCAACCGGCGACAGCCGTCGACAGCGCCAGGGCCGCGACGATTGCAAGTGACTTCATGCGCATGAAAAGGTCCGATGCCTGCCCAAACAACAGCGGCTCGAGTCGGCCGCTTTTTTCATCTTCATTCATGCTGGCATTTGCTTTGCTTGCCAAGCGGGCGATGCCTATATCCTTGGGCTTGCGTGCTGGTAAACCTGCGACTATGGCATTTCGGCAACAGCCCCCGCAGGATTATGCTGCAAAATCAATGGGCCAAGAACAAGAACCCCGAGACGGGGAATCACCATGAATGTCGGTGACGCTGGCTGGCGCTCTGGCCGGCCAGCCAAGGCCATCCGTTACTACGAGGAGATCGGCCTGATCTCGCCTGAGACGCGGCCGCTGCAGGAGATAATCCTGACAAGCCTGGTTCAATAGGCCGGTTCAATAAAGAACGCCGCGAAGCACCGTCCAAGCCAGAAGCCCGAACGTGCCGATCACCACCACTGCACCAAGGACCGTGCCGATCTTTTCAGGCAGTCCATCGGGGCGACCAGGATCGTCGGCCATTCAACTATCGATCATGACGTAGGCGGCACCAAACACGGCAACGATGATTGCCCCAAGCACCGCCCATCCTCTAACGGCCGAGCGGATTTCCTCCGGTGTCGCCGATTTGCGTCCGTCATCGTCCGTCATCTAATGCTCCTCGTAAAAATCCCGTGGCCGACATTGAAAGCGCAAGCTGCCGGCGCTGCCAAGAGGGTGCAGCGGACATTTTTTTGCGCAAAAGTTTAGGAGCGTGCGCCGTTCGACAGCAAGCGTTACCTAGCCTTCGACACTCCGCGAAGCACGGGCGGCCGTCACGATCCCGGTGGGCGATACCGGATCGACTTCGCCCTGCCAAGCGCTTCCATCGTCTCTTCGACACTTAGCAGCACGGTGGTCTCGTAGGAGCTGAGCGCGCCTCCCGCACCAATGGCAAGCATGACCGATGCCATGGAGACGTTGTCCGGCGCCTCCCACAGATTCCAGCCGTCGTGTTCTCCGAAGGCATACCAGAACCCGTGCAGCTTTCCGCCGACCGACTCGATGTAGGAACGGGCAGCCTCGCGTCTGTCCTCGGGATTATCCATCAAGCGCGCCCACGTTTCGGGCCTGTAGCTGAATCGCGTGAGATACATCGGCATGGTTCGTCTCCTCCCAGAGCTATCCCCACGAATGTAGTAAAGCGCCCCAATCCGGGAGAACGCGAGTCGTTTCCGAGGCGTAGTACCGCTGGCTTAGTTGCGGGACCGCTAATGGACCTGCTTCAATGCCTTTCCTAAGGGGAGTAAGGTCAATGGCAGCCTATCTTATTGCCGATGTCGACATAACCGACGCCGCCGTTTTCGAGGAATACCGCCGGGACGTGCCTGCAACCGAAGCCCGCTACGGGGGAAGGTACATCGCTCGTGGCGGAGCCACCAAAGTGCTGGAAGGCGATTGGGAGCCTCATCGCCTTGTCATCGTCGAATTTCCCGACATGGCCTCGCTCCTCGCATGGTACGACTCTCCGGAATACGGCCGCCTCAAAGCCATCCGCGAACGCTGTGCAAAGACGAGGATCATTGCTCTGGAGGGCATGATGCCGGTCAGTTAGAGGGGGTTGTCAACCAGATAATAGCCGCCCAGAAGGCGGCTATATATTTGACAAACCCGGATGACCGCTGACCAAAGCTCCGCTACAAATCAGCCGTGACGCCCGCGCCTATTAGTAGTTTCATTGGAGCCATGATCCTCAGTTTGGTTGGGGTTCTAGCCTACCGCTGGTTTGGCCCTATCGCGCTGGTTATTGTCGGAGGCATTGGTCTTCCAGCGGTGCTCGCCTGTTCCTTATACCGATTTGATTTGAAAAACCGGAAGGCGCGTGAGTGGCTTAATCCGACAGACAAGAGCTCCTAGACCAGCACTGGCCCCAGCACAAAGGCGATTATCCGGTTGGCAACCCGCCTTGGCAGCGGCGACAAAACATGATTCAAATGCGGTTGTGTTGGGGGAAAACATGATCCGCATAGCCATCGTTATAGCCATTGCCGTCAGTGCATCGGCATGCACTAGCCAGGCGAACGTTCCTTATGACACGAGTAAAAAAACCTGTAGAATCTATGTTGAGCCGGGGTCAGGCCACAAGCGTGAACTTTGTCTTCCGGACACTCCAAATAAATACTGTGTGCGTGCTTATTATATAAACACACCAGGTGGAGAAAGGGTAATGTGCGGCCCACTAACCCGCAAGGCAACCACTGCCGAGGGTCGTGCCAGACAGCTTGCAGGCAGTAAATACCCGTAGGAAAACACCCACGGTGGGCCGCTTGCGCTTCAGGGTTCTGCACCGGCGGTGTCCCGTTCTGGTTGGGTTTGTCAACCGGATAATCGCCCCAAAAAACCGGGTTCAAACCGTGAACAAAATCTGACATGGTGCGGCCATGCCTATCATCTCACCTCTACCCCTTAACCCGCTGATCGACGGTCGCCAGTCGGAGCGTGCCATGCTGGTCAGGCGTGGCGTGCAGCGGCTGCTCAAGCAGATGGGCGCGCATGTCTTGCCCGAACTGTCGCTGGCCACCGGGCGCCGCGCCGATCTCGTAGCGCTGACCCGCCAGGGCGATATCTGGATCATCGAGATCAAATCCTCGATCGAGGATTTCAGGGTCGACCGCAAATGGCCGGACTACCGGCTGCATTCCGACCGCTTCTTCTTCGCCACCCATCCCGGCGTGCCCCAGGAGATCTTTCCGGAAGAGTGCGGCTTCATTCTCTCCGACGGCTATGGTGCCGAGGTCCTGCGCGATGCGCCCGAGCACCGGATGGCGGCGGCGACGCGCAAGGCGCTGATGCTGAGGATCGCGCGCGCCGGTGCCGCGCGGTTGCTGGCGGCGGAGCTTGCCGGGGTGTCGGTGCCGGCGCTGGAGGGTGAGAGCGAGTAGGGGGTTTCGCTCTCCGTAGTCATGGAGGCTTGCGCTGCCCCGGCTGCCGCCACCTTGCATAAGAGACGATGTATGACTGCGGTGTTCCGCAAGGAACGCCAACAGCCGGCTGTAGCCTTCGTCTTCCCAGTGCAGGTCGAGATTGGAAATGAAACCCGGCACGAAGACGAGATTGAGCGATCCCTGGCCGACCACCTGATAGGCGATCCGCACGTCGCCGCTGAGCGCGTAGCGAGTTTCGATCGGCCTCACGAGGTTTGTCCGCCCGACCCGACGATTTCTTATCGCCGGATCATAGCAGAGCCGCGAGACTTGCGGCAGATGAAACCTTAGAGGGTGTGAATGTAGGCCCGCGGCGCCTACTTCTGTGACGCAGCCGTAGTCTCGGTGCTCGCTCCGCCGACGCTAAAACCTGCGCCCTCCGGCGCGCCCGGCCGCTTGATGTGTGGGGCGGCCGCGACGACAAGCTCGTTGAAGCCTTCGCCGCCGCTGTCGAGCATCTCGAACAATTGCCGGCGCATCCTCGGCTCCCAGAACTTGTTGATGTGCTCGGCGACGCCGGCAATGCCTTGCTCGCGCGGCTTGGAGTGGAAAAAGGCAGCGATCTGGTTGGCCATGCGAACCAGCTTTTCGCTGGTGCTCATGAGGTGGCCTTCGTCATGCGACATGCTTGGCAACTCCGGAAACCACGCGGTCAGGATGGGTGAAAATATCGAAATCATCGCCGCGCACCAGCGCCACCAGCGTCATGCCGGCGTCGTCTGCGGTGCGGATGGCAAGTGCCGTCGGCGCCGAGACGGCGATGATGAAGGCAGCACCGATCGCCGCGGTCTTCTGCACCATCTCGACCGAAACGCGCGACGTCACGACGACGGCCCCCGACCTGCCGTCGATACCGGCTTTGGCCAGCGCGCCGGCCAGCTTGTCCAGCGCATTGTGACGGCCGACATCCTCGCGCGCCATGACGATGCCCTTGCCGGGGAGGTAAAAACCGGCGGCGTGGACCGCGCCGGTCTCGGCGTGCAGCGGCTGCACCTTCGACAAAAGCTTGACCGAGCGGACGATGTCATCGGCCTGAAGTGTAAGTTTCGACGCACCGACCGGATCGACCGAGCGCATCGCTTCCTCGATCGATTCGATGCCGCACAGCCCGCAGCCGACCGGGCCGGCGAGCCGTCTGCGACGCGCCTCGAAACGGGTGTTGGCCTGGTCCTTCAGCCGGATCTGGATATCGATGCCGGCGCCGTGATCCTCGACCTCGATGGCTTCGATTTCGTCTGGCGAGGCAATGATGCCTTCGGTCAGCGAAAAGCCGAGCGCGAAATCCTCGAAATCGGCCGGGCTTGCCATCATCACCGCATGCGTGGTGCCGGCAAAGGAGAATGCTACCGGCGTCTCTTCCGGCACCATGCGGTTGGCGGCCGCGGTGCCGCCGGCGCGGCGCGCGAGGCGGCTGATCTGGGTGACAGCACGACGTTTGGGCATCACGCGGCACCCCCCTCTGGCCTACCGGCCATCTCCCCCTCAAGGGGGGAGATTGGCAGTTCAGACGTAAGGCACCCTTCGACGCTGGTGATTGGCGAAAGCCGAGATGACATCCAATCTCCTCCCTTGAGGGGGAGATGGCCGGTAGGCCAGAGGGGGGTGCTCCGGCACGACGCCAAAACGCTACTCCGCTGCTTGCAGCGAGGCGATGCGGCGGCTTTGCTTTGCCTGCTCGTCATAGTCGCGCTGCCATTCCGACGGGCCGTTGGATGCACCCACCTGCACCGCGGTCACCTTGTATTCCGGGCAGTTGGTCGCCCAGTCGGAGAAGTCGGTGGTGATGACGTTGGCCTGGGTGTCGGGATGGTGGAAGGTCGTATAGACGACGCCCGGCGACACCCGGTCGGTGATCAGCGCGCGCAGCGTCGTCTCGCCCGAGCGGCTGGTCAGCCGCACCCAGTCGCCATCGCGCAGGCCGCGATTTTCGGCATCATGCGGATGGATCTCCAGCCGATCCTCGCTGTGCCACACGACGTTGTCGGTGCGCCTGGTCTGCGCGCCGACATTATACTGCGACAGGATGCGGCCGGTGGTCAGCAGCAGCGGGAAGCGCGGCCCGGTCCTCTCGTCGGTCGCGACATATTCGGTGCGGATGAACTTGCCCTTGCCGCGCACGAAGCCGCCAATATGCATGATCGGCGTGCCTTCCGGCGACTTCTCGTTGCAGGGCCACTGCACCGAGCCCACCCGGTCGAGAAGGTCGAAGGAAACGCCGGAGAAGCTCGGCGTCGTCTTGGCGATCTCGTCCATGATCTCGGAGGGATGCGTGTAGTTCCAGCCGAGGCCGAGCGCCTTGGCGAGCTCCTGCGTCGTCTCCCAGTCGGCATAGCCGCATTTCGGCTCCATCACCTTGCGCACCATGTTGATGCGGCGCTCGGCATTGGTGAAGGTGCCGTCCTTCTCGAGGAAGGTCGAGCCGGGCAGGAACACATGCGCGTAGTTGGCCGTCTCGTTGAGGAAGAGGTCGTGCACGACGACACATTCCATCGCGGCGAGACCCGCGGCGACATGCTTGGTGTCGGGGTCCGACTGCAGGATGTCCTCGCCCTGTACATAGAGCCCCTTGAACGAGCCGTCGACGGCCGCGTCCAGCATATTGGGGATGCGCAGGCCGGGCTCGTCGTCGAGCTTGACGCCCCACAGGCTCTCATAGATGGCGCGCACCGCGTCGCCCGAAATGTGGCGGTAGCCGGGAAGTTCGTGCGGGAACGAACCCATGTCGCAGGAGCCCTGCACATTGTTCTGGCCGCGCAGCGGATTCACGCCGACGCCCGGCCGGCCGATATTGCCGGTCGCCATGGCGAGGTTGGCAATGGCGATGACGGTGGTCGAGCCCTGGCTGTGCTC
This sequence comes from Mesorhizobium sp. M0983, assembly GCF_040318975.1. Classification (NCBI taxonomy): domain Bacteria; kingdom Pseudomonadati; phylum Pseudomonadota; class Alphaproteobacteria; order Hyphomicrobiales; family Phyllobacteriaceae; genus Mesorhizobium; species Mesorhizobium sp. M0983. The sequence continues at coordinate 170,935 of NZ_JAMYNH010000007.1, read as the reverse complement.
GGTCACGCCGAGGCCGTAATAGATCGCGCCGTTGCCGCCGCGCGCATAGAGCCGCGCCGCGCCGCGTATGTCGTCGGGATCGACATTGGCGAGCTGACCGACGACCTCCGGGCTGTTTTCCGGCAGTGCCACGAACGATGCCCAGTCCTGGAACTCGTCCCAGTCGCAGCGCTCGCGGATGAACGCCTCGTCGAACAGGCCTTCGGTGACGATGACATGGGCAAGTGCGGTCAGCATGGCGACGTTGGTGCCCGGCTTCAGCGGCAGATGGAACTGCGCTTCGACATGGGCCGAGCGCACGATATCGGTGCGGCGCGGATCGAGCACGATCAGCTTGGCGCCCTGGCGCATGCGCTTTTTCATGCGCGAGGCGAACACCGGATGCGCATCGGTCGGATTGGCGCCGATCAGCAGGATGACGTCCGTCTGCTCGATCGAATCGAAATCCTGCGTGCCGGCGGAGGTACCGAAGGTCTGGCCCAGGCCATAGCCGGTCGGCGAATGGCAGACGCGGGCGCAGGTATCGACATTGTTGTTGCGGAAGCCCTGCCGGACCAGCTTCTGGACGAGGTAGGTCTCCTCGTTGGTGCAGCGCGACGAGGTGATGCCGCCGATCGACGTGCGGCCGTACTGGTACTGGATGCGGCGGAATTCATTCGCCGTATGGGTGAGCGCCTCTTCCCACGACACTTCGCGCCACGGATCGCTGACCCGCTCGCGGATCATCGGCTTCAGGATACGGTCCTTGTGTGTCGCATAGCCATAGGCGAAGCGGCCCTTGACGCAGGAGTGGCCGTGGTTGGCCTTGCCTGCCTTGTAGGGCATCATGCGAATGACCTCGTCGCCCTTGACCTCGGCCTTGAATGAGCAGCCGACGCCGCAATAGGCGCAGGTGGTGACGGTCGAGCGCTCGGGCAGGCCTTTCGCCAGCACGGTTTTCTCCCTCAGCGCATCGGTCGGGCAGGCCTGCACGCAGGCCCCGCACGACACGCATTCGGAATCGACGAACGCCTCGTGCATGCCGGCCGAGACCCTGGATTCGAAGCCGCGGCCCTCGATGGTCAGCGCGAACGTGCCTTGCACCTCTTCGCAGGCGCGCACGCAGCGCGAGCAGACGATGCATTGCGCCGGATCATAGGTGAAATAGGGGTTCGATTCATCGCGGGCGATGTAGTCGATGGTCAGCGAGCCATGGCCGGGCGCCACGCCGTTTTCTTGCTCGACGTGGTTGCGGCCGTCCACGCCATAGCGGTTCTCGGTCAGGCCGACCGTCCTGACGACCTTGTCGAACTCGCTGGCGCCGGTGCCGGCCGTCTCGCCCCACGCAGCCGGATGGTCAGAGACATAGAGCTCCATCACGCCGCGACGAATGGCGTTCAGCCGGTCGCTCTGGGTATGCACGACCATGCCTTCGCCAACCGGCGTCGTGCACGAGGCCGGCGTGCCGCCGCGCCCGTCGATCTCGACGAGGCAGACCCGGCAGGAGCCGAACGAGTCCAGCATGTCGGTGGCGCAGAGTTTCGGGATTTCAACGCCCGCTTCCATCGAAGCGCGCATGATCGAGGTACCCGCCGGCACCGTCACCGGCTTGCCATCGACGGTCAGCGTCACCTGCTGTTCCGCTTCGGAGGCGGGTGTGCCGTAGTCGATTTCCTGGACCAGCGATTTGATGTCGAATGCCGCGTTCATGCCTGTCCGCTCCTATTCCGCTGCTTCGGCGACCGGCGTCGGCCGAAAGTCGTCCGGGAAATGGTTGAGTGCACTCATCACTGGATATGGGGTGAAGCCGCCGAGAGCGCAAAGCGAGCCGAACTTCATCGTGTTGCAAAGGTCGGTGACCAGCGCGATCTGCTTTTCCGGTTCGATGTTCTCAGCGAGCCGGTCCAGCACCTCGACGCCGCGCGTCGAGCCGATGCGGCAGGGCGTGCACTTGCCGCAGCTCTCGATGGCGCAGAATTCCATGGCGAAGCGCGCCTGCTTCAGCATGTCGGCGCTGTCGTCGAAAACGACGATGCCGGCGTGGCCGATCAGCCCGTCCTTGGCCGCGAACGCCTCGTAGTCGAACGGCGTGTCGAACAGGGCGCGCGGGAAATAGGCGCCGAGTGGGCCACCGACCTGCACCGCTTTGACTGGGCGACCCGTTGCCGTGCCGCCACCGATATCGTCGACGATCTCGCCCAGAGTCATGCCGAACGCCGCCTCGTAGAGACCAGCATATTTGACGTTGCCGGCGATCTGGATCGGGATGGTGCCGCGCGAACGGCCCATGCCGAAATCCTTGTAGAAGGCGGCGCCCTTGTCCATGATCACCGGCACCGAGGCCAGCGAGATGACATTGTTGATTACCGTCGGCTTGCCGAACAGGCCCTTATGCGCCGGCAGCGGCGGCTTGGCCCGCACCTGCCCGCGCTTGCCTTCGAGGCTGTCGAGCAGGGCGGTCTCCTCGCCGCAGACATAGGCGCCGGCGCCGACGCGCACTTCCATGTCGAATGAATTGGGTGACCCGAGCACATTGACGCCGAGCACGCCGGCCCTGCGGGCGATCTCGACGGCCTTCTGCATCACCGCCACCGCATGCGGATATTCCGAGCGGATATAGATGAAGCCCTTGGTCGCGCCGGTGGCGATGCCGGCGATCGCCATGCCTTCGATCAGCACGAAGGGGTCGCCTTCCATGATCATGCGGTCGGCGAACGTACCGGAATCGCCTTCATCGGCATTGCAGACGATGTATTTGCGGTCGGCCGACGTATCGAGGACCGTCTTCCATTTGATGCCGGTCGGGAAGCCGGCGCCGCCACGACCGCGCAGCCCGGACTCGGTCACCTGCTTGACGATGTCGGCCGGTGTCGTCGCCACTGCATTCTGCAGGCCGTTCAGCCCGCCATGCGCCTTGTAGTGATCGAGCGACAGCGGATCGGTGACGCCGCAGCGCGCAAAGGTCAGCCGCGTCTGCCTGGCCAGGAACGGGATCTTGTCCGGCGCGCCAAGCCAGCGCTTGTGGTGGCCGCCGGTGAGGAAGCCGCAGTCGAACAGGCTTTTGACGTCGGATGGCTTCACCGGCCCATAGGCGACGCGGCCAGTGGCTGTCGCCACTTCGACCATCGGCTCGAGGAAATAGGCGCCGCGCGAGCCGTTGCGCACGATCTTGGCCTCGATGCCGCGCTCGGCCAACTCCGCCCGAACCGCCTTGGCGACCCTTTCCGCACCCAGCGCCAGCGCGCCGGAATCGCCAGGAATGTAGATACGCGGGATCATGAGCGCACCTCGGCAACGATCTCACTGAGCTTTTCGTCGTCGAGCCGCCCGATCACCTCGCCATCCAGCATCGCCGACGGCGAGCAGGCGCAAAGGCCGAGGCAATAGACCGGCTCCAGCGTCACCGAACCGTCGCGGCTTGTCTCGTGGAAACCGATGCCCAGCAATGATTTGAGCTTGGCGGCAATCGCATCCGAACCCATCGACTGGCAGGCTTCCGCCTGGCAGAGCTTCAGCACATGCCGGCCGGCCGGCTGGCTGCGGTAATCGTGATAGAAGGTGACGACGCCATGCACCTCGGCCCTGGAGATGTTCAGCGCCTCGGCGATGACCGGCAGCGCGTCCTGCGGCACATAGCCGAACTCTTCCTGGATGCCGTGGAGGATGGGCAGCAGCGGGCCTTCGAGGCCTTTCAGCTCGTGGATGATCGCCGCCGTGCGCGATGCGATCTCGGTACTTGCAGGCTGCATCGTCATGCAGCGCCCTCCCTGGTCGTGGCGGTCTTCCGCTAAGTGCTTAGGAAATCAGAGGAAACCCGCTAAATCAATAAAGCCGATCCGTTGCTCGATAGAAATTTTCTATCGGTCCTGCTCACCAGCATTGTCTAGCCTAGCGGCGGGCGCGGAAATCGTCCGCCAGCGCCATTGCCTCGTCCAACAGCGCCGAGACCAGCGGCGTGTGCGGTTCGCGCGGCGCCGCCACCAGCCCGACGGTGTGGCTGGCATCCGGCTCGACGATCGGGATAGCCCGGATCGGCTCGGAAAAGCCGAACGTTTCCGCAAGGTTAAGCGGCATGATCGACGACCATTTGCCGGTGCGGATATGCGAGAACAGCACGATCATCGAGTTGGATTCCAGTGTCGGCCGCACCTGCACGCCGGCTTCGGCCAGATGCTGGTCGATGATGCGGCGGTTCTGCATGTCCGGCGTCAGCAGGCAGAGCGGCAGCTGGGAGAGTTCCGCCCATGTCACTTTGTCGCGGTCGAAATAGGGGTTCCCGACAGCGGTGATCAACTGGTAGCGCTCGTCGTAGAGCGGCACGCTGGTGACGCGTCCGAGCGGCTCGTTGTCGAGATAGGTGATGCCGGCGTCGATGTCGAAATTGCCGAGCAGCGACAGCACCTCGATCGATGTCCGCGACAGCACCGAGAAGGTGACGCCGGGATGCTTTGCCCGAAACGGCGTCGTCAATCGCGCCACCATGGCGAGGGCCGTCGGGATCGCGGCGATGCGGATGCGTCCTGACAGGCCGTGGCGTGCCGCCCGCATCTCCTCGCGCATGGTCCTGCTATCGCCGACGATGCGGCGCGCCCACACCAGCACCTGCTTGCCTTCCGGCGTCAGCCCCTGGAAGCGCGAGCCGCGCAGCACCAGCATCACGCCGAGCTGGCCCTCCAGCTGCTTGATGCCGGCCGAAAGCGTCGGTTGGGTGACGCCGCACACCTCCGCCGCGCGGCCGAAATGTTCTTCCCTGGCGAGTGCTATGAAGAATTCCAGCTTGTCGATCATGCCGTCGGGAGCCTGTCACGGACGCTATGTCCGATCTTAGCGCGCAAGGTCGGGGAAATCGCCTTCGGCCGCAAGCCGCCTGTGCAAATCGCCCGCATCCACATCTTTCAGCCGGCTTACTGTTTCCCGCGATGGAACGCGGCGCTATGTGGATGGGACGGGGTCGTGGACTGGACACGACGGGAGACGAAACATGCTGGGCTGGTTCCGCAAGCTTTTGCCGCGCGAAGATCGCTTCTTCGACCTGTTCGAGCGGCATTCCCGCACTGTGGTCGGCGGCGCTGAGGCACTGCAGCAGCTTTTGCAGGGCAACGACATCGACCGCTGGTGTCAGACGATCATCGATCTCGAGGACGAAGCCGATCAGATCACCGCGGAAGTTCTGCTGGCCGTGCGCCGCTCCTTCATCACGCCCTTCGATCGCGGCGACATCAAGGACCTGATCCAGTCGATGGATGATGCCATCGACATGATGCACAAGACCGTCAAGACGGTAAGGTTGTTCGAAAAGAAGGAATTCGACCCGCTGATGCAGGAAATGGGGGCCGTCATCGTCGAGGCCGCCAAGTTGGTGGCCGAGGCGATCCCACTGCTCGGCAAGGTCGGGGCGCATACGGTGCGCCTCAACGCCATCGCCGAGGAGGTCATGCGCGCCGAAGGCCGGGCCGACGACCTGCACGAACAGGGCCTGAAGGATCTGTTCAAGCGGCACGGCCGCAGCGATCCGATGGCCTATCTGATCGGCAGCGAGATCTACGGCCAGCTGGAAAAGGTGGTCGACCGCTTCGAGGACGTCGCCAACGAAATCAGCGGCATCGTCATCGAGAACGTATAGTGGAAGCCGCGATAGCCTTTCCGGTGCTGGTCGGCCTTGTCGCCGTCGCACTGTTCTTCGATTTCCTCAACGGCCTGCACGATGCCGCCAACTCCATCGCGACAATCGTCTCCACCCGCGTGCTGAGGCCGCATTATGCGGTGTTCTGGGCGGCTTTCTTCAATTTCATCGCCTTCATGTTCTTCGGTCTTCACGTGGCGGAGACGCTGGGAACCGGCATCATCGACGCCAGCATCGTCACGCCGGCAGTGATCTTCGCAGCACTTGTCGGCGCCATCGTCTGGAATATCGTCACCTGGCTCGTCGGTATCCCGTCCAGCAGCTCGCACGCGCTGATCGGCGGTTTGGTCGGCGCCGGCGTTGCCAAGGCCGGCACCGGCGCCATCGTCTGGGCCGGATTGGGCAAGACGACGGCGGCCATCGTGCTGTCGCCGGCGGCAGGCTTTCTGCTGGCGCTCGTCTTGATCCTCGCGGTCTCCTGGCTGTTCGTGCGGCAGACGCCGTTCGCCGTCGACAGCACCTTCCGCGTCATGCAGTTCTTTTCCGCCTCGCTCTATTCGCTCGGCCATGGCGGCAACGACGCGCAGAAGACCATGGGCATCATCGCCGTGCTGCTTTATTCGCAAGGCATGCTCGGCGCGAATTTTTACGTGCCGCTGTGGGTCGTCATCACCTGTCAGTCGGCGCTGGCGCTGGGCACGTTGCTCGGCGGCTGGCGCATCGTCCACACGATGGGCTCGAAGATCACCCGGCTGAACCCGATGCAGGGTTTCTGCGCCGAGACCGGCGGTGCGATCACCCTGTTCGCCGCCACCTGGCTCGGTATTCCGGTATCGACCACGCACACGATCACCGGCGCCATCATTGGCGTCGGCGCCGCCCGCCGCGTCTCAGCCGTTCGCTGGGGCATTGCCGGCAATATCGTGGTTGCCTGGATTATCACCCTGCCGGCAACCGCGGCGATTGCGGCTCTCACCTACCTCGCGGTCGGCCTGGCAAGGTGACAGCACCGCAGCACTGCGCGGCGGTGCGTGAACGCCGTATCTACCTGTCCACAAGGTTCAGGATGTTGCCGTCCGGATCCTTGAACCATGCGACCTTCATGCCCTGACCGACATGAACGTCACCCTCCAGCGTCAGGCCGGGCATGTCATAATGCTCGAAGGCCACGCCCTTCGATTTCAACGCCTCAACGATTTTGCCGAGCTCGTCGCCGACCGTCCAGGTCACTGCCGTCGCCTTGTTGGTCCCAGCGAAATTCGAACGGTACACGTTGATGCTGGTATCGCCGCTTTTATAGACGATCAGTTCGCCACCTTCATTGTGCACCTCTTTCAGGCCGAGCGTCCCTTCGTAGAAAGCCCTGGCCCTGGCCAGGTCCTTCACTGCGAGATTGGCCGTTGCGTTGCTGTTTGCGAGCATGATCGTCTCCTTCCCTTGATGTCGTGCTCATGCTGCTCCCTCAGATAGGTCGTAACGGATGGTTGGCGACCGTCGATCAGGCAAATCCGACTGCGTCGGTCCGTTTTCCGGGGCACACCAGGCCGGCTGTTGCTCCACGACTTGGTTCTCTCCGGAAACTGCACTATCTCAGGCGCGAGCTTGCATAAGGAAGATCTGATGTCCGTCACCAAGGAAATCGTCATCGAACGCCTGAAGACGGTCAACGGGCCGGATTTCACCGGCAATATCGTCGACCTCGGCATGGTTTCCGAGATTTTCATTGCCGATGCCAAGGTGTTCTTCTCGATCACCGTTCCCGCCGCCCGTGCCCAGGAGATGGAGCCGCTGCGTGCGGCCGCCGAGCGTGTCGTCAAGGCGATCCCCGGTGTCGCCGGCGCCGTGGTCGCGCTGACGGCGGAAAAGAAGGGCGGCGGCATGGAGGCGCCGGTTCCGCAAAGACCGGCTCAGAGGCCCGCTCCGCCGGCCGCACCTGCTCGTCCCGCGCCGCAGGCGCCCGCCTCGCACAGCCATGGCAAGCGCGGCGTACCAGGCATCGACGCCATCATCGCTGTTGCTTCCGGCAAGGGCGGCGTCGGCAAGTCGACCACCGCCGTCAATATCGCCCTTGGCCTGGCCGCCAACGGGTTGCGGGTCGGCGTGCTCGATGCCGATATTTATGGCCCGTCCATGCCACGTCTGCTCAACATTCATGGCCGGCCGCAGACCGTCGACGGCAAGATCCTGAAGCCGATGCAGAACTATGGCCTCAAGGTCATGTCGATGGGCTTCCTCGTCGATGAGGAGACGCCGATGATCTGGCGCGGGCCGATGGTGATGTCGGCATTGACGCAAATGCTGCGCGAGGTCGAATGGGGACCGCTCGAGGTGCTCGTCGTCGACATGCCGCCCGGCACCGGCGACGCCCAGCTGACCATGGCCCAACAGGTGCCGCTGGCCGGCGCCGTCATCGTCTCGACGCCACAGGACCTGGCCCTGATCGATGCGCGCAAAGGCCTCAACATGTTCAGAAAGGTCGACGTGCCGCTTTTGGGCATCGTCGAAAACATGAGCTATTTTCTCGCCCCCGATACGGGGAAACGCTACGACATCTTCGGCCATGGCGGCGCGCGCCGTGAGGCAGAGCGCCTCGGCGTCACCTTCCTTGGCGAAGTGCCGCTCGAGATGGGCATCCGCGAAAGCTCCGATGCCGGCACGCCGGTGGTGGTCTCCAAGCCCGATAGCGCCGAGGCGAAAATCTATCGCGACATCGCCGCCAAGGTCTGGCACCGCGTCAATGAAGAGCGCGGCGCGGCCGAGGCTGCAGTGCCGAGCATCGTGTTCGAGTGATGCGGATATCCCTCCCCTTTGAGCGGAGGGTGGCCCGAAGGACCGGGCGGGGTCCGCGGCGACACGCTCCAACTTTTCCGGGATAGCGGACTGACAAACCACGATCCCGTCTAGCGCGGAGGCAGATGTGTGTCTATCGCACCAAAGTGCGGATTCGGATGGCGCGTGCCCCTTGCCTGCTCCCGCGCGTTGTCATATCGATTTGTCATACAAATACGGAGACCACGATGGCAGGCGCCCCCACCAGCAAGAAAAAATTTCGCTCGCAAGAGTGGTTCGACAATCCCGACAATCCGGGCATGACAGCACTTTATCTGGAGCGCTACCTGAATTACGGGCTGACGCGGGCCGAACTGATGTCCGGCAAGCCGCTGATCGGCATCGCCCAGACCGGCTCGGACCTGTCGCCCTGCAACCGCCATCACATCGAACTGGCCAAGCGCGTGCGCGAGGGCATCGTCTCGATGGGCGGCATTCCTTTCGAGTTTCCTTGCCACCCGATCCAGGAAACCGGCAAGCGGCCGACAGCTGCGCTCGACCGCAACCTTGCCTATCTCAGCCTGGTCGAGGTGCTCTACGGCTATCCGCTCGACGGCGTGGTGCTCACCATCGGCTGCGACAAGACGACGCCGGCCATGCTGATGGCCGCGGCTACCGTCAACATTCCGGCTATCGCGCTTTCGGTCGGCCCGATGCTCAACGGCTGGCACAAGGGCAAGCGCACCGGCTCCGGCACCATCGTCTGGGAATCGCGCCAGCGCCTGTCGGCCGGCGAGATCGGCTATGACGAGTTCATGGACATCGTCGCCTCCTCGGCGCCGTCGACCGGCTATTGCAACACGATGGGCACCGCTACCACGATGAATTCGCTGGCCGAGGCGCTCGGCATGCAATTGCCGGGCTCGGCCGCAATCCCCGCCCCCTATCGCGAACGCGGCCAGATCGCCTATGAGACTGGAAAGCGCATCGTCGACATGGTGCATGAGGATCTGAAGCCCTCCGACATCATGACCCGCAAGGCCTTCGAGAACGCCATCGTCGTCAATTCGGCGATCGGCGGGTCGACCAATGCGCCGATCCACCTCAACGCCATCGCCCGCCACCTCGGCGTGCCGCTCGACAACAACGATTGGCAGAAGGTTGGCCTCAACATTCCGCTCATCGTCAATCTGCAGCCGACCGGCGAATATCTCGGCGAGGACTATCACCATGCCGGCGGCGTGCCGGCTGTGATCGCCGAACTGATGAAGGGCGGCATGCTGCCCTATCCGGAAGCCATGACCGCTAACGGCAAGACCATCGGCGACAATTGCGGCGGCGCCGTGAACGAGAACCTCGACGTCATCCGCACGGTTGCCGAGCCGCTGAAAGCCAATGCCGGCTTCATCAACCTCAAGGGCAATCTGTTCGATTCGGCGATCATGAAGACCAGCGGCATCTCGCCTGAATTCCGCGAACGCTATCTGTCGAACCCGAAGGACCCGGAAGCGTTCGAGGGCAACGCCATGGTCTTCGACGGCCCCGAGGATTATCACGCCCGTATCGACGACCCGGCACAGGGCATCGACGAGCACACCATCCTGTTCATGCGCGGCGCCGGCCCGATCGGCTATCCCGGCGGCGCCGAAGTCGTCAACATGCAGCCGCCTGCCTATCTGATCAAAAAGGGCATCCACGCGCTGGCCTGTATCGGCGACGGGCGTCAGTCAGGCACGTCGGGCTCGCCGTCGATCCTCAACGCCTCGCCGGAAGCCGCCATCGGCGGCGGCTTGGCGCTGCTGAAGACCGGCGATCGCGTCCGCATCGACCTGCGCAAGGGTACCGCCGACATCCTCGTCAGCGACGACGAGATCACGCGGCGCCGCGCCGAGCTGCAGAACAATGGCGGCTATCATTATCCGAAGCACCAGACGCCGTGGCAGGAAATCCAGCGCGGCATGGTCGACCAGTTTTCCGAAGGCATGGTGCTGAAGCCGGCGGTGAAGTACCAGGATGTGGCTCATACAAGCGGCGTGCCGAGGGACAATCACTGACCAGGGTCCGTCGCACGAGCCGTCAGGTCGCCAGCGTTACGGTCACCTCATTTCTCCCCGTTAACAGCCCGCTAACGGGGAGAAATGCCCGCCACAGAGTTGGACGCGGTCATTTGTCAAAAGCGATTGCTCCCGCGAGAACGGGAATGCTTGACAAGCGGGCGTGACAAATCCACGATCATCGTAAGGGGTGCATCGCGACGACCCCGTGAGGCGTCAGCCCAACGTTCGCGTCCAAGCTTCTCTTTCAAGGAGGTGGACGCCATGCCGTCAACAACCGCTATCACTGTATCGCAACTGTCTCGTCTGATTGGGCTGCCGGGTGCGCCCGCAATCATCGATGTCCGCATCAATGATGACTACAACGCCGATCCGCGCCTGTTGCCGGGCTCAATCCGGTGTGACTTCAAGACTATCGCCACCTGGGCTGGCGAATTCACTGGCCAGCAAGTGACGGTGGTCTGCCAACAGGGAAAAAAGCTCTCGCAAGGCGTGGCCGCATGGCTGCGGCACGAGGGCATTGCCGCCGAATCGCTCGAAGGCGGGTTTGAGGCATGGCGCGATGCCAAGGGGCTTTTGGTTCACACCGGCAAGATACCGCCCGCCGATGCCAAGGGCCGCACCGTTTGGGTGACGCGTACGCGCCCGAAGGTCGACCGCATCGCCTGCCCCTGGCTGATTCGGCGCTTCATCGATCCTCACGCGGTCTTTCTCTTCGTCGAGCCGGCCGAAGTGGCGGCGGTCGCCGATCGCTTTCAGGCCGTGCCTTTCGACATCGAGAACGTGTTCTGGAGCCACCGCGGCGAACGCTGCACCTTCGACACCATGATCGAGGAGTTCGGACTAAAATCCGAAGCGCTCGATCGTCTCGCCACGATCATACGCGCCGCCGATACTGCGAGCCTCGATCTTGTCCCACAGGCGGCCGGGTTCCTGGCCGCCTCGCTTGGCCTGTCGCGGATGTTTCGCGACGACCTGGAACAGCTCGAGGCCGGCATGCTGCTCTACGATGCGTTCTTCCGCTGGTGCCGCGATGCCACCGAGGAGACGCATAACTGGCCGGCCGCCGGTACGGGCAATCTCGGCGCGGGCAAACCTTCGTGAGCGCCGTCCTTTCGAAAAAGCCGCCGGAGATCCAAGAGCCGGTTGTGCCGAGCTTCCGGCAGGCCGTGAAAGTCTGGGCGAAAATCGGCGTGCTCAGCTTTGGCGGCCCGGCCGGGCAGATCGCACTCATGCACAAGGAATTGGTCGAGGAACGGCGCTGGATCGGCGAACAGCGTTTCCTGCATGCGTTGAACTACTGCATGCTGCTGCCTGGCCCCGAGGCCCAGCAACTTGCCATCTATATCGGCTGGTTGCTGCACAAAACGGTCGGCGGCCTTGTTGCCGGCATTCTCTTCGTCGTGCCGGGCGCGCTTGTCATGCTCGTCCTGAGCAGCCTCTATGCGCTCTATGGCGATGTACCACTCGTCGCGGCGCTGTTTTTCGGGGTCAAGGCGACCGTGCTCGCCATTGTCATCGAGGCGGTGATCCGGATCGGCAGACGCGCGCTGAAAAACCCCGTCATGGTGTCGATCGCACTCGCCGCCTTCATCGCCATCTACGCGTTGAACGTGCCGTTTCCGCTGATCGTCCTGCTTGCCGGCCTGGCAGGCTGGATCGGCAACCGTAGTGCGCCGGCATTTTTTTCCGGCGCTTCGCATGGCAAGGGCGATGTTCCCGAGATCAAGGGCGCGGTCGATCTGATGTTCGAGCGCGGTGAACTGACCCACGTCAGGCCGACGCGATGGCACGCGCCGCGCATCTTGGCGATCTGGCTGCCGATCTGGCTCGGGCCTGTTCTGCTGGTCTGGGCTGTCACCGGCTCGGCCAGCGTCTGGACGCAAATCGGTGGCTTCTTCAGTGTCATGGCGGTCGTTACCTTCGGCGGCGCCTACGCGGCCCTTGCCTATGTGGCGCAGGCAGCGGTCGAGTACTTCGGCTGGCTGGCACCCGGTGAAATGGTCGACGGCCTCGGACTTGCCGAAACCACGCCGGGCCCGCTCATCCTGGTCTTGCAGTTCGTCGGCTTCGTCGCCGCCTTCCGCCAGTCGGGCTCGCTGGCGCCGCTGCTTGCCGGGTTGTTTGGCGGGCTGTTCACGCTGTGGGCGACGTTTACCCCATGTTTCCTGTGGATATTCCTTGGCGCGCCTTACATCGAAGCGCTGCGCGGCAACAAGGCGCTGTCGGCGGCGCTCGGCGCAATCACCGCCGCCGTCGTCGGCGTCATCATGAATCTCGCTCTATGGTTCGGCTTGCACGTCATCTTCGGCGAAGTGCGCAATGTCGGGCTTGGAATGGACGTGCCGGTGCTTTCATCGATAGACTGGCGCGCGGCGCTGCTTTCCTGTGCCTCGATGATCGCCATTCTGAAGCTGAAAATCGGCATGCTGCCGACGCTTGCCGGATCGGCGCTGGCCGGCGTCTTGTTGCTGGCGGCGAGCGGCTAACGCTCAGCCGCCCATTCTGCCGCGCGGCAGCTTGATCATATCGCCGAAACGGGCGCGCAATTTGTCGTCGACGGGCTTCGGCACATGGCGCGGGAAGCGTTCGGCAAGCACGCGTTTCTTCTCGATGATCGCCCGCTGCAAGATGTCGGGCCTGCCTTTCTCATTCCATTCCTTCGGCGAAAAGCGGTCGCCGACGGCCGGATAGAAATATTCGGTCTGCATCAGCCGCAGCGTCTGCTCGTTGCCGAGATAATGGCCCGGGCCCTTCAGGCAGACATCGGCGATGGTGTCGATGGACAGCGACTCGTCCGTCACCTCGATGCCGCGCACGCAGCGCAGGCAGTGGCCGAGCATGTCGTTGTCGATGATCAGGCTCTCAAGGCAAAAGCCGAGCAGCGAGGCGTGCATGCCGGCCGATTCGTAAACCAGGTTGAGGCCGGCAAGACCGGCCATCACGTCGGTTATGCCCTTTTCGTAGCCTGACTGAATGTCAGGCAGTTTCGAATCCGTCATGCCGGCGGCCGAACCGCCCGGCAGGTCGTAAAATTGTGCCATCTGCGCGCAGGCCGCGGTCAGCACCGCCTGCTCGGCCGAACCGCCCGACATGGCGCCGGTCCGGAGGTCCGAGACGAACGGCCAGGTGCCGAAGATTGCCGGGTGGCCCGGCTTGATGGCGTTGACATAGATTAGGCCGACCAGCACTTCGGCGACCGCCTGCACCACGGCACCGGCAATCGCCGCCGGTGCCGTCGCACCTGCCTGGCCTGCCGACAGCAGCAGGATCGGAATGCCGCCCTCGACACAGGCTTCGAGCACGCCGCAGGCGTCCTCGGCAAACTTCATCGGCGGCACGACGAAACAGTTCGAATTGGAGACGAAAGGCCGCGCGCGAAAATTCTCTTCGCCGCCGGCGATGGCATAGAGCATCTCGAGCGCCGGCTTGACGTTCTCACGCACGGTAAACGAGGTGCCGACATGCTTCGACGTGCCCATGACACAGGCGTAGAGCGTGTTGAAATCCATATCGAGCGGGTCGGGGATGTCGCGTGGCACCATCGGCCGCTGGAAGAAATGGATGTTGTCGAGCCCCTCGACCAGACGCGCCGCATCGTAAATGTCCTGCAGCAGCGACTCGCGATACTCACGCTTTTCGACATCGACAAGATGCACCGCAGCACCAGCCGTGCCGTAATGCACACGCTTGCCCTGGATCACCATGTCGTGCTTCGGATCCTGGCCGTGCAGGGTGAAATGCCGCGCCGCTTTCTTGATCGTTTCGACCACCAGACCGCGAGGAAAGCGCAGGCGGCCGTCCTCGCCAAGCGTTGCGCCGGCCTTGGTCAGTACCTCAATGCAAGAGGGGATGGCGTTGGCGAAACCGACCGTCTCCAAAAGGGTAAGCACGGCCTCGTGGATACGTTCGCAATCATTGCCGCTGAGCGGGCTGTAGCTTCCGCCTTCGAGGCCGGCGCGCACCGGCTTGACGTCGTCGGCGAGCGGTGCCGCCCGCATGGCGCGGCGCGCCTCGCGCCCGCCGGACCGCCGCGAACGCTGGTCTGCGGACACGTCCTGCTTCTCATGGGCCATTGGCATGAAGGCACTCCAACTTTAGCTGCGGAGCGGGCGCGGCGGTTGGTCCACCATCGGCCTGCTTCGTCCCCTTTATACAGCGACTATGCCGCCGGCATTGGCACAGCCTATGTGCCAGCCGGTCCCGTCGCATATGCCAAGGAGCTAAAGAACCGGAGCCGCACTACATGCGCCAGGCTCCGGTCGGGGAAGGGAGATCAGGCCGCTGCCGGCCTGCGTCCAGCTGCCGTCGCCAGTTCGCGGATGCCGGGTTCGATGTGCTGCAACGCGATCGAGGAAATGCCCAAGCGCATGAAACGCGATGGCTTTTCGGTGCGGTCGAAGAAGCGGTCGCCAGGCTCGATGATGACGCTGCGCGAGGCCGCGGCCTCCGCCAGCCCGCGCGAATCGGTGCCGCGCGGTCCCTCGAGCCAGAGCGACGTGCCGCCGGCCGAATCGGTCGAGCGCCACTCCGGCAGGAAGGCGGAAATCGCATGGACCAGACGCTTGCGCCTCTCGTCGAAGGCGCTCGACAGCCGCCGCACCAGCGCCTCGTGATGGCCGAGCGACAGGAACAATGCGACGGCGCGCTGGTTGTTTGCCGGCGGGTGGCGCAGCATGAAGCGGCGCAGCGCCCGAAGCTCGGAGATCAGCCCGGCCGAGGCGACGATGTAGCCGAGCCTGAGGCCGGGAGCCAGCGTCTTCGACATCGAGCCGACATAGACGACGCGGCCGGACCGATCGAGGCTCTTCAGCGCCTGCTGCGGCGCCTCGTCCAGGAGCTGGCTGTCATATCCGTCCTCGATGATGATCTGGTTGTAGCGGTTGGCGCGCGCCAAAAGATCCTGCCGCCGCTCTGCCGACAGCGGCACCATGGTCGGGCAATGGTGGCTGGGCGTGACGAAGACGAAGCCGGAATCATTGGGAATGGCCGAGGTTACGATGCCGGAGTGGTCGACCGGAACCGGCTGGATGTCGGCGCCGGCCAGCCGGAAGATCGAACGTGCATCGGGATAGCCCGGGTCCTCCATCGCCACCTTCGAGCCCTTGGTCATCAACAGCGTCGCCAGCATGTAAAGCGCGTTCTGCGCGCCCAGCGTCACGATGATCTCGTCCGGATTGGCGAAGATGCCGCGCCGCGGCAACAGCCGTGCCTGGATCTGCTCGATCAGGAGGGGATCGTCGCGGTCGACCATGTCGGACGCCCAGTTGCGGATTTCGAGCACCGCCAGCGCCATGCGGTTGCACTCGCGCCATTCGGCGGTCGGGAACAGCGCCGGGTCGAACTGGCCATAGACGAAGGGGTAGGACGATTTGATCCAGTTGTCGTGCTTGGCCGGCGGTGGCATGTCGCTCGCCGCGATCTGCCGGCGGGCCTTCCAGTCGATCTCGTTGGCTTGGTCGGGCGCCTTCTGGTGCGGTTTGGCCGGCGTCGCCAGCACTTCGGGATTGACGAAGTGGCCGCGGCGCTCGCGCGCCACCAGGAAGCCCTGGTCGACCAGCTGCTGGAAGGCCAGCACCACGGTGCCACGCGCTACGCCGAGTTTTTCGGCGAGAATCCGGCAGGACGGAAGCGGCATGGAAGCCGCGATCTGCCGGTCGAGGATAGCGGCGACGATCGCCTGACGGATCTGCGCCTGCAGGGTCTGACCGGATTCCGCCGAAATCCGGAACAGGCCGGACCATATGGCCGTGTCGTTTCTCTGTGGCATGGGAGATGTTCCTCGATGGCCAGCTTTTTTCACTTGGCTGGACCAGTCGAATGTACCGGTGGCACAAGGTGTTGCGCCAATCAATTTTTCTGATCGCTGGGATTTATGCCAGTGATCCTTTGCGCCGGCCCACGCTGCGCTGCGGCATCGCTGCGCATTGAAACGGATGGAATTCGACCCGATAGTTTGCCGCGACGACACGCGCCGGAAACATCCGGCCTGATAAGATGCATCTCAAGAGACCGGAGCGAAGCAGTGGATCAATCGTCCTTTCAAAAGCAGCTCGACTTGTTGCGCGATCATCGTGCGGCCAAATCGGGCTCGATGCGCGAGGCTTTCGCTGCCGATCCGCAGCGCTTCGAGAAATTCTCCGCCAGCGACGGCGACCTGCTGCTCGACTGGTCGAAATGCGCGGTCGATGCGCGGACGATGGAGTTGCTGGAGAACCTAGCTGAGGCCGCCGACCTCGAAGGCCGGCGCGACGCGATGTTTGCTGGCAACAAGATCAACGTCACCGAAGGCCGCGCCGTGCTGCACACGGCGCTGCGTAACCTTACCGGCAAGGGCATCGTGCTCGACGGCCAGGACGTGAAGGCAGAAGTCCTCGGCGTACTCGACGCGATGGGCGCCTTCGCCGACGCGGTGCGTTCCGGCAAGGCGGCCGGCGCCACCGGCAAGAAAATCACCGACATCGTCAACATCGGCATCGGCGGCTCCGACCTCGGCCCGGCCATGGCGACGCTGGCGCTGGCGCCCTATCATGACGGTCCGCGCGCACATTACGTGTCCAATATCGACGGTGCCCATATCCACGACACGCTGAAGGGTCTTTCCGCCGAGACCACCCTGTTCATCATCGCCTCCAAGACCTTCACTACGGTCGAGACGATGACCAACGCCGAGACGGCACGCAGATGGGTCGAGAAGGCGCTCGGCAAGGAAGCGGTCGGCAAGCATTTCGCTGCCGTCTCGACGGCGCTCGACCTGGTCGCCAAATTCGGCATCGCGCCCGATCGCGTCTTCGGCTTCTGGGACTGGGTTGGCGGTCGTTATTCCGTCTGGGGTGCGATCGGCCTGCCGGTGATGATCGGCATAGGCCCTAAGGATTTTCGCGCCTTTCTCGACGGCGCCCATGAGATGGACGAGCATTTCCGCACCGCGCCGCTGGCGAACAACCTGCCGGCGCTGATGGGGCTGATCGGCTGGTGGCATCGCGTGATCTGCAAATATCCCGCTCGCGCCGTCATCCCTTACGATCAGCGTCTGTCCAGGCTGCCGGCCTATCTGCAGCAGCTCGACATGGAATCGAACGGCAAGAGCGTCACCCTGGATGGCGGTGCTGTAACGACGCCGACCGGCCCGCTGGTCTGGGGCGAGCCCGGCACCAACGGCCAGCACGCCTTCTTCCAGCTTCTGCATCAGGGCACCGATTTCATTCCGGTCGAATTCCTCGCCGCTGCCGTCGGCCACGAGCCGGAACTGAAGCATCACCACGACCTTCTGCTTGCCAATTGCCTGGCGCAGTCGGAAGCCTTCATGAAGGGCCGCACGCTGGAGGAGGCCCGCGCGCAGATGCTGGCGAAAGGCGTGAAGCCCGCCGATGTCGACAGGATTGCTCCGCACCGCGTCTTCTCCGGCGACCGCCCCTCGGTGACGATCCTCTACAGAAAGCTCGACCCACGTACATTCGGACGGCTGATTGCGCTTTACGAACATCGCGTCTTCGTCGAAGGCACGCTGTTCAACATCAACTCCTTCGACCAGTGGGGCGTCGAGCTCGGCAAGGAACTGGCGACCGGGCTGCTGCCCGTCGTTGAAGGCAAGGAGAATGCCGCAAAGCGGGATGCCTCGACTGCCGGACTGGTGGAATACATTCACCGCTTGCGCGGCCCGGAGTGAAAAGCTTGGCGGACATCAAGGGAATATTGTTCGACAAGGACGGCACGCTCGTAGATTTCAACGCGACATGGCTGGGCATTGCCGACTTCATGGCGATGGATGCGGCCGAAGGCGATCGCTGGAAGGCAGACAGGCTGCTTGCGGCGGCGGGCTTCGACTTCGCCACCAGGCGCTTCAAGCCGGATTCGATTTTTGCCTCCGGGACCAACATGGACGTCGTCGAGCTGTGGTTTCCGCGGCTATCCGACGAGGACCAGATGCTTGCCGTCGCCCGCTTCAATGCCATCACCTCGGCGCAAGGATCGGCGATGGCCGTGGCGCTGCCGGGTGTGGTCGAGACGCTTGAGCTGCTTCACAGAAAATCCTACCGGCTTGGCGTCGCCACCAACGACTCGACCAGCGGCGCGGAAAAGACCTTGGTCACGCTGGGCGTCGCGCAGCTTTTCGAAGCCGCCTATGGTTACGACGCGGTGGCCAATCCAAAACCGGCGCCGGATACGATCCTTGCCTTTTCGGATCTGACAGGGCTCAGGCCGGCGACGATCGCAATGGTCGGCGACAATCGTCACGATCTGGAGATGGCGCGCGCCGGCGGCTGCGGCCTGGCGATCGGCGTACTGTCCGGCACCGGCACACGTGAATCGCTGTCGCAGATCGCCGACGTCATCCTCGATTCGATTGCCGATCTGCCCGATTTTCTTGCGGCCCGAGTCAGCGAGACGGTCTAGACTCGCAGCTAGCTGGTCCGAACGAGAACACGCCGCTCGGTTTCATCGCCGCATTCCTGCCCTCGCCGACATCCGGCACCTCGTATTCGGCCAGCAGGCGAAGCCGCGAGCGCGGCAGATAGGCGCGGCCCGGATCGCCGATCAGCACGGCGATGCCGGCAGCAAGGCAGCGGTCGAGGAAGGGAACGACCCGGCCGGCAAGATCGTGGGCGTAAAACAGGTCGCCGACCACCACGATGTCCACTGGTGGCGGCGGACCGCCGGTGATGTCGTTGCCAATGATCATGATAGCGACGCCATTCGCAGTCGCATTGAGGCTGAGCGCAGCCACACCATTACGATCGATCTCGGCCGCGACGACCTCGCTGGCTCCGGCTTTCGCCGCAGCGATGCCGACGAGGCCCGAGCCGGAGCCGAGGTCGAGAACGCGGCGGCCGGCCACGCTTTGCGGATGGTTGAGTATATAGCGGGCAAGCACCGCGCCGCCGGCCCAGACATAGGCCCAGTACGGTGGCTCCGGTTCAGGTCCGTCTTCTTCGGTCCCATGTTGGTTCCATTCGAGAAGCCGCCTGAGGCCGCTTCCCGGATGGGCGGTGTAAAGCCGGATTTCGGGAAGCGCGGGCACGGGGGCGATCCGCATGTGCGCCCGGATGAACTCTGCCGGGTCTGGCCGCGAACCTATATCCACGGCGTTGGTGCCGACGATGCAATCGCTCAAGCTGCGCCTAGCCCCGCAACGCTCGTCGCAGGATCTTGCCGACCGGTGTCTTCGGCAGTTCGGTGCGGAATTCGATATATCTGGGACGCTTGTAGCCGGTCAGGTTCTCGCGGCAATAAGCCGTCAGCATCTCGGCGGTCAATGCCGGGTCCTTTTTGACGACGAACAGCTTTGGCACTTCACCCGAATGCTCGTCCGGCACGCCGATGGCCGCCACTTCGAGTACGCCCGGATGCTGCGCCACCACCTCCTCGAGTTCGTTCGGGTAGACGTTGAAGCCGGAAACCAGGATCATGTCCTTCTTGCGGTCGACGATCTTGGTGTAGCCGCGCTCGTCCATGAAGCCCATGTCGCCTGACTTGAAGAAGCCGTCCTTGGTCATCACCTTGGCGGTCTCGTCCGGCCGGTTCCAGTAGCCGGCCATCACCTGCGGTCCGCGGATGCAGATTTCGCCGACCTCGCCGAGCGGCAAATTGTTGCCGTCGTCGTCGCGGATGGCGATCTCGGTCGAGGGCAGCGGCAGCCCGATCGTGCCGGTGTAGACTCCGTCGCTGAATTTGTTGGCGGTCGCCCCCGGCGAGGTTTCGGAGAGTCCGTAGGCCTCGCTGATCGGGCAGCCGGTCAGCGCCTTCCAGCGCTCTGCGATGCCCTTCTGCACTGCCATGCCGCCACCCAGCGTCAGGATCAGCGGCTTGAAGTCGAGCCTGCGAAAATCCTCATTATTGAGCAGCGCATTGAACAGCGTGTTGAGGCCAGGAAAGATGTGGATCGGGTATTTCTGCAGCTCCTTGACGAAGCCGGGAATGTCGCGCGGATTGGGGATGAGCACGTTCTGCGCGCCCTGCTGCATTCCCATCATCGCGTTCACTGTGAGTGCAAAGATATGATAGAGGGGCAGCGCGCAGAGGAAGTTCATATGCGCCGGTTTCGGCTTGACCGTGTAGGCGTCTTCGACCCAGAGCGCGTTCTGCGCGACGTTCGCCAAGACATTGCTGTGCAAAAGCATCGCGCCCTTGGAGATGCCGGTCGTACCGCCCGTATATTGCAGGAAGGCGATGTCGTCGGCCACGACCTCGGCGGGTTTGAAGGTCACGCCGGCGCCGGCCTTCAATGCGGCGTTGAATTTGACATGGCCGGGCAGCGACCATGCCGGCACCATCTTCTTGACGCGGCGCACGACGAAGTTGACGATCGTTCCCTTGAGCCCGCCGAGCATGTCGCCCATCGTGGCGACCACGACATGCTTGACCGCGGTCCTGGCGATCACCGCCTGCAAGGTGCAGGCGAAATTTTCGAGGATGACAATGGCTTGAGCGCCGGAATCCTTGAGCTGGTGCTCAAGCTCGCGCGGCGTGTAGAGCGGATTGATGTTCACCACGACATAGCCGGCGCGAAGCACCGCCATCATCGCCACCGGATATTGCAGCACGTTCGGCATCATCAGCGCGACACGTGCGCCCTTCTGCAGCCCCTTTGATTGCAAATAGGCGCCGAAGGCAGCCGACTGTCGCTCAAGATCGGCATAGGTGATCGATTTGCCCATGCAGACGAAGGCCGGCCGGTTCGCAAACTGCTTGCAGGCGGCGACGAGAAAGTCACCGATCGAGCTGGAGGGCAGGGCGCCGATCTCGGCCGGCACGATCTTTGGGTAACTCTGGAGCCACGGTTTTTCAGGCAGGCCGGCGGCCAGCGAGGTGATCGCCTTCGGCAATCTTCTGGCTGAAGCTGCCGCCTGTTTGGGCGCTGTCGGCACTGCCTCCGCCGCCGGCTTGACGGTGGGGTACTTTGCGGCAGGCGCCGTCTTGCCGGCTGCCGGCTTGGCAGTCTTTCCAGCCGCGGTCTTCGCCGGCTTCGCACTTGCCTTCGCGGTAGTCTTCGGCTTGGCGGCGGCCGCTTTTGGCTTGACCGCTTTCGATGTTGCCTCGGCCTTTGCTTTCGCCGCGGTTGTTGTCTTTGCCGGTTTTGCCACCTGTCGCTCCCTCAATCGTTCTTATTGTTTCGGCACGCTTGAGCGCCACCGCCGCCCCTGACAAACAAAGGTATCCCACGCTTGCCGCAATGTCCGGAGCCTGGGGAATCCACCACGCTGTCCACCTATCTATGTATTGCCACTAGCAGCGGCCGTGCAAGCCTCGCCCACCTGGCAGTGCGGCAAGACTTGCCATCAAAGCTCTCGGCCGCGACCGGTTTTCGGACGCGCATCTCTTGAACCGAACGGCTCGATTCCCCGAATTGGCGGCATCGCCGATCAACAAAAAATTGAAGTCGCTAATAATGTCGTGATCTGCGGATTTGGCTCGTTTTTTCCACAATTCGCCGCATGCCGGATTTTTTTTCTGCTTCCCGTGGGTTAGGCAAACAAGCAGTTCCAAAGCCAGAAAAACGGTGCTTATATGCGGCCTTCGCGAGCCTGATAGAGGGGCTTGGAAGAACATCAGGGAGTGCTCAATGAAAAAGAAACTGACTTTTGCAGCCGCGTTGCTGGCTGCAAGCGTCCTCGGCGGCATGGCCAATGCAAAACAACTGGTCTATTGCTCGGAGGCATCGCCGGCCGGCTTCGACCCGTCGCCATGGAGCGGCGGCAACGACTTCGACGCTTCGTCGCGCACCATCTATTCGCGCCTGGTCGAGTTCGAGCATGGGAAGACCACCATCTCGCCCGGCCTGGCGGAGAGCTGGACGGTTTCCGACGACGGTCTCGAATACACCTTCAAGCTTCGCCCGGGTGTGAAATTCCAGACGACGGATTATTTCACGCCCACGCGCGACCTCAACGCCGACGACGTGATCTTTTCCTTCGAACGCCAGTGGAAGAAAGAAAGCCCCTGGTACAGCTACCTGGAAGGCACCGGCTGGGAGTATTTCACCGGCATGGGCTTCCCCGATCTCCTGAAGGAAATCGTCAAGGTCGACGATCTGACGGTGAAGTTCGTGCTGAACAAGCCTGAAGTCGCCTTCCTGCCGGACCTCGGCATGGATTTCGCTTCGATCGTTTCCAAGGAATATGCCGACCAGCTCGACAAGGCCGGCACCAGGCAGCAGTTCACCCAGAAGCCGGTCGGCACTGGTCCGTTCCAATTTGTCGACTATCAGGTCGATGCGGTCGTACGCTATGCGGCATGGGACGGCTACTTTGGCGGCCGCCAGAAGATCGACGATCTGATCTTCGCCATCACGCCCGATCCGGCCGTGCGCGCGCAGAAGCTGAAGGCAGGCGAGTGCGATATCATGTCATACCCGGCGCCGGCCGACATTGCCGGGCTGCAGGGTGACGCGAACCTGAAAGTCGACGAGCAGGAAGGCCTGAACATCGGCTATCTCGCCTACAACACGACGCTGCCGCCCTTCGACAAAGTCGAGGTCCGCAAGGCCCTCAACATGGCGGTAAACAAGAAGGCGATCATCGACGCGGTCTATCAGGGCGCCGGCGCGCCGGCCATCAACCCGATCCCGCCGACCATGTGGTCCTATAACAAGGACATCAAGGACGATCCCTACGATCCGGAGGCGGCCAAGAAGATGCTGGCCGATGCAGGCGTCAAGGATCTGTCGATGAAGATCTGGGCTATGCCGGTCAGCCGCCCCTACAACCCGAACGCCCAGCGCGTCGCCGAGTTGATCCAGGCCGACTATGCCGCCGTCGGCGTCAAGGCGGAGATCGTCAGCTACGAATGGACGGAGTATCGCCAGCGCGGCAAAGCTAAGGATCGCGACGGCGCCTTCCAACTGGGCTGGACCGGTGACAATGGCGATCCGGACAACTTCTTTTTCCTGCTCGGTTGCGATGCCATCGGCCAGTCCAATTATGCGATCTGGTGCAACCAGGAATTCGAAGCCCTGCTGAAAAAAGGCAAGGCGACGACGGACGTCGCCGAGCGCACCAAGATCTACGAGGAAGCTCAGGTGGTGTTCAAGCGTGAGGCTCCGTGGCTGACCATCGCCCACTCCAAGGTCTTCATGCCGATGAACAAGAAGGTGTCGGGCTTCGTTATGGACCCGCTCGGCATTCATCGGTTTGACGGCGTCGACGTCACCGAATAAGTCCTGAGAAATTGAACGGCGGCGCTGGACTTCCTGCGCCGCCGTTCTATGAAGCAAGATGCTCCGTTATCTCCTCCACAAGCTCGCTTTGATCATCCCGACCGTGTTCGGCATATCGCTGGCGGCGTTCGCTTTCGTCCGGCTTCTGCCCGGCGATCCCATTCTGGCCCTGGCCGGCGAGCGCGGCGTCAGCCCCGAACGCTACGCCCAGCTCATCGAGCAGTTTGGCTACAACCGGTCTTATGTCATCCAGTACCTGGAATATATCGGCAGGGTCCTGACCGGCGATTTCGGCATATCGATTGCCACCAAGCGGCCAGTGCTCGGCGAATTCCAGGCGCTGTTTCCAGCCACGCTGGAACTGGCGACGGTGGCGTTGATCATCGCCGTCCTGCTCGGCATTCCTGCCGGTATCTTCGCGGCGGTCAAGCGCGGCTCGTGGTTCGACCAGGCGACGATGGGTGTCGCGCTGACCGGCTATTCGATGCCGATCTTCTGGTGGGGGTTGCTGCTCATCATCTTCTTCTCCGGTTATCTCGGCTGGACGCCGGTTTCCGGCCGCATCGGCCTGCAGTATTTCTTCAGGCCGACGACCGGGTTCATGCTCATCGACAGCCTGATCTCCGGCAGGAGCGGCGCTTTCAAATCCGCCGTCAGCCATTTGATCCTGCCGTCCATCGTGCTGGCGACGATCCCGCTTGCCGTCATAGCGCGCCAGACTCGCTCGGCGATGCTCGAGGTGCTGGGCGAGGACTATGTCCGCACCGCGCGCGCCAAGGGCCTGGCGCCGCGCCGTGTCATCGGGCTGCACGCTTTTCGCAACGCGCTGATTCCGGTGGTCACCACCATCGGACTGCAGGTCGGCACGTTGATGGCGGGCGCCATTCTTACCGAAACCATTTTTTCCTGGCCCGGCATCGGCAAATGGATGATCGACGCCATCGGCAAGCGCGACTATGTCGTCGTTCAGAGCGGATTGCTGATCATCGCGCTGATCGTCATGGCGGTGAACCTGATCGTCGACGTGCTCTACGCCGTCATCAATCCGCGCATCCGGGTGCAGTGAGATGACCGACGAATCCGCCGCCGAAGCCACCGCTGCCTCCATCCCGACAGGCGGCAGGCAACGCGCCTTCGCCGAGTTCTGGCACTACTTCTCGATGAACACCGGCGCGGTCATCGGCCTTGTCGTGTTTTCGGCGTTGGTGCTGGTGGCGGTCTTTGCGCCGTTCGTCGCGCCGCATTCGCCCGACGAGCAGTTTCGCGATGCGCTGCTGGCGCCCCCTGCCTGGCAGCAAGGCGGCAAATCGATGTTCCTGCTCGGCACCGATGCGGTCGGCCGCGACATGCTTTCGCGGTTGATTTTCGGGGCGCGTTTCTCGCTGTTCATCGGCCTGGTGGTGGTCGTCTTCTCGCTCACCAGCGGCATCGTGCTTGGCGTGCTCGCCGGCTATTTCCGCGGCTGGGTCGACACGCTGATCATGCGCATCATGGATATTATCCTGGCCTTCCCGTCGCTGCTTCTGGCGCTGGTGCTGGTGGCGATCCTCGGCCCCGGGCTGTTCAACGCCATGCTGGCGATCGCGCTGGTGCTGCAGCCGCATTTTGCGCGTCTCACCCGCGCCGCCGTGATGGCCGAAAAGAACCGCGAATATGTCATCTCCGCCAAGGTGGCTGGTGCCGGTCATCTTCGCTTGATGGTGAGGACGATCTTGCCGAACTGCCTGGCACCGCTGATCGTGCAGGCCACCCTGTCCTTCTCCAACGCCATTCTCGAGGCTGCGGCGCTCGGCTTCCTCGGTGTCGGTGCGCAGCCGCCGACGCCGGAATGGGGCACGATGCTCGCCTCGGCGCGCGAGTTCATCCTGCGCGCGCCTTGGGTAGTGACCTTCCCCGGCCTTGCCATTCTGATCACTGTGCTTGCCATCAATCTGATCGGCGATGGTCTGCGCGATGCCTTCGATCCCAAGCTGAAGAGGTCATAATCCAATGCCTCTTCTCGAGATCAAGAACCTGACCGTTTCCTTCGACACCGCCGCTGGACCATTCATGGCGGTACAAGGCATCGACCTGTCGGTCGAACCGCGCGAGGTGTTGGCGATCGTCGGCGAATCCGGTTCCGGAAAATCAGTGGCAATGCTGGCAGTGATGGGGCTTTTGCCCAACACGGCGACGGTGAGGGCGGACCGCATGGCCTTCGACGGCATCGACCTGCTTAAGCTCGGCCCGTCCGAGCGGCGCAAGATTGTCGGCAAGGACATCTCGATGATCTTCCAGGAGCCGGTCGCCAGCCTCAACCCGTGCTTTACCGTCGGCTTCCAGATTGAGGAGGTGCTGCGCTTTCACATGGGCATGGACCGCGCCCAGCGCCGGGCACGCGCCATCGAACTGATGAAGTTGGTCGGCATCGCCGACCCTGAGGAACGGCTGGGCTCCTTCCCGCACCAGATGTCGGGCGGCCAGTGCCAGCGCGTCATGATCGCCATCGCCATCGCCTGCAATCCCAAGCTTTTGATCGCCGACGAGCCAACCACGGCCCTCGACGTCACCATCCAGAAGCAGATCCTCGATCTGCTGGTCGGCCTGCAGGCCAAATACGGCATGGGCCTGATCATGATCACCCACAATATGGGGGTGGTTGCCGAGACCGCCGACCGTGTCATCGTCCAATACAAGGGCCGCAAGATGGAAGAGGCCGACGTGCTGTCGCTGTTCGAATCCCCCAAGAGCAATTACACGAGCGCGCTTCTGTCGGCGCTGCCGGAAAACGCCGTCGGCGACCGGTTGCCTACTGTTTCCGACATGCTGTTCGAGCCGGCCCCATCTGTAGTCGCAGCCCGATCCGCGGGAGGAACCGCCACATGAGCGTGACGGTAGTCGAAGGCAAGAACATCGTGCGCGACTATCATGTCGGCGGCGGGCTTTTCCGCCCCTCCCGTACGGTTCACGCGGTCAAGGGTGTTTCGTTCAGCGTCGACAAGGGCAAGACGCTGGCCATCGTCGGCGAGAGCGGCTGCGGCAAGTCAACGCTCGCCCGCATCATCACTCTGATCGACCCGGCGACCTCCGGCGAGCTTTTCATCGACGGCAAGAAGGTAGACATCGCGAGGGACGGCCTGTCGAAGGAAATGCGCCGCAAGGTGCAGATTGTCTTCCAGAACCCCTATGGTTCGCTCAATCCACGCCAGAAGATCGGCGACGTGCTTGGCGAACCGCTGCTCATCAACACCGACAGCACGGCCGGCGAGCGGCGCGATCTCGCCATGAAGATGCTGAAAAAGGTCGGTCTCGGCCCCGAGCACTACAATCGCTACCCGCATATGTTTTCGGGCGGCCAGCGCCAGCGCATCGCCATTGCCCGCGCGCTGATGCTCAACCCCAGCCTCCTGGTGCTGGACGAGCCGGTCTCGGCACTTGATCTTTCGGTGCAGGCGCAGGTTCTGAATCTGCTCGCCGACCTGCAGGATGAGTTTCAACTGACCTATGTTTTCATCAGCCACGACCTGTCGGTGGTGCGCTATATCGCCGACGATGTGATGGTGATGTATTTCGGCGAAGCGGTCGAATACGGCTCGCGCGACGAGGTCTTCGCCGACCCCAAGCACAGCTATACCAGGACGCTGTTCGCGGCGACGCCGCGTGCCGACGTCGCCAGCATCAAGGCAAGATTGGCGAAAAAGAAGGCCGCCTGATCCGGCGAGGTTTGCCGGCCGGCTACCGCTTCTCGATCCCCGGAATGCCGGAGATCTGCTCGGCGAGAAAGTCGACCAGCAGCCGCACCCGGGCAATGCCCGCACGCTCCGGAACGATCAGCATGCTCAGCGGGACGGGAGGCGGAAAATAGCCCGGCAGGATAATTTCCAGCCGGCCGGCCGCCAGAAGATCGTCGACAAGCCAGTGGTGGGCGGGTGCGATACCGCGTCCGGCGACAAGGGCTTTGCGCGCAGCAAGCCCATGGTCGACCCGAAATCGGCCGCCAAAGGGCACCGCAAAGCGCTCGCCGCCCGGCCCCTGCAGGGCGAGCGTGTCGCTTCCCGCGATGTTCGACATCCGAATGCCTTCATGGCCAGGCAGATCCTGCGGGACAGCCGGTCTGCCCCGGGCCGCCAGATAGGCCGGCGCCGCCACCAGCAGACGCCGGGACTGACCGAGCGCCCGCAGCTTCATCGAGCTGTCGGTGAGCGGACCGAGGCGAAGCGCGATGTCGACGCCCTCCCGCACAAGGTCGATGCGCTCGTCGGTTAGGCTGAGATCGATGCCGATGTCGGGATAACGGTCCTGAAAGGCGAAGATCAGCCGGCTGACGTGCAAGACGCCGAGCGCCGCCGTGCAGGATATCCGGATCGTGCCAGCCGATGCGCCGCGCGTGCCTCGCGCCTCATCGCCGGCCTGCTCAACGAGGCGCAGGATCTGGACGCTGTCGGCATAGTAACGGCTGCCTTCATCGGTCATCGTGACACGCCGGGTGGTCCTGCTGAGCAAGGGCACGCCGACGGCCTCCTCGAGCTCCCGCAGATGCCGCGTGACCGTCGACTGACCAACTCCGAGCTCGCGCGCCACCGCCGAGAGGCTGCCGCGCTCGGCGACGCGAACGAAGGTGCGCATGCGCTCGAGGGTGACGTCCGATTTATCCATTATTCGGCATTATCTTATACATTTCCTACATATAGTGGATTAGCCGACGGCTGGCTACCTTTGGTGTCTATCGTCCTTCTTCGGAGTAGACCCATGAAAGTCCTGCTTGTTTTTGCTCATCCTGAACCGAATTCGCTCAACGGCGCACTGCGTGACGTCGCCATCAGGGAGCTCGAGACCCAAGGCCACGAGGTGCGGGTGTCTGACCTCTATGCCGATGGCTGGAAATCCGAGGTGGACCGTGCCGACTTTCCGTCGTGGCCGCCCGAAGCACGCTTCCTGCCGGCCGGCGCCTCCAAAAAAGCTTTTGCGAGCGGCACTCTGACCGATGACGTCAAAGCGGAGATCGACAAGCTGCTATGGGCCGACATCCTGATCCTCCAGTTTCCCCTGTGGTGGTACGCCATGCCGGCGATCCTCAAGGGCTGGGTCGATCGGGTGTATGCCTACGGCTTCGCCTATGGCGTCGGCGAGCACAGCGATAAGAGGTGGGGTGACCGCTTTGGCGAGGGAACGCTCGCCGGCAAGCGCGCGATGCTAATCGTTACCACCGGCGGCTGGGAGGAGCATTATTCCGCCCGCGGCGTCAACGGCCCGATCGACGACCTGCTGTTCCCGATCAACCACGGGATTCTATACTATCCGGGCTACGACGTGCTTCCGCCGTTCGTGGTCTACAGGGTGGACCGTTTCGGGGAGGCCGATTTCGAGCCTGTCGCGGAGCGACTGCGCGAAAGGATGCGGACGCTCGAGACAATCCAGCCCATTCCTTATCGGCAGCAGAATGGCGGCGATTACCTGATCCCAAGCATGCAGTTGCGCCTCGGCTTGGAGAACCCGGGTGCGACCGCCTTCGCCCTTCACGAGGATCGCGCCGGCGCCGCCGGCCAGCCCGATCAGGACAGCCGGGCAATGATGGTGCGAAGCGCCTCGCCGAAGCGCCGGACTTCCTCGATCGTATTGTAATGCACCAGCGAGGCGCGGACGGCGCCGCTGTCCATGCTGAGGTTGAGCCGCTTCATCAGGCGCGGCGCATACATGTGGCCGTCGCGAATGCCGATCTGCATCTCGGCCATCTCCTCGACGATCCTCTGCGGCGACAGCGTGCCGATGTTGAAGCAGAAGGTCGGCACGCGCTCGCGGAGGCGTGCCTCTTCGGCCACGCCGTAGATCATCGCGCCGCAATCTTTGAGCACCGCCAGCATTTCGCGCGCCAGCACCTGCTCGTAATCGCGAATGGCATTCATACCGGCGACGATGTTGTCGCGGCGCGATCGGTTATTGGCTGGAGCGAAATTGCGGCCGATCGATTCGAGATAGCGCACCGCGGCATCCATGCCGGAGACGTTCTCGTAGATGAAGGTGCCGGCCTCGATCTTATAGGGCGGCTCGTCGGGAATGAAGTCCTCGCGGAAGGTCGGCAGACGCTTCAGCGTTTCGAAGCGGCCCCACAGGAAGCCCATATGCGGCGAGAAATTCTTGTAGCCGGAGCAGACCAGATAGTCGCAGTCCCATGCCTGCACATCGATCAGCCCGTGCGGGCCGTAATGCACGCAGTCGAGGAACACTTCGGCGCCTGCCGCATGCGCGATCCCAGCCACTGAAGCAACGTCGACGATCGAGCCGATCGAATGCGCCGTCACCGTGCAGGCCACGAGGCGGGTGCGCTCGGAGACCAGCGGGCGCAAATCGTCGACATGCAGATTGCCGTCCTCGCGCATCCGCCACCATTTGAACTTGGCGCCGGCGGGTGCCAGCGCCAGCCACGTCGCGATATTGGCATCGTGATCCATGTCGGTGATGACGATCTCGTCACGCTCCCCGTTTGGTCGCTCAGAAAGCATCTGGCCGATGCCGAGGCTGACCAGGCGGATGAACGAAGTGGCGTTCATGCCGAAACAGATCTCCGCCGGGTTGGTGGCGTTGATCAGCAAGGCCACGCTTTCGCGCGCGCCGGCGACGGCTTGATCGACGGTGACGCTGCGGCCGTAGCGGCCGCCGCGCTGCACATTATGCGCGACCAAATGGTTGGTGACCGCGTCGAGCACACTTTGCGGGATCTGCGCGCCGGCGGCATTGTCCATGAAGATGAAGTCGCCGGCCTGCTGCAAGGCGGGAAACATGGCGCGGATCGTCTCGACCGGGAAAGCTGCGGCATCGCCCGTTTTCGAAATCTGATGCTGGTTCAAGGTCGTCTCCTGCGAAGTGCGCTGACAGATTCAGCGGGTCTTTTCGGTTTGAAATCGGCGTTCAAGGAGGCTGACGAGACGGACCATCGGCCAGAGAAAGATGAGATAGACCAGCGCGGCGCCAATCAGCGGTGAGGGGTTGGCATAGAGCGATTGCGCGTTGGTCGCTTCCTTCAGCAGTTCGGGCAGCGCCACGGTGGAGGCGAGCGAGGTGTCCTTGAACATCGAAACGCAGTTGCTGGTCATCGGTGGAATGACGACGCGGATCGCCTGCGGCAGCACTACCTTGCGCAAGGTCAGCAAGAACGGCAGGCCGAGCGCCTGCGCCGCCTCGAACTGGCCGCGCGGAATGCTTTCTATGCCGGAGCGGAACACCTCGGCCGAATAGGCCGCCATGATGATGGCGAACGCCATCACCGCGGAAGTCCAAGACGACAGGCGTATGCCGAGAAACGGCAGCGCATAGTAGATCAGGATCAGCACGACCAGCACCGGCATCGCCCGGAAAATGTCGATGTAGCCGACAGCCAGCAGCCGAAGCGGCTTTGGCGCATAGAGCCGCACCAGGCTGATCGCGAGGCCGACGGGAATACCGATGCCGATGCTCATGATTCCGAGCAGCAGCGTGTTCAGGAAGCCGCGCAGCAGTGCCGGCAGGCTGGAGATCATGACGTCGGCGTTGAAGAAGGTGTCCAGCAGCGACATCGCAGCATTCCCGAAACGTTTGGCGTCCCGCGACGCTCGAGCCCGAGCCCGAAATCCGAAATCGTGCCGGCATCGAAAGCCGGCACGACATTTAAGCGCGAACTGCCGCTCAGGCCTTCGGCATAGGCATTTCCTTGACGGTCGAGGAATCGGCCGGTGCGTCGCTGCCGAACCACTTCTTGTGGATCGCGGCCAGCGTGCCATCCGTCTTCATCGCGGTCAGCGCGTCGTTCAGCTTGCCGAGCAACGGGTGGTCCTTGGTCATCATCAGGCCGTACTGCTCGCCGGTCTTGATGCGCTCTTTTACGGCGAGATCCTTCATCCTGGTGAAAGAATATTCCAGGCCCGGAATATCGCTGACCGCCGCATCGACGCGGCCGGAGCTGAGATCGAGCAGCAAATTCTGCTGCGTGTCGTAGCCCTTGACGTCACTGAACCCGTCCGCTTCCTGGTGCGCCTTGACCCAGGTTTCGCCGGTCGAGCCGGACAGCACGCCGACGATCTTGCCCTTGAGGTCGGCCTCGGCCTTGATTGGGCTGTCGGCCTTCGCGGCGATGCCCATGTCGGAATCATAGTAGGGTTGCGTGAACGACTGCGACTTCAGCCGCTCCGGCGTGATGGTGATCGACGAAATGGCGACGTCGATGCGCTTAGAGGTGGTGGCGGCGAACAGCGCCTGGAAACCGAGGTCGGCGATGTCAGTGGTCATGCCGATACGCTTTGCCGCTTCGTTGATGATGTCGACTTCGAAACCCTCGAATGTACCGCTCTCGTTCTTGTATTCAAAAGGCGGATTGGTCGGATAGGCGCCGACATTCAGCGTGCCTTCGGCATAGGCCGGGCCGCCGGCGATGCCGATGGCGGCAGCAACAAGAAGCAGGTTGCGACGGGTGAAGTTCATTTTCGTTCCCTCTGGTTGTGATCGGACGGGTTGGCCCCGCACGGTTTTGATACGCCAAGTAACCGGACTGCCGGAAAGCCCTCCCGGCACGGCAGTCGTAAGACATCGGATGCTATCCAAAGTACCGCGCTTTTCAAGGCGAAAGTTTTAAGCTTAAAAAATTGCCGCGTGTTGCCATCAGTCCGGAATAACCGCCGTGGCCTGGATCTCAACCTTGGCGCGATCCTCGACCAACGCCATCACCTGCATGGCGGCCATCGCCGGAAAATGCCGGCCGATCACCTCGCGATAGACCTCGCCGATCCCCTTGAGATTGGCCAAATATTCCGCCTTGTCGGTAAAGTACCAGGTCATCGAGGTGATATGCTGCGGCTTGGCGCCGGCCTCGGCGAGCACGGCGACAATATTGGCCAGCGTCTGCTTCACCTGGCCGACAAGATCGTCGGTCTCGAAGCGGCCCTGCCCGTTCCAGCCGACCTGCCCGCCGACGAAGACAAGCTGCCCACGCGCGGCGACGCCATTGGCGTAGCCGACGGGTTTCGCCCAGCCTTCCGGCTGCAGGATGGTGTGCATATCAAAGCCTCCCAATGCTCAAATCCGGTCGCTCAAAACTCAAAGACAATCAATTCTTCCACACAAACTCCGGTCTCAGGCCGCTCCCATCACTTGCCGTGCAATCACCACCTTCTGCACGTCCGACGCTCCCTCGTAGATGCGCAGTGCCCGGATCTCGCGATACAGTCTTTCGACGATATGGCCCCTGCGGACGCCGTCGCCGCCATGCAGCTGCACAGCCCTGTCGATCACCTCCTGCGCCTTGTCGGTGGCGAACAGCTTGGCCATCGCCGCTTCGCGGGTGACACGGGCGGTCCCCATGTCCTTGGTCCAGGCGGCGCGGTAGACCAACAAGGCGGCGGCATCGACATCCAGCGCCATCTCGGCGATGTGGCCCTGCACCATCTGCAGCTCGGCCATCGCTGCACCGAACAGCCTGCGCTCGGCCACTCTTTTGATGCTTTCGTCCAGCGCGCGCCGGGCAAAGCCGAGCGCAGCTGCCCCGACCGTCGAACGGAACACGTCGAGCACCGACATGGCGATGCGAAAACCATCACCGGGTTTGCCGATCAGCGCCGAGGCTGGAACGCGGGCATTGTCGAAAGACAGCCGGGCGAGCGGGTGCGGCGCGATCACCTCCAGCCGCTCGGCGATGGTCAGGCCCTTTGTCTCGGCCGGCACGATGAACGCCGAAAGCCCCTTGGCACCGGGCGCTTCGCCAGTACGGACAAAGACAACATAAAAGTCAGCGATACCGCCGTTGGAGATCCAGGTTTTTTCGCCGGATAGGATATAGCTATCGCCGTCACGCGTGGCCGTCATTTCCATATTGGCAACGTCCGAGCCCGAACGCGCCTCCGACAGTGCGAAAGCCGAAATCGCCTTGCCGGCCCGTGTCTTCCCCAGCCAGTGCTGCTGGTCTGGCGTGCCGAACAGGCTGAGCGCGCCGGTGCCGAGCCCTTGCATGGCGAAGGCGAAATCGGCCAGCCCGTCATGCCGGGCCAGCGTTTCGCGCGTGAGGCACAATGTGCGCACGTCGAGTGCTGCAGGGTTTTCGGTGTCGAGCGCTGTCGGTTTCAGCCAGCCATCCCGGCCGAGCTTGGCCACCAGCTCGCGGCAGGCTGCGTCGACATCGTCATGCGCGACCGGCAGGTTCTTGGCGCACCATGCCTCCAGCCGCTCTGCCAACTCGCGGTGATGGTCCTCGAAAAACGGCCAGGTGAGGAAGGAACGGTCAGGCATTTCTGCCTCCACAGTTCTCCGGCCCTGGCGCTCCACGGCGCCCCCCTCTGTCCTGCCGGACATCTCCCCCTCTAGGGGGGAGATTGGCGGCTTCGCTGCCACTGCTCTCCCGGCGATGTTGGAGATTGGCGAAAGCGGGCCTGACATCCAA
The DNA here is from genome assembly GCF_040318975.1 of Mesorhizobium sp. M0983. NCBI lineage: Bacteria > Pseudomonadati > Pseudomonadota > Alphaproteobacteria > Hyphomicrobiales > Phyllobacteriaceae > Mesorhizobium > Mesorhizobium sp. M0983. Next base: position 136,976 of record NZ_JAMYNH010000007.1, on the reverse strand, counting down.
TCTCCCCCCTTGAGGGGGAGATGGCCGGCAGGCCAGAGGGGGGTGCTGTCTTGCCAGCGTGCCCATGGAAGCGATCATCCTCAATCCCCCTCGAACACCGGCTTCTCCTTGGCGACGAAAGCCTTGTAGGCCCGTTCGAAATCGCGGGTCTGCATGCAGATCGCCTGCGCCTGCGCTTCCGCTTCGATAGCCTGGTCGAGGCCCATCGACCACTCCTGGTTCAGCTGCGTCTTGGTCATGCCATGGGCGAAGGTTGGGCCGGAAACGATGCGCGCGGCCATGTCGAGCGCGTCGGCCTCGAGCGTTGCGGCATCGACCAGCCGATTGTAGAAGCCCCAGCGCTCGCCTTCCTCGGCGCTCATCGTGCGGCCGGTATAGAGCAGTTCGGCGGCGCGACCCTGGCCAATGATGCGCGGCAGGATCGCGCAGGCGCCCATGTCGCAGCCGGCAAGGCCGACGCGGCTGAACAGGAAAGCCGTTTTTGCCTGTGGCGTGGCGATGCGGATGTCGGAGGCCATGGCGATAATCGCGCCGGCGCCGACCGCCACGCCGTCGACCGCCGCAATAATCGGCTTGCCGCAATTCAGCATCGCCTTGACGAAATCGCCGGTCATGCGAGTGAAGGCGAGCAGCGCCTTCATGTCCATCTTGACCAGTGGGCCGATGATTTCGTGGACATCGCCGCCCGAGCAGAAATTGCCGCCATTGGGAAGGAACACCACCGCATCGACGTCGTCGGCATAGACGAGATCGCGAAAAGTGTCGCGCAATTCGGCATAGCTGTCGAAGGTCAGCGGGTTCTTGCGCTCCGGTCGGTCAAGCCGGATCTTTGCGATTTTGCCTTCGACCTGCCAGAGGAAATGCTTCGGCTTGCGGCCGGCTATCTTTGCCATTCCCGTCCCTCCCAATTGCTGCGGAAGGAGGTCAGCATGCCGGTCAGCCGGCGCGCCTCGTCCTCGCTCACATTGCCCAGCAATTCGCCGACCCATTTTTCATGCGCGGCGGCGATCACGCCGAAAGTCTTCGATCCCTCTTCCGTCAGCCGTACCATCGAGGTGCGGCGGTCGCCATTGCGTCGGGCTCGCATCACCAGCCCTTCCGAGACCAGCCGGTCGATGATGCCCGTGACATTGCCGTTGGACACTAGCAGGAAGCGCGACAGGTCGCTCATCAGCATGCCCTCGGGCGCCCTGTAGAGCGCGGCCATCACGTCGAAGCGTGGCAGCGTTGTGTTGAATTCTTGCCGCAAGCGTTCGCGCAGCTCGGCCTCGATGGTGCGCGAGGCGCGCAGCAAGCGTATCCACAGCCGCAGGCGGTCCTTGCCGGGTCCGGACGGGGCGGGCAGGGGACCGGCTACCATGTCTCACCTCCGGAGATCGAAATCGTTTGTCCGGTGATCGACCCGGCGGCGTCGCTACACAGATAGAGCACGGCGGCTGCAATTTCCTCTGGCTGGATGAAGCGGCCTTGCGGGTTGGTCTCGGCAAGGCTTGTCCGCGCCTGCTCGGCCGAGCGGCCGGTCGTTTCGACGATGCGCCGAACGGCGCCTTCCAGCATTTCGGTTTCGACGAAACCCGGGCACACCGCATTTACGGTCACGCCGGACTTCGCGGTCTCGACGGCGAGTGCCCGCATCAGACCGACGACGCCATGCTTGGCTGCGACATAAGCTGCAACATAGGGATAGCCTTTCAGTCCGGCGGTGGAAGCGATGAAGATGATACGGCCCGTCTTGCGCGCGGCCATGCCGGCCAGCGCCGGCTTCACCGTCAGGAACACACCGGTCAAGTTGACGTCGAGCGTGCGCTGCCAGTCTGCCAGCGAGGTCCGCTGCGCCGAGGCGCTGCCGGACATGCCGGCATTGGCAACGACGACGTCTAACGGTCCGCGTGCCGCTTCCGCGTCCTCGTAGAGCGACGCCATCGATGCCTCGTCGGTGACGTCGGCGGCAATGGCGAAGATGCGCTTGTTCTGAGCGGCGACCTCGGCAAGCGGCTCCACGCGCCGGCCACAGATGGTCACATCGATGCCTGCGCCGGCCAGCGCCAGCGCGATCGCCCGGCCGACGCCGGAGCCGCCGCCGGTGACCAGCGCATGTCGCCCTGAAATCGCTGCGGCGGAACTCATACTTTCAACCCCGCCGCCGCTTCGCGCTCGGCCAGCCGGTAGAGTTGGTCGCGGCCGGGCAGATAGGGATCCGGCCATTTGACGCCGCGATCGCCAAGCGTGACCGCCGCATGCAGCGTCCAATAGGGATCGGCAAGATGCGGCCTTGCCAGTGCGACGAGGTCGGCGCGGCCGGCCATCAGGATCGAGTTGACATGGTCCGGCTCGTAGATATTGCCGACCGCCATGGTCGCCATGCCGACTTCGTTGCGGATGCGGTCGGAAAATGGCGTCTGGAACATGCGGCCATAGACCGGTCTTGCCACGGCCGAAGTCTGGCCGGCCGACACGTCGCAGATGTCGACTCCGGCTTCATGCAGCTGCCGCGCGATCTCGACCGCATCGGCCGGCGTCACGCCCTCGATGCCGAGCCAGTCATTGGCGGAGATGCGCATCGAGATCGGCTTTTCAGCCGGCCATACGGCGCGCACCGCATGAAAGATTTCCAAGGGATAGCGCATGCGGTTTTCCAACGAGCCGCCATAGGAGTCGGTGCGCCGGTTGGTCAAGGGTGTGATGAAGGAGGACAGGAGATAGCCGTGCGCGGCGTGGATTTCGAGCATGTCGAAGCCGCAGCGCGCCGCCATCTCGGCCGAAGCGACGAACTGCTCGCGCACCGTATCCATGTCGGCGCGGTCCATCGCCTTCGGCACCTGGTTCTGCGGCGACCACGGCACGGAAGATGCCGCCATGACGGGCCAATTGCCCGAGGTCAGCGGCACGTCGGTTCCCTGCCAGCCGAGCCGGGTCGATCCCTTGGCGCCGGAATGGCCGATCTGCGCACAGATTTTGGCTTCGGTTTCGGCATGGACGAACTCGACCAGCCGCTTCCAGGCGACCTCATGCTCGGGCGCATAGAAACCGGGGCAGCCTGGCGTGATGCGGCCTTCCGGGCTGACACAGGTCATCTCGATGTAGAGGAGAGCGGCACCGCCCTTGGCCCGTTCGGCATAGTGGGCGAAATGCCAGTCGGTCGGACAGCCGTCGACCGCCTTGTACTGCGCCATCGGCGAGACGACGATACGGTTCTGCAGCGCCATGTCGCGCAGCCGGAACGGCGCAAACATCGGCGCGCGACGCAGACTGTTGCCGCCGGCACCGGCCTGACGTTGGAACCATTCCTCGGCGCCGGCCAGCCATTCGGCATCGCGCAGCCGCAAATTCTCGTGACTGATGCGCTGCGAACGTGTCAGCAGCGAATAATTGAACTGCACCGGATCGAGGCCGAGATAGCGCTCGACCTCCTCGAACCATTCGAGCGAATTGCGTGCCGCCGACTGCAGCTTCAGCACTTCGGTGCGGCGGGCGTCCTCATATTTGCGGAAGGCTGCCTCGAGGTCCGGCTCGGACTCGACATAATCGGCCAGCGCCACCGCGCTTTCCAGCGCCAGCTTGGTGCCGGACCCGATCGAGAAATGCGCGCTCGCCGCCGCGTCGCCCATCAGCGCCAGGTTCTTGTAGGACCAGCGTTCGCACAAGACGCGCGGGAAATTGATCCAGGCCGAGCCGCGGATATGATTGGCATTGGTCATCAGCGCGTGGCCGCCGAGATGGCGGGCAAAGATGCGCTCGCAGACGGCAATCGATTCCTGCTGAGACATCGCGCCGAAGCCGAAGCGTTGCCAGGTCTGCTCGCTGCATTCGACGATGAAGGTCGCGGTATCGCTGTCGAACTGGTAGGCATGCGCCCAGACCCAGCCATGTTCGGTTTTCTCGAAGATGAAGGTGAAGGCGTCGTCGAATTTCTGACGGGTGCCGAGCCAGACGAACTTGCATTTGCGGACATCGATATCGGGCTTGAACACGTCGACGAAGGCGCCCCGCGCTTTCGAGTTCAGCCCATCGGCGGCGACGACCAGATCGTGCGTCTCCATATATGGCTTGGGATCGGCGATGTCGGTCTCGAAGACCAGCTTGACGCCGAGTTCGCGCGCCCGCCGCTGCAGCAGCGTGAGCAGCCGCTTGCGGCCGATGCCGCAAAAGCCGTGACCGGTCGAGACCGTGCGCACGCCGTCATGGATAACGGCGATATCGTCCCAATAGGCAAAATGCTTGCGGATCCAGACGGCGCTGACCGGGTCGTTCCTGGTCAGGTTCTCCAGCGTTTCGGCCGACAGCACGACGCCCCAGCCGAACGTATCGTCGGCACGGTTGCGCTCGAACACCGTCACCTCATGCGCCGCATCCCGGAGCTTCATCGAGATGGCAAAGTAGAGGCCGGCTGGTCCGCCGCCGAGAACCGCAACTTTCATCGTGCGATCTCCTCTTCGCTTCTGTTTGTCGAGTTTACGCCTGAGGAAAATTAATTCAAGCTTGAAGTTTCAAGATTGAAACAATCCGCCCGGATAACTCGCCTTGCCGGCAGTCGGCTCCGCAGGCCAGGGACTCCCGGGCTATTTTTCCGGGTTCTTCGGACTCCACAGCACCGTTTCTGCATCCTTTTCATAGGCCATGCCATTGGGATAGCTGATCGCTTCCAACTGCAAGCCCCAAGGGGCCTGGAAGTAAAGGATGGCCTGGCCGGCGGCGGGGCCTTCGGTAACCGGCAGCGGTCCCATTCGCGTCTTGACGCCCTTGCCGTCAAGATAGGCTTTTGCGGCGGCGATGTCGTCGACATAGAAGGCGATATGGAAGCCGCCTATGTCGCTGTTGCGAGGCGTCAGGTCCTTCTGGTCCGGCGCGGTGTATTTGAACAGCTCGATGTTCGACCCGTGTCCGCAGCGGACCAGGGTGATCTCCTCGATCACCGCCTTGGGATCGACGCCCAGCAGATCCTGCATGAATGTGCCCTTGTCGTCGGCGAACGGGCCGAACGACATCGCCTTCTTGCAGCCAACCACTTCGGTGAAGAAATCGACCGCCTGCTGCATGTCGGGGACGGTGACGCCGGTGTGGTCGTGGCCACGCATGCCGGGTATGGAACTGGCGCAAGCGGTGCCGATGCTTCCCAGCACGGTGGCTGCAAGCGTCGCATATCGGATCGCATTCTTCATATCAGTCATCCTCCATAGCGGGACATTTTGCCGGGCGCACGCCCGAGGCCCGCTCTTCGGCGTGCGAATAGGATTGTGCTTCATGCCGGCGCCTTTGGGGCGGGAAGCAGCCAGGCGTCATCGATCTCGGGCAGCGGAATGGCGGCGAGGAGGTCGCGCGTGTAGGCCTGCCGCGGGTGCTCGAACAAAGTATCCGTCGCGCTGGCTTCGACGATCGCGCCTTCGCGCATGACGATCACTTGTCGGCAGAGCCTCCGGATCACCGACAGATCGTGGCTGATAAAGGCAACGGTCAGGCCCATTTCGGCGGCGAGTTTTTCCAGCAACGTCAGGATCTGCGCCTGGGTCGACACGTCGAGGCCGGAGACGATTTCGTCGGCCAGCACGAATTTCGGCGACAGCGCCAGTGCGCGGGCAATGCCGACGCGCTGGCGCTGGCCGCCCGACACTTCGTGACGGTAGCGGCCGGCAAAGCTCTGCGGCAGGCCGACGCGCTGCAGCGCCTCCGCGACGCGTGCCTTGAGATTGTCGCCAAGCCCGTTCTGCTTGAGGGGTGCTGCAATGATGCTGAAGATGGTGCGGCGCGGGTTGAGCGACGACATCGGATCCTGGAAGATCATCTGCAGATTGCGGCGCAGCGGCCGGAGCTCGGCCTCAGGCAGATGTGTGATGTCGCGGCCGTCGAACATGACGTTGCCGGCACTGGGCTCCAGCAGGCGCACCAAGGCACGGCCGAGCGTCGATTTGCCGGAGCCGGATTCGCCGACGATGCCGGTCACCGATCCCCTTGGCAGGTCGAAATCCAGGCCTTTCAGGATCTCGGCCAGCGGCGCCCGGCCGATCAGCGGTTTGCGCGTCATGTCGGGCAACGCAACCTTCAACCCGCGCACGGAAAACAGCGGCTCAACCATGCGGTCGCCTCCATGCCTGGTCGGCGGCGGCGATCTCCGCGGCCAGCCCGGCCAGCACCTTGTCGTCGACCGGCTTCAGCGAGGCGAACGGATCGGTGTAGCGCGGCGTCGCCGCCATCAGCGCCAGCGTATAAGGGTGCTGGGGTGCGGCGAACAGCGCTGCGGTATCGGCCTCTTCCACCACCTTGCCAGCATAGAGCACCGAAACTTTCTGGCTGATCTTGGCAACCACACCGAGATCGTGAGTAACGAACAGGATCGCCGTGCCGTGCTCGCGCTGTAATTGCGCGATCAGCCGCAAGATCTGTTTCTGCACGGTCACGTCGAGCGCGGTCGTCGGCTCGTCGGCGACGATCAGCCTTGGTTCGGCTGCAAACGCCGCGGCGATTAGCACGCGCTGCCGCATGCCGCCGGACAGCTCGTGCGGATAGCATTTGAGCACGCGCTCGGGGTCGCGGATCTGCACCTCGTCCAGCAATTGGCGGATGCGTGCATCGGCCTTCTCACCGCTCCAGCCGAGGATGCGCACCAGCCGGTCGGTCATTTGCGGGCCGATGCGCCGTGACGGATTGAGCGCCGTCAGCGGGTCTTGCGGGATCAGCGCCGTGCGCGCGCCGATCAGGGTGCGCCTTGCCTTGGGTGCCAGCCGGCCCAGATCCTCGCCTTCGAGCAGCATATTGCCTTCGACGATGCGCACGCTCGGTGGCAGCACGCCGAGCACGGCCTTGCCGATCATTGTCTTGCCCGCGCCGCTCTCGCCGACCAGCGCGCGGACTTCTCCGGGCTCGACGGCGAGCGACACCGAGCGCAGCACGCGCAAGCCATTAGGCAGCACCGCGCTAAGGTTGCGTATGTCCAGGCAGGGTTTCGCAGGCGCGTTCATCGCAGCACCGGATCGAAACGTGCCCTGAGACCTTCGCCGAACTGGCTGAACGACAGCACCGTCAGGATCAGCGTGACCAGCGGGAACACCAGCACCCACCAGGCCTGATGGATCGACAGGCGGCCCTCGGCGATAATGCCGCCCCAGGTCGGATCGTCGGTCGAGATCGACAGATTGACGAAGGACAGGATCGCCTCGACGATGACGGCGATGCCCATTTCGAGCGACAGGAGTGCCACGATCGAGGGCACCACATTGGGCAGCACCTCGCGCAGCATGATGCCGATGCGGCCATAGCCGGCGATGCGGGCGTTCTCGACATAGTCCATGCGCGACTGACCCATGGTCTCGGCGCGGATCACCCGGCAGAAGCGCGTCCAGTCGATGACGGCGATGGCGATGATGACCGAGCTCAAGCCGGTGCCGAGCACGGCGACCAGAAGGATGGCAAACAGCACCGGCGGAAACGCCATCCAGACATCGACGATACGCGAGATGATGCGGTCGGCCCAGCCGCCGAAATAGCCGGCGATCAGGCCGAGCGTCGAGCCGACCAGGCAGGCGGCAAAGGCCGCCGCGAAGGCGACGATGAAGGCGATGCGCGCACCGAAGATCAGCCGTGACAACAGATCGCGGCCGAGGCTGTCGGGGCCGAGCCAGTCGCCGGGCTCGGCACCGCTCAGCCAGAACGGCGGCAGGCGCTCCAGCATCAAATCCTGCGCCAGCGGGTCCTGCGGTGCGACCAGCGGCGCGAAAATTGCGGCCAGCAGCGCAATCAGCAGCCAGCCGCCGGCCAGCCACAGGCGTGCCCGCCAGCCATGTCTTGAAATGCGGGCCTCATCCATGGCGCAGCCTCGGATTGAGCAGCGCATACATCATGTCGACGGCAAGATTGATCAGCACGAACAGCAGTGCGAACACCAGCACGATGCCCTGGATCATCGGCAGGTCGCGATTGATGACGGCATCGATCGCCATATTGCCGAGACCTTCATAGGAAAACAGCCGTTCGACGATGACCGTGCCGCCGATCAGGAAGGTAAACTGCACGCCGACCAGAGTGAGCGTCGGCAGCGCCGCGTTCTTCAACGCCTCGCGCAGGATGACCTGCGTTTCCGAAAAGCCCTTTACCCGCGCCAGCACGACATAGTCGAGGTCGAGCACTTCCTTCAGCGACTGTTTCAGCAGCTGCGAGATGATCGCGGCCAGCGGCAGCGCCAGCGCGATCGCCGGCATCAGCATGTGTGCCAGCAGGTCCCTGGTCAGGTCGAAGCGCAGTCGCACGATGCTTTCGAACAGATAGAATTGCGTGGCGAAGGGCAGGTCGAGTTGCGGCGACACTCGGCCGGAAATGTCGAACACCGGCACCAGCACGCCGAACAACAAGATCAGCACCAGACCCCACAGGAAATCGGGAATTGAGAGCGCCGCACCACTGGCAATGTCGATGCCGGCCTCGACCGCGGTGCCGCGCTCGCGCGCGCCGAGGATCGCCATCGTGCCGCCGATCGCCACCGCCATCACAAGCGCGACGGAGGCGAGCTCCAGCGTCGCCGGGAGGCGATTGAAGACCAGCCCCAGCACATCCTGCCGCAGTGAGATCGACGTGCCGAAATCGCCTCTGACTACGCCGGACAGCCAGATGAAGAATTGCTGGACGATCGTCTTGTCCAGCCCGTACAGAGCGCGCAGCCGCGCGATGTCGGCATCGGTGGCGCCGGGCGGCAGCATCATCGCGATCGGATCGCCGGGGGCGACGCGGATGACGATAAAGACGACGACGGCCACGCCGAACAGCGTGATCGCCATCGTCAGAAGACGGATCAGGAATCTTTGCAGCAGCATGGTCGCCTGTATGCCTGGCGGAAAAGGCGCGCCGTCGTTGCAGACGGCGCGCGTTAGTCCCGGGCCGATCTCAGGCCGGGCTCATCAGCGCCGGCAACAGCGCGCCCGACACATGCTGCACGACATTGACGCCCTTGGCATGCACGATCGGCTGCGCATACTGGATCAGCGGCAGCACATAGGCCTGCTCGGCGATGTATTTGTCGACGGCCTTCCAGCCGGCGATGCGCTTGGCCTCGTCCTTCTCGCCCCATAGCGGGTTGATCATGTCGATCAAGTCCTGGCTGTCCCACACCGAATGCGGGCTCGGGCCATACATGGCAAAGCCGGTCGAAGTGGTGGGGTCGCCGATGGCGTTGCCCCAATTGTAGAAGGCTGCCGGCGCCAGCTTGTCGGCGGCGCGCAGCTCGTAGTGCTTGGCGATTTCGTAGACCTCGATCGTCGCCTCGATGCCGACCTTGCGCCACATGCCGACGATCGCCTGGATCATCTCGTAATCCTTGGGCTTGAAGCCCTTGGTCGTCTGGATCGTGAACTTGACCGGCTTTTCCGGCGAATAGCCGGATGCGGCCAGCAATTCCTTGGCCTTTTCCGGATTGTGCTCGACCTTGATCGACGGATCGTAGGCGGCGTATTCCGGCGTCTCCAGCGTATCGATGGGCTGTCCGTAGCCGCGCAGCAGCCGGTCGACCAGCAGCTTCTTGTCGACCGCCATCACCGCCGCCTGGCGCACGTTCTTGTCCAGCATCACGTCGATGTCGTTGAAAAAGATCATGCCGATGTCGGAAACGTTCTTGCACGAGCCGGCAAGCCCGTCCTTGGCGATCAGGCGGTCATATTCCTCATAGGGGATTTCGAGCGTAACCTGCGAGGAACCGGACTCGATCTCGGCGACGCGGCTCGCCGCATCGGTGACGAACTTGATGGTCACGTTTTCGAAGGCCGGCTTGCCGCCCCAGTAGTTCGGGTTGGCCTTGAGACGCAGGAAGGCGTTGCGCTCGAATTTGTCGACCATATAGGGCCCGGTGCCGATCGGAGCTTTCTCGAAGCCTTCGGCGCCGACCTTTTCGTAATAGGCCTTCGGCATGATGTAGCCGGTCAGGAACGACATCCATTTGAAATACACTGGGTCGAATTGCACGACATCGCCGGTGATCTTGTTGCCGTCGATCTTGAAATTGTTGACGTTCTTCCAGACGAACTGGATCGGGTTGCCGGTCTTTTCATCGCCCGCCCGCTGCAGCGACCAGACCACGTCTTCGGCCGTAAATGGCGAGCCGTCATGCCAGGTGACGCCCTCGCGCACCGTCATCGTGATCTTGCTGCGATCTTCGTTCCAGCCCCATTCGGTGAGCAGGCCGGGCGCGAAGGAAAGGTCCGGCTTCTGCGGGATGAACTGGTCGAACACCGATTGGTAAAGGCCCTGGATGGTCGGGTTGACTGCCGAAGGCCCGGTGGTCGGGTCCCAGGACGGCAGGTTGACATTGTAGGCGATGGTCAGTTCGCCGGCAGCCTTGGCGATTTGCGGCAGGCCGAGCGCCGTAGCGCCAAGCGCGGCCGCGCCATATCCGAGCAATTCTCGTCTGTTGATTGTCATGGTCGTTCCCCTGTTGCTTTTATGCGCGGTGTCGTTGTCAATCGGTGGGTTCAGGCTCCTTGGGCAACCGCGCCTTGTCCTCCTTCACCCTAGTTGAAAATTACGGCTTTACCTCCCGCCAAGTTGTTGTGCGAGCATGAAGCCCGAGCCCGCACCAGTGCCGGCGCCCGGCCATGTTGCCGCCCCGGTCAGATGCAGATTGCCGACCGGCGTGTTCCAGCCGGCGTAGCCGCGCGCCGGCCGGAACAGGAAATTCTGCGCCAGATGATGGCTGCCGCAGATCTGGTCGCCGCCGACAAGGTTGGGGTTCTCGCGTTCGAGGTCGATGGGCGAGAACACGGCGCGGCCGAGGATCTTCCGGCGAAGGCCGGGCGCATAGCGCTCGATAATGTCGAGGACGCGCTCGGCGTAGTGCTCCCTAGCCTCGTCCCAGTGAGCCGCCGCGATCGTGCCCGCCGCATCGCTCACAATCTCGGCCGGCAGCATGCGCACCTGCACCCACAGCACATGCTTGCCGTCGGGCGCGCGCGATGTGTCGACCGCCGTCGGCTGACCGACGACCAGCACCGGTTCGTCCGGCAGCATGCCTGACATCGCCTGCTGATAGGTCCGCGACATGGCATCGAGCGACGGCGACAGATGCACATAGGCGAACTGCCGAAGCTCGGCGCCGGCGCGCCAATCCGGCAGATCGTCGAGCGCCAGATGGATCATCATCGTCCCCGGCGCGTGGCGAAAGTTTTTCATGGCCGTGTCGAAACCGGCGTCGCCCGAACCGTCAGGCAACAGCTTCCCGATCAGCGCCTTGGGCGCGACACCGGCGATAACAGCCTTGGTGGCGGTGTGGATCTCGCCGGAAGCGAGCCGCACGCCGGTCGCCTTGCCGGCGGACACCGTGATTTCGGCGACGTCAGCCCCAGTGACGATCTTGCCGCCGGCAGCCGTGAGCATCCCCGACAAAGCGTGGATGATGGTGTCGGCGCCGCCCTTGCCGAGCACCATGCCGAAGCACTGGTTGGCCATGGATTCGAGGTAAGGAAACACCGCGCCGCCGGCGATGTCGGGGGCGAAGTCGAGATGCATGCCCCAGGTGGCGAGCGTCGCCCTGACATGCGGCGACTGGAAAATCTCCTCGAGCCACGCGCGGGGTGAGGAAAGCAGCAGCCGCCCGGTATCGAGCGCGCCGGCAAAACCCTTCTTGCGCCACAGGTTCCAGGCAGTGCCGGCGAGCGCTCGACCGCTCATCGGCGAGCCCAGCAGCCGGAACAGATGCTCGGCCTCGGCCGGGAATGCCGCAACCAAGCGGCGCCATGTGGCGACGTCGATTGCGGAGAAGGCGGCCATTCGTGCAGCGGTCGTTTCCAGATCGCTGCTGACACCGAACCAGCGGCCGTCGGGGAACGCGCTGGCAAAACAGTCGGACACCGGCACGAATTCCAGCCCGTGGGTTTTCAATTCATTTGCATATTTCTTGTGAAAGGCGGAGCCGGCAAAAAGGCTCAGATTCATCGCGCCGAAATCGTGCCGGAAGCCCGGCAACGTGAATTCGCGCGTCTGGACGGCGCCGCCGATCGTTGCGTTGCGTTCGAAAACCGCTGTTTTCCAGCCTTTGAGCGCCAGATGCGCGGCGCATGCCAGACTGTTGTGGCCTGCCCCGACAAATATGGCGTCGAACTCGCTCACATCCCACCCAACCCATTTCCTTTATGCTTAAAGATAATTGCAGATGCATATGTTTTCGTCTAGTAGGATATTAAGGGCCGCGAGAGCCTTCAGCACCATCGAGAAAGAGGGAACAGAGACCATGGATACGCAACAACTCCTCGGCGAAGTCGCCGGCCAGCTTCTTTCAGGCGCCATCCAGGTGGTCGACCTGACGGCGCCGCTCGGGCCGGACACACCGCTGATCAAGCTGCCGCCGGAACTGGCGGTAGACACGCCGAAGATCGAGATCCACGCCATCTCCGCCTATGACAAGAACGGACCTTGGTGGGCGTGGAACTGGCTCAAACTCGGCGAGCATTCAGGCACGCATTTTGATGCGCCCAATCACTGGATCACCGGTAAGGATTATCCGGACGGCGCCACCGACACCATTCCGGCGCAGAATTTTGTCGGACCCGTCAATGTCATCGACTGTTCGAAGGAAGCGGCCGCCGATCACGATTTCCTGCTCACCGTCGATCACATCAAGGCATGGGAAGCCGAACATGGCGTTATCAACGCGGGCGAGTGGGTGGTGATGCGCACCGACTGGTATAAGCGCAACGGCTCGGAAGCCGAGTTCCTCAACGCCAATGAGACCGGTCCTCACACGCCCGGCCCGACCGCGGAAGCCATCCAGTATCTGATCGGCAAGGACATCAAGGGCTGGGGCAGCGAGACGATCGGCACCGATGCCGGCAAGGCCGGCGGCATGGAGCCGCCATTCCCGGCGCACAGCCTGATGCACAAGGCCAATCGCTACGGCCTCGCCAGCCTTTGCAACCTCGACCGGCTGCCGCCGAAGGGCGCGATCCTGATCGCGGCGCCGCTCAAGATCGAGCACGGTACCGGCAGCCCGATCCGCGCCCTGGCGCTGGTGCCGAGACAATAGGGCAACTGGCGGTCTTCGGGAGAAGATCATGTGCGCAGGCAATGCTGTGGTGACGGGTTGGGAGCGGCAGCGTTGCAAAGCTGCCGCTCTACGGCGCCCCCCTCTGTCCTGCCGGACATCTCCCCCTCTAAGGGGGAGATTGGCAGTTTCGGCGCCCCGCTCATTCCTGCGACGTTGGAGAGTGGCGAAGGCCGCGGTGACAGCCGATCTCCCCCCAAGTGGGGGAGATGTCCGGCAGGACAGAGGGGGGCGCGAAGGAACGCCAACCCGCGCAAATGAATTCCACCTTCCGCTCACCGGGAGCACGCATCGATGAGCGCTCCTGATCACATCATCGTCGGCAGCGGCATCAACGCGCTGGTCTGCGCCGCGATGCTTGGCGGCAAGGGGGCGAAGGTGCTGGTGCTCGAGCGCAACGACCGCATCGGCGGCTGCATGCGCACAGAAGAAATCACCGCGCCCGGCTTCATCCACGACGTGATGGCGACGACCTTCGTTCTGTTCATCACCTCGCCGGCCTATGCGGCGCTGGGCAAGGATCTGGCGCGGCACGGGCTGGAGTTCTGCAACACCTCCACGCCGACCGGCGTGCTGCGTCCGGATGGCAGCCATGCCATCCTGCGCTCCGATCGCGCCGCCAATGTCGCGGCGGCCAATGCGCTTGCCGCGGGCGACGGCGACCGGCACGGCAGCGATGTCGGCGAGATCGAGCGCAATGCCGGCCTCCTGTTCGGGCTGCTCGGCGGCAGCCTGTGGTCTTACCCGACGGCAAAGCTGCTGGCGGGCGAGGCATGGCGGCGCGGCCCGCGTGGCCTTGCCGCCTTTGTCGGCGACGCGCTGGTGCCGGCGCGCGGCTGGCTGGAAAGCACCTACCAGTCGGAAACCATGCGCGCGCTGTGGGCGCCCTGGGTGCTGCATGCCGGCCTCGGGCCCGAAGATGCGTTTTCGGGACAGATCGCCAAGGTCATCGCCTTCGCGCTTGAGGCGGCCGGCGCGCCGATCGTCAAGGGCGGTGCCAGGAACCTGCTGTCCGCCTTCGAAGCCCTGATCAGGGAACGTGGCGGCGAAATCCGCACCGGCGCCGACGTTGCCTCCATCGTCCAGAGCGGAGGCCGCGCCACCGGTGTGCGGCTGGCTTCGGGCGAGACGGTCACGGCGAAGAAGAGCGTTATCTGCTCGGTCACGCCGACCCAGCTCTACGAGCGGCTGCTCGGTGACGCGGCCCCGAAAGCCGACGTCGAGGCGGCGCAAAAATACCGCTACGGCAAGGGCAATTTCCAGATCCACTATGCCTTGGACAAGCCGCCGGCATGGCGCGGCGAGGGCCTGGACAAGGTCGCGCTGCTGCATCTGACGCCGGGGCTCGACGGCGTCTCGAAGGCCTGCAACGAGGCCGTGCGCGGCATGCTGCCGGAGGTGCCGACCATTTGCGTCGGCCAGCCGCACGCGCTCGACCCGTCGCGCTGTCCAGACGGCAAGGCGATCCTGTGGCTTCAACTTCCCGAGGCGCCTCGCAATATCAAGGGTGATGCGGCCGGCAAGCTCGAGACGCCTGCGGATGGCCGCTGGACCGAGGCGCTGCGCGAAGCCTATGCCGACCGTGCCGAAGCGATCCTCGCCAGCCATATCGAAGGATTCAAGGACAGCGTCATCGCACGTCGCGCCTATTCGCCGGCCGACCTGGAAGCGATGAACATCAATCTGGTCGGCGGCGATCCCTATGGCGGCTCCTCGACTATTGACCAGTCGTTCCTGTGGCGGCCGTTCAAGACGAGCCGCAATCACGCCACCGGAGTCAAGGGACTCTACCACATCGGCGCCTCGACCCATCCCGGCGCCGGGCTGGGCGGCGGCTCCGGCTTTCTCCTGGCGGGGAGGCTGTGATGGAACAGAAAGTTGAAAAGCGCCAGCGCATCTCGACTTTGGGCCAGATCGGCCTGCAGCAATTCGCGCCCTATCTGATGAACCGCATCATGGGCCGCTACAATGCCACCTTGCGCGACAATTTCCGCAAGCAGGGCCTGACCATTCCGCAGGTGAGGACGCTGGCCGTCCTGTCGGTCACCGATGGCGTCACCGTCAACGATCTGTCGGTCTATACCGTCATCGAGCAGTCGACCTTGAGCCGCACGCTCGACACGCTGGAGGGACAAGGGTTTGTGCGGCGCGAGCAGGGGGTTACCGACAGCCGTATCCGCCATGTGTTCCTGACCGACGATGGCCGCGCCGAATTCGCGCGCGCCTGGCCGGCCATGCACGACGCTTTCGAGACGATGTTCGACGACATCGACGATGCCGAATACGCGGCGCTGATCGCGACGCTGCAAAAGATGCTGAAGAACATTCGCAAGCACGACATCTGATCTTACGCGCCGCCAGATTCCTGGCGGCAACGGAAGGAGCCCAAAATGGCCGAACGGTCTTTTGCCAAGGAAGTCGAAAAGCTCAGACTCGGCGCCGGCGAGGAGTTTTCCGGCGAGGGCATTCTGGCCATCACCAAGGCGCTGCTGCAATGCGGCGTCGGTTATGTCGGCGGCTATCAGGGCGCGCCGATCAGCCATTTGATGGACGTGCTGGCCGATGCGCAGGATATCCTCGGCGAGCTTGGCGTGCATTTCGAGGCAAGCGCCTCCGAAGCCACCGCTACCGCCATGCTGGCGGCATCGGTGCACTATCCGATCCGCGGTGCGGCGACCTTCAAGTCGACGGTCGGCACCAATGTCGCCTCCGACGCGCTGGCCAACCTGGCGTCCGGCGGCGTCACCGGCGGTGCGCTGATCATCGTCGGCGAGGATTACGGCGAAGGATCGTCGATCATGCAGGAGCGCAGCCACGCCTTCGCCATGAAAAGCCAGGTCTGGCTGCTCGACCCGCGACCGAACCTGCCGTCGATCGTCAAGGCGGTAGAGGACGGCTTCGAGCTGTCCGAGGTTTCCAACACGCCGGTCATGCTGCAGGTGCGCATCCGCTGCTGCCATGTGCACGGCCATTTCATCGCCAAGGATAACAAGCGCCCGGCGATGACGGTCGCCGATGCGCTCGAGGCGCCGCGCCGCGACACCGGCCGCATCGTGCTGCCGCCCGCGTCCTTCCTGCACGAGAAGGAAAAGGTGCAGAAACGCTGGCCGGCGGCGGTGGATTTCATCCGCGACAACAAGATCAACGAGTTCTTCGGCCCGGAGCACGGCGCGGTCGGCATCGTCATGCAGGGCGGCATGTACAATTCCGTCATCCGGGCGCTGCAGCGGCTCGGCCTCGCCGACACCTATGGCGACACCGACGTGCCGCTCTATGTGCTGAACGCCGTCTACCCGCTGGTCGATGACGAGTTCCTGTCCTTCTGCGAAGGCAAGGACGCCGTCCTCGTCGTCGAGGAAGGCCAGCCCAACTACATCGAACAGGCCTTTGCCGCGATGCTGCACAAGGCCGGGCGCGGCACCAAGCTCGTCGGCAAGGAACATCTGCCGATGGCCGGCGAATACACCGGCCAAGTGATGCTCGACGGCATCGGATCATTCCTGCGCGCCACCATCCCGCATCTGCTGCCAAGCGAGGTCCGCGCGCCGAACAAGATCGGCGACGGGCTCGACACCGCCGACCTGATCAACGTCGTCCCGGGCCGCCCGCCCGGCTTCTGCGTCGGCTGCCCGGAGCGGCCGATCTTCGCAGCGACCAAGCTGGTCGAACAGGAGTTGGGCAAGCACCACATCGCCTCCGACATTGGCTGTCATCTATTTTCGATCATGCCGCCCTTCGAGCTCGGCGCCACCACCATGGGCTACGGATTGGGGCCGGCCTCGGCCTCGGCGTTCAATTCGCCCGATGCCAGGCGCCGCTCGATCTCCTTCGTCGGCGATGGCGGCTTCTGGCACAACGGCCTGACCTCATCGATCGGCAATGCGGTGTTCAACAAGAACGACGGCGTCATCGTCATCGTCGACAATTTCTATTCGGCCGCGACCGGAGGGCAGGACATCCTGTCGTCCCGCGCCGGCAACAAGACGAAGTCGACCAAGCATCCGATCACCGAGGCGGTGAAGGGGATGGGCGTCAAATGGCTGCGCCACATCGACCGCACCTACGACGTAACCAAGATGCAAGACGCGCTGCGCGAAGCGCTGACGACGGACGAGAAGGGCCCAAAAGTCATCGTCGCCTCGTCCGAATGCATGCTCAACCGGCAGCGCCGCGAAAAGCCTTTGGTCGACAAGGCGATCAAGGGCGGTAAGCGGATGGTCAAGCCGAAATTCGGCGTCGACGAGGATATCTGCACTGGCGACCATGCCTGCATGCGGCTTTCCGGCTGCCCGTCGCTATCGGTGAAGTCGCTGGACGACCCGCTGCGCGACGATCCGGTGGCGCATATCGACGAGAGCTGCGTCGGCTGTGGCAATTGCGGCGAGGTTGCCGACGCGGCGGTGCTCTGCCCGTCCTTTTACCGCGCCGACGTGGTGCACAATCCGAGCCGCCGGGACCGTTTCCTGGAAGCGGCGCGCCGCGCCATGATCGGCCTCTTGCAGCGGCGCCGTGAAAGCCGGCGCCTGACATTCGCCGATGCTTGACGCTGTCCCATCAGCCCGTTCCAAGGCCGGCGCGCCGGACGACGAGCGCGTCATCAAGCTTGCCGTGCTGGCGGTCGGCGGCCAGGGCGGCGGCGTGCTGGCCGACTGGATCACCGACGTCACCGAGCGCAACGGCTATGTCGCGCAATCGACCTCGGTCGCCGGCGTCGCCCAGCGCACCGGCGCCACCATCTATTACGTCGAGATGTGCCGCGACAGCGGCCGGCTGCCGGTCTTCGCGCTGTCGCCGTCGCAGGGCGACGTCGATATATTGATCGCCGCCGAACTGATGGAGGCCGGCCGCGCCATCATCCGCGGCTTCGTCACGCCGGAGCGCACGACACTGATCGCCTCGTCGCACCGCATCGCAGCTGTCTCGGAAAAGATCGAGCCTGGCGACGGCCGCGCCTCGTCCGCCAAGGTGCATGCCACGGCGGAAGCCGCGGCCAAGCGCTTCATCGCCTTCGACATGGAGAAGATCGCCGCCGACAACGGCTCGGTGATCTCGGCGAGCCTGCTCGGCGCGCTGGCCGGCTCCGATGCCTTGCCGTTCACACGCGAGAGCTACGAGCAGGCGGTCAGTGCCGGCGGCCGCGGTGTGAAGGCCAGCCTCGCCGCCTTCGGTGCCTCCTACGATCGGGCGCGCGGCATCGCGAGTGCGCCTTCGGGCGATAAGACGGCACAGCCGGCAGCCGCTGAAACTGGCTCGGGCGCGGCGACAAAAGTCAGCGGCCCGCAAAGTCTCTTGGGAGGCTGGCAGCACCTGGCCGCCCGGGTCGATCCTTTGCCGGCTCCTGTCCGCGACATGGCGATGCGCGGTCTGAAAAAGGTTGTCGACTATCAGGACATCGACTATGGCGGCGAGTATCTCGACCGGCTAGACCGGGCCGTCGTCCTGGACAATGCCGAACATGACTACGCGCTGTCGATCGCCGCCGCCAAGCATCTGGCCAATGCGATGTGCTACGACGACATGATCCGCGTCGCCGACCTGAAGACGCGCTCGAGCCGCGACCGACGCGTACGCCGCGAGGTCGGCGTCAAGGACGGCTCGGTCCTGCAGGTGACCGAATACTTCCATCCGCGCATCGAGGAATTCTGCGGCACGCTGCCGGCCGGGCTCGGCAGCTATATCGAAAGCCGGCCGAGGCTCGCCGCCTTTCTCGACCGCCGCATCAATCGCGGCCGCCACGTCCGCACCGACAGTTTTGCCGGCTTTGCCGCATTGTGGTTCATCGGCGGCCTGCGCCGCTGGCGCCGCCGCCTGCTGCGCCACAAGGTCGAGACCGCCCATCTCGAGCGCTGGTATGCGCTGGCGCTCGGCCAAGTCGGCCAGGACTACGCGCTTGGCACGGAGATCCTCAACTGCCGCCGGCTGATCAAAGGCTACAGCGATACCCATGCCCGCGCGCAGTCGAAGTTCGACCGCGTGCTGTCGGCGCTCGACGTGGTCAAGGGCCGCCCGGACGCCGCCGACTGGATCAGACGCCTGCGCGAAGCCGCGCTGAAGGACGAGAAGGGCGACATGCTTGACGGCGCGCTGAAAACCGTGGCGTCGCTGGGTGACACCTCGCCGAGTTGAGGCGCTCGTTCAACCCCGGCTGCAACTCAGTCTGTTGCCCGTGTCGCCTTCGACGCGGCAGTCTGCAGGGCAATTCTGAGGCCAATGATCTCGGCGATCGCAGCCTCCAGCACCAGGACGATCGTTTCCTTTGCCACATCATCGAAATTTTCGGCGACATAGCTCAGGTCGCTTAGGACATCGTCTTCCTCTTCCATGATTTTCACCCCCTGTTGAACGTCAGGCCGGAACGGCCGACGATGAGATAGGCTTTGGGCTGGATCGATGGAACGCGTTTCTTTCACGCTATCATCACGGAAGTGAGGCTATCCAGCCCGCTTCGCTAGGTCTTGTCGCCGCCTTGGTTGTCTGCCTGTTTTGTAGTCTTCATGCCTATGGCAGCAGCAAACATATCGGCTCCGGGACAAAATAACGCCCGCTTCCCAGGGGTGATTTGCCAAATCGCCGCGGTCATGTGAGGTCATGTGAAATGAGCGTGTTGCACTCATTGCCTACTGTTGTACCTTCAATGTTCTGGAGGCGCGGGTTTGATGCTGCTTGAGCGAGAGGACCCACTTGGAGCTTTGTTGGCCGCGGCCGAGAGAGCTGCTGCCGGACATGGCGGGACCGTGCTGGTGCATGGCGAGGCGGGCCTAGGCAAGACCTCTCTGCTGCGCGAATTCGCGGAAAACGCCGACCGGGACTGCCGGGTGCTGTGGGGCTGGTGCGAGGCGCTCTTCACGCCGCGTCCATTGGGCCCTCTCCAGGACATGGCGCACTTGCTCGACCCGCGCGTGGCAGCGCTGCTTGAGGAGACCGCAGCCCCGGAGCGGCTTTTCCCGGCATTGCTGAACGCGCTGCAGCGCGCCAAGGGCACGACCGTGCTCATCTTCGAGGACATGCATTGGGCGGATAATGCGACGCTCGACCTCGTAAGATATCTCGGTCGCCGCGTCTCCCTGCTCCGCACCATGCTGGTGCTCAGCATGCGCAGAGAGGACTTGAACGCCGATCACCCGCTGACCCACGTGCTCGGCGATCTTCCCGCCGCCTCCGTACGCCGCGTGACGCTTAAACCGCTGTCTCCCCAGGCGGTTACGATGCTGGCCGAACAGGCCGGCCGTTCCGCCGACGGGCTTTACCGCATTACTGAGGGCAATCCCTTCTTCGTTACCGAGCTCCTGTCCAGCAGCGAGACCGAATCGGCGCGCGTGCCCGATTCCATACGCGACGCGGTGTGGTCCCGCCTGTCGCGCCTGACGCCTGGAGAGCGCGACGTGCTGGAGGTCATGAGCATCATGCCGGGCAGCGTTGAGCCGTGGCTGATCCGGGCCCTTCTCGGGGACGAGACCGAAGCGCTCGTGGATCGATGCGTCGACCGTGGATTGCTGCGGCGGGACGATCAGGGCGCGCTGACATTTCGCCACGAGCTTGCCAGGGAAGCGACGCTCGACCGGCTCTCCCCCTCTCTGCAACGTTTGCTTCATTCCAAGGTCGAAGCGGCACTCTCGGAAGTTCCGGCGTCGCAGGCAAGCGCTCTGCTTTCGCGCCGCGTCCATCACGCCGGTGGCGCCGACAATGGCGAACGCGTGCTCGAACTCGCGCCGCTCGCCGCCCGGCAGGCCGCCCGCCTGGGCGCGCACCGGGAGGCGGCCTCGCATCTGGCGACCGCACTCAGATATGTCGACCAAGCCCCGCCGGAACTGGCCGCGCAGTTGCACGAGGACTGGGCCTACGAGGCCGGCCTGGCACTGCTTGTCTATGATGCCATCATCGAGGCCCGGCATCGCGCCATCGCCATCTGGCGGCAGCTGGACCGGGTCGACAAGATAGGGCTCAATTTGCGCTGGCTGTCGCGGCTGCACTGGCGGCGCGGCGAAGGCCCGCAGGCGGAAGAGTATGCCGACCAGGCCGTGCATGAAGTGGAAGGCCTGCCGCCGGGTCCCGAAGTGGCAATGGCCTACAGCACACGCTCGCAGCTCCATATGCTGCACTATCGTTTCGACGAGGCGATCGAATGGGGCGAGCGCGCGATCAGCCTGGCCGATCGGCTGGGTGAGGTCGAGACGCGCGTTCACGCCCTCAACAATGTCGGCACCGCGCTCATGTTCGCCGACTGCCCTGGCGGCCGTGAGCGGCTGGAGGAAAGCCTTGCCCTGGCGCTCGAGCACGGGCTCCACGACCATGCGGCGCGGGCCTATACGAACTTTGCGGAATGCGCGGTGGTGGCCAAGGACTTCGAGCTGGCGGAGCGGCTGCTGGCCGAAGGCATCGCATTCTGCACCAGGCACGACCTCGATTCGGCGGCGCAATACCTGCTCGGCCGGCAGGCGCAGCTTTGCATGGAACAGGGTCGGTTTCGCGAGGCCGCAACCATCGCTCAGGGCGTCATGAATGTGGAGCGCCTGCCGATGGTGATGCACTTGCCGGCGCTCACCGTGCTTGGCACGGTCCGCGTAAGGCTGGGCGAGACCGACGGCGTCGACCTTTTGCAGCGGGCCCTTGCGGAGGGGCAGACGACCGGCGAGCCGCAGCGTATCGTCCCGGTTCGCCTGGCGCTGACGGAGGCGGCCTGGCTTGCCGAGGATATCGGCGCCGGCCACGCGCAGCTTACCGAGCTGGCGGCCATGAACCTCGACAATTTCCGCCCCAGGGACCTTGGCGAATTGTCGGTCTGGTGGCGTCGATGCGGAATGCCCGGATCGCTGCCGGCGCTATCGGCGCCCATACCGTCGCCCTGGTCCGCCGAGCTTGTCGGCGACCCGCAGGCCGCCGCGGCGGAGTGGACGCGTTTCTCGCTGCCCTACGAGGCAGCACTTGCCCTCATGCAGGTTCGTGGGGCGGATGCCGGAACGGCGCTCGCTCGCGCCGTGGCGATGCTGGACGAGATCGACGCGCCCGCGGCCGCAGCGCTGGCGCGCAAGCTCGCGCAGCGTCAGGGCCTGTCAGGCCTGCTGCCGAAGGTGCAGCGCGGACCCTATGCGGCGGCCCGTCGCCATCCGCTCGGCCTGACACAGCACGAGCAGAAGGTGCTCGCCCTGATCGCCCAGGGCATCAGCAACAAGGAAGTCGCGCGACATTTGTCGCGCTCGCCCCGCACGATCGAGCATCACGTCTCCTCGCTGCTCGGCAAGCTCAACGCCGCAAACCGTATGGAAATCCTCCTGCGGCTGCGCGGCGAGCCGTGGCTCCTGACGGGCACCCATCCGTTGGAACCGCACCAGACGGGACCATGATTCCAGCCGATTCTGTCGGGATGGAACAGGCTCTGGGTAGTTCCCGCAGCAAAATTTCCGCGAAAACTGGGAAATCGACCGCCTAAAAATGGGTGGCGGTACCGATTTGCATGCCCGCGGCTCCGCGTAGGTTTCTGCTCGCAGCGTGGATGGACCTCCCAACACCACGACGCCTTCACGATCCGGGGGAGAAGGCGGGCAACGGCGGCGGTGCGGGGAACCGCCGCCGGCGTCCGGCGGCTGGGGCGCGACGGGAATTCCTCGCCGCTCTGTGATCGACGCAACAAACGGGAGGCTGCAATGTCAAATTCGCTTCTGCTGTCGACGGCCATGCTGCAATTCCTGGCGGCATATACGGTGATCATGATCACGCCAGGCCCGATCGGGCTCGCGACCGGCAGCCTTGCCTCCCTGCACGGCTTTGGCAGGACGATTCCGCTCGTGGCCGGGATCGGCGCCGGAACCGCCGTGCTGGCGGTCCTGGTGGCGTTTGGCGCCGTTCATCTTTCCGGGTCGCTGTCGGTGCCGGCGGTCAAGATCGCCGGTGCGGCGGTCCTTGGCTGGATGGCCCTGCGCATCGCCAGAACGGCGCCGCCGGCCGTCGGCGACGAGCCTCAGAGACGACAGGCCGGATTGTTTGCCGGCGGGTTTCTCATCAGCATTCTCTCGCCTGAAACCGCCACTTTCTTTGCCGTCGCCTTCATGGGGCTGATGCTGCCGATCCGGAATTCGAACGAGATGCTGATGGTCGCGGCCATCGTCGCCATCATCGACATTGGCTGGTACGGATTTCTGGCCGTCGCCCTTTCGCGTCCGGTCGTGCGCGCTGCCGCGATGCGGCATCATCGGGTCATCTGCCGGGCGGCGGGGGTCGTGCTGGCAATGCTCGCCCTCGTCTCGGCGGCGTCGGCCTTTCCACTCGGCTGAGCGCTGGTTGAAGGAGGCGCGCGGGTAAATCGTTTGGTGCCGCTTAGGTGACTCGAACACCTGACCCCATCATTACGAATGATGTGCTCTACCAACTGAGCTAAAGCGGCCCGGGAAGCCGAGCTTCCAGGATGGGCTGGGTGATAGACGCAACCAGCGTTTAATTCAAGATGGTAGCGTTGAATTCAAGATGGCAGCCGCGAATTCAAGGACGAGGCTTGGCAAATCGTATCGGTCCCGGGCCGGGCGCAAGGGCAGCAGCCGCGCCGATCCGCCATAGGCCGTGCGACGCCGTTTCGCACGGCCGCCCCGACCGCCACGTTGCCGCCGTGACCGGAAAAGCAGCGAAAAATGTTGATTCCTTTACCGAAAACCGCCGAAATGAGCTTTGCACCCCTCGGCAAGGCAGAATGCGGCCGCTCGCTTGTTGATTGATTGGTCGCCTGCGGCTAACGATCATGACAATGTGAGTGAAATTGCAGAGGGAATTTGCTTGGACGCGATCGAAAAAGCGATCCGCAATGCCTTCGAGAAAGGCAATGCCGACGACCGGGCGTTTCGCGAGCGGGTCTATCGATCGGCTTTCGCGGCACTCGACCGTGCCCTGCAGGCCAATCCAAACGTCACCGTGGAGGTCGCCATCAAGCGCCGCAAGGCGGTCCAGGCCAAGATCACCGAAATCGAATCGGAATTCCTGCCGGCGGTTCCCGACGTCGCCGCGCCGACCGACAGTTTGGAGACAGCACCGGCGGTGGAGCCTCCAGCTGAAACCGAAACCGAAGCCGAGCCCGTGCCGTCGCCCGATGTCGTCGTTGACGGTCCGGCGCAGCCGCCCGAATCCGATGCGCCTCGGTCGCGCGTCCTGCCGGTCGTCCCCGACATCATGCCCGATGCACCTGTTGCCGAAGTGCCGGTGATCGACATGGGGGCCTCGGCTCCGACCGAAGCCGACGTCGAAACCGACGATGCGGAAGTGACGCCCGACCGCGACGACCGGCGGGCGAGGCGGCGGCGCCTGCCTTTGACCGCGATCTTCCTCGGTGTGACGCTGCTCGCAGCCGCCGGCATCGGCCTTTATTTCGCCAACCAGACCGGCGTCTTCAAATCGGCAACCGAACTCGACACGGCGCCGCCGGAAGTGCCGCCAACGGTCGACGGCGACGATTTCACGCCGGATGACACCGCTTCGCCGCCAAAGCAGGGCGAGGAGGACCAGGCGCGCGACTGGATCAACGTGTTTTCGCCGGGCGACCCGACGCAGGTCAATGCGCCGTCGGACGCCAAGGCCGACGTTGTCCAGGACGAAAGCGGTTCCTTCCTGCGCATCCGCTCGGGCGCATCCGGCTCGGCCATCAGCTTCGACGTCGGGCAAGGCGTGCTGGAGAGGATCGCCGGCAAGCATGCCACATTCGACATCATCGCACGCTCCGAGGAGGGGCAGGAGACGCAGATTTCCGTCGACTGCAATTTCGGCGAACTCGGCGACTGTGGCCGCAAGCGCTATGCGGTCGGTCGCGAGCGCAATGAATATCTGTTCGACGTGCGCCTTCCCGACAAGCGTCCGGGCGCTGCCGGCACCATCGCCATCAATTCCGACTTCGACAAGCAGGGCAAGTCGGTCGACATCTACGAGATCCGCGTTTCAGTCCTTCCTTAAGTTAACTGTCGAGCAGCGCCTGCAGCGTCTCGATGCGGTCGGCTTCGGCCGCCGGCTTGTCCCAGCGCAATCGTGAAATGCGGGGGAAGCGCATGGCGACGCCCGATTTGTGCCGCGTCGAGCGGTTGAGCCCTTCGAATGCCACCTCCAGTACGAGGCCTTGTCTGCGGTCGGCACGCACTGAGCGCACCGGGCCAAAGCGCTCGATCGTGTTGTCGCGGACATATTTGTCGATCTGCCTCAGCTCTTCGTCGGTGAAGCCGAAATAGGCTTTTCCCACCGGCACCAGCTCTTCCGATCCTTCCGGCCCGGACCAGACGCCGAATGTATAATCGGAATAGAAGCTCGAGCGCTTGCCGTGGCCGCGCTGGGCATACATCAGTACGGCGTCGACCGTGTGCGGATCGCGCTTCCATTTGAACCAGGGGCCCTTCGGCCGCCCGGCCACATAAGGCGAATCCCAGCGCTTCAGCATGACGCCTTCGATGACCGGATGCAGCGGCTTGCGGCGCAATTCCTCCAGCGCCTGCCAGTTGGTGAATTCGACCAGCGGCGACAGATCGAAGCGGCTCGGATCGAGTGTCCTCACAAAGGCCTCGAGCCGGCCGCGCCGTTCGCGGAAGGGAAGTCCGCACACATCCTCGTCGCCGATCTGCAGCGCATCGTAGCAGCGCATGAAGGCCGGGTATTGCTGCTGGATCTTGGGTGACACGCTCTTGCGGTTCAGCCGCTGCTGCAGGTCCGAGAACGTGCCCGTCGCCTGCCTGGGGTCTCCGACCAAAAGCTCGCCGTCGAGGGCGCCGGAAAAATCCATCGCCTCAGCAAGATCGGGAAAGGCGCCGGAGACATCGTCACCGGTGCGCGAATAGAGCCGGCGAATGCCGCCTTCGCAAACCGCCTGGACGCGGATGCCGTCCCATTTCCATTCGGCCGCGTAGTCGGCCGGGTCGAGCTTTTCGAGGTCGCCGTCACCGACGGCATTCGACAGCATCACCGGCCTGAACAGCGCCAGCGCCGTCTTCCTGGGTTTTTCCGCTTTACCCTCCAGCCAGGCGAACAGCGCGATATAGGGCGGCGTCAGGCCGTGCCAGAGTTCCTCGATCTCGGCGATTTCGACCCTGCCGAAATCAGCGAGCGCCTGCTTGGCCAGCCGCGCCGAGACGCCGATGCGCAGGCCGCCGGTGACCAGCTTTATGATGGCAAAGCGCGCCGAAGTGCTGGCGCTGTCGAGCAGCCGGGCCAGCACCTGAGGCCCGTCCGAACGGCTCGCCGCCTGCAGCTTCGCCACCACTTCGGCCAGCGTCGGCTCGTGGTTCGCAATGTCGACCGGCGCTTGCGGCCAGACCAGCGACACGGTCTCGGCCAGGTCGCCGACATAGTCGTAGGAATAGCCGAACAGCACCGGATCCATGCGCTCGACGACCAGCGTGCGCAGCATCGCCGGCTTGACCGCGGCGATGGACAGATCGCCGGTGATGGCCGCCAGCGCCAGCCCGCGGTCAGGATCCTCGACGCTGCGGAAATAATCGGTCAAAAGCGTCAGCTTGCCGTTGCGCGACGGCGTCAGCACCAGCCGGTCGAGAAGCTCGGCGAAGCGGTTCATGGGAGGAGCGCCAAGGGGGGAAGCTTGCGATCCTTCGCGCCCCCCTCTGTCCTGCCGGACATCTCCCCCACGAGGGGGGAGATTGGATGTCGCCACTGGTTTCGCCAATCTCCAGCGTTGAGGGAACGAGCGCGGCGCCAAAGCTGCCGATCTCCCCCCTCGTGGGGGAGATGGCCGGCAGGCCAGAGGGGGGCGCGACAGAACGCCATACCGGCGATTTCCACCATCAATCGCCCTCGTCCTCATAGCCAACCAGATGCAGCGGCCTGGCGGCGATGCCTTCGAGTTCGCACCAGCGCACCAGCGCCTCCTCGCGGCCATGCGTCACCCAGATTTCCTCGGCGCCGGTCTCCTTGATCGTCGCTGTCAGCTCGTCCCAGTCGGAGTGATCGGAGATGATCAGCGGCAGCTCGACGCCGCCCTGTTTGGCGCGCTGGCGGATGCGCATCCAGCCTGAGGCGAAGCACGACATCGGATCGGGAAAACGCCGCGCCCAGCGATCGGCGAACGCGGATGGCGGGCCGACGACGATGGCGCCGGCAAAGTCGCTTTTCGCGCCGCTCTCGACGGTCGCCGGTTCCAGTGTGCCGAGATCGATGTCCTGGCTCTGGAAATACTCGCTGAGCTTGGCCAGCGCGCCATGGATGTAGATCGGCTTTTCGTAGCCGGCATCGCGCAGCAGGCGCATGACGCGCTGCGCCTTGCCAAGCGCATAGGCGCCGACCAGATGCGTGCGTTCGGGAAACTGCTCGGTCGATTTCAGCAACCGGGCGATCTCTTCGCTATCGGGCGGATGGCGGAACACCGGCAGGCCGAACGTCGCCTCGGTGATGAAGACGTCGCATTTGAGTGGCTCGAACGGCTCGCAGGTCGCGTCCTTCTGGCGCTTATAGTCGCCGGACGCGACGATGCATGTGCCCTGATGCGCGACCTTGATCTGCGCCGAGCCCAGCACATGGCCAGCCGGGTGAAAGCTGACGGTGACGCCGTCGAGCGTGATCGTCTCGCCGAGCACGGCGGCTTGCGTCGTTCCGGCAAAATCTTCGCCGTAGCGCAGCCCCATGATGTCGAGCGTCTGCTGCGTCGCCATCACCGAGCGGTGGCCGGGGCGGGCATGGTCGGAATGGCCATGTGTGATCAGCGCCCGGTTGACCGGCCGCACCGGGTCGATGAAGAAATCGCCGGGCGGGCAATACAGCCCTTCCGGCCGGGGATGAAGCAGGTCGCTGGCGCGCATGGCCCCAAGATAGGCGCTAATTCCGGCGCGGGAAGCCTGTTGTAAGTCACTGCTGACTCCAGCATAGAGCGCAGGCCGGCCGCAAAACACCGGCGGAACCTGATCGCCATGAAACCGCTCCAGACTTCGTCCGGCGATCCGACCGCCGACCGCCGCGCCGACTATGCCGAAATGCTCCATGCGTCCGGCGATCATGCGGCAGCGTCGGAATTGCTGCTCGGCGCGCTCGAACTGGCGCCGCAATGGCCGGCCGGCTGGTTCCGCCTCGGTGAGATGCAGGAGGCGGCGGGCGCGCCCGATCTCGCCGCGCAGGCCTGGACGACGGCACTGCGGCTGGACCCGGCGGACAGGCTCGGCGCGGTGCTCAAGCTGCAATTGATCGGCAAGGCAGCGGCCGCCCAGGCGCCGCCCAGCGCCTTTGTCGAGACGCTGTACGACCACTATGCCGGAAGCTTCGAGGGTGAGCTGGTCGACAGGCTAGGCTATCGTCTGCCCGAATGTCTCGACCGAGCCATCCGGGCAGCACGGCCGGGCCGGTTTTCGCTGGTGCTCGATCTCGGCTGCGGCACCGGCCTCATGGGCCAGAGACTGCGGCCGATCGCCGATCGGCTGGAGGGTTACGACATCTCGGCCGGCATGCTGAGGCAGGCGCGCGCCAAAGGCGTCTACGATCTGCTCGTCAAGACGGACCTGCAGGATTTTTGCTATTCAGGCCCGAAAGCCGATCTGGTGACGGCGGCAGATGTGTTCATCTATCTCGGCGCACTCGACAAGGTGGTGACCAAGATTGCCGGAATGCTTGCCGGCGGCGGTCTGTTTGCGTTCTCCGTCGAGACGCTCTCCGGCGGCGACCTATCTGGCAGCGGCGATTTCGCCTTGCAGCCGTCGCGCCGCTATGCGCATTCGCAAAGCTATGTAGAGCGGGTTCTGGACGCCAACGGCTTTTCGGTCCTGTCGCTGCAGGCAACGATTATCCGGCAGGATCGCCGCGAACCGGTCGAAGGGCTTGCCGTACTGGCAAGCTTGCTTTCCGGCAGCGTAAAATCTGGCTAAGACTCCTGCCGCTGCAC
The DNA here is from genome assembly GCF_040318975.1 of Mesorhizobium sp. M0983. NCBI lineage: Bacteria > Pseudomonadati > Pseudomonadota > Alphaproteobacteria > Hyphomicrobiales > Phyllobacteriaceae > Mesorhizobium > Mesorhizobium sp. M0983. The sequence goes on along the minus strand of NZ_JAMYNH010000007.1, from coordinate 108,132 downwards.
AGGAGAGTGGCAGCTGCGAAAGACAAGGAGCACGTTCATGCGCTGGAACATGATGGTCTTGGCATCTTGCCTGGCGATGGCCGGCTGCGTCGGCAATTCGATGTCCGAACGGCAGGACGAAAACGTCCAGTCCTCGCTGCTATATGACAAGGTGCCTTGCGACCAATTGCTGGCGCAACGAAACGGCCTGGCGCAGCAATATCATTTGCCGGTGGACGCCAAGCCGTCCTTCTCCAACCCGGCGACGGGCTTCGGCCCGTTCACGCCGGACATGCGCTCAAAAGCCAAACGTGACGCCGACCAGGCAAGCGGCAAGATCGACGCCATGAACCGGTCGATCAGCCGCCGCGAATGCGGCAAGCCGGCCAGGCAGAACAAGCTCAGCCTGACCTGACCGGACCCTAATCCGCCACCTTCCATTGCTCGCGCGAGGCACTGGCGGGGTAGACGCCGAGAATGCGCATTTCGCGCGAGAAGAAGGCGAGCTCGTCGAGCGCCAGCTTCACCAGCGGGTCGTCGGGATGGCCCTCTATGTCGGCGTAGAACAGCGTCGCCGTAAACGCGCCGAGCTGGTAGCTTTCCAGCTTGGTCATGTTGATGCCGTTGGTGGCGAAGCCGCCCATCGCCTTGTAGAGCGCGGCAGGCACGTTGCGGACGCGGAAGATGAAGGTCGTCATCATCTTGGCGTCGGCCGAGGGGCGTTCGGCCCATTGCTTGTTCTTGGTCAGCACGACGAAACGGGTGACGTTGCTGTCGGTGTCCTCGACATTCTCCTCGATGATGTCGAGCCCGTAGAGCGTCGAGGCCAGCGCCGGCGCCAGCGCGGCCATGGTGCGGTCCTTCATCGCGGCGACCATCTTGGCGGCGCCCGCCGTGTCGCCGGCAACCGTCGCCTTCCAGCCGTTCTTGCGGATGTATTTGCGGCATTGGCCGAGCGCGTGGATGTGGCTGTGCACGGTCCGGATCTCGTCGCGCCTGACGCCGGGCAGCACCATGAGCTGGAAGTGGATCGGCAGGAAATATTCGCCGATGATGTGCAGCTTCGATTCCGGCAAGAGGTGATGGATGTCGGCGACGCGGCCGGCAATGGTGTTCTCGATCGGGATCATGGCCAGATCGGCCTTGCCGGTCTCGACGGCGTTGAAGGCGTCCTCAAAGGTCGGGCACGGCAACGGCTCCATCGACGGGAACATGTTGCGGCAGGCGGTGTCGGAATTGGCGCCCGGCTCGCCCTGGAAGGATATTTTGTTGGTCTTTTCAGGCATGCGCAGAGTCTCGGGAATTGGGGGAAGAATTTCTTAGTTGGAAAGGAGCGCCCTGGCGCGTTCGAGATCGTCCGGCGTATCGACGCCAAGCGGCACCGACTGCACGATCTCCGCATCAATGCGCATGCCGGCCTCGAGCGCCCGCAACTGCTCCAGCCGCTCGCGGCGCTCCAGCGGCGACGGCCTCAGCGCAACGAAGCGTTCGAGTGCGGCGCGGCGATAGGCATAGAGGCCGATATGATGGTAGAGCGGGCCTTCGCCCCAGGGGGCGGTGGCGCGGGTGAAATAGAGCGCCCTGAGCCGCGTCGCCGAGAGTGGCGAGCCGACCAGCTTGACGACGTTCGGATTGGTCTTTTCCTCGTCGCGGACGATCTCGACGCAGAGCGTGGCGATGTCGACCGCTGCGTTCTCGAAAGGCTTAAGCGCGGCGCCGATAACAAGGGGCTCGATGGTCGGCAGATCGCCCTGCACATTGACGATGGTCTCGACGCTGTTGCCAGGGTCGAGAATGGTCAGCGCTTCGAAGATGCGGTCGGAGCCGGTTTCGTGGTCCGCCCGCGTCATCACCGCCTCGAAATCATGCGCGCGCACCGCCTCCGCAACGCTTTGCGTATCGGTGGCGACGACGACCCGGCCGAGGCCGGCCTCGGCAGCACGGCGGGCGACGTGGACGATCATCGGAGTGCCGGCGATGTTGGCCAGCGGCTTGCCCGGCAGGCGGGTCGAGGCCATGCGGGCCGGGATCAGGATGAGGGTGGACATGAGGCGGGCAGGGGCTCGAAAAAGAGGAGGACAAAAGTGGCAAAAGGTCTCACTGGCAGCGCCCTTATAGGTGTTGCAACGCCGGAGCAAAAGACCTAGTTTCCGCGCGATTTGACCGCCTCGCAGGGTGGTTCACGATACCGACGGACGGAGTGGACGGATCGGTCCGCCGGAAAAGGGAGCCTGGGGCGTATGGATTCCAACGAAGTCAACAAGCTGCTCGCCGCTTTCCTCGGCACGGTGTTCATTGTCTTTTCCGTTGGCATCGTGTCCGACGCGCTGTTTGCCTCGCCGGCGCCGGAAAAGCCCGGCTTTGCCATCGAGGCGACCGAGCCTGCCGAAGGCGGCCCGGCCGCTCCCGCCGCGGAGGCCAAGCCGATCGCCGAGCTGCTGACCACCGCCAACGCCGAAGCGGGCGCCGCCGTCTTCAAGAAATGCCAGGCCTGTCATTCCGGCGAAAAGGGCGGCCCCAACAAGGTGGGCCCCGATCTGTGGGACATCATCGACCGTCCGGTCGCCGAGCATGAGGGCTTTGCCTATTCTGCCGGCATGAAGGAGTTCTCTAAGGGCGGCAGCGAGAAGTGGACCTACGACAACCTCAACCACTTCATCACCTCGCCGAAGAAGTTCGTGAAGGGCACGGCGATGGGTTTCGCCGGCCTGCCGAAGGATGAGGACCGCGCCAACGTCATCGCCTATCTGCGCACGCTGTCGGACAATCCGAAGCCGCTGCCGGCGCCCGGCGCCTCGGCCGAGAACGCGCCCGCCAAGCCGGCCGAAGGTGCAGCCCCTGCCAAGCCGGCAGAAGGCGCGGCGCCAGCCGCTCCGGCTGCACCCGCAAAATAACAAAACTGTAATGACATAATCCTTGAAAAAGCCGGGTTCAGCCCGGCTTTTTTTTCGTTAGGAAAATGCATATGCGACGACAAAGCCGCTCCGTTGCGGTTTTCAGCGCCGCCAAATGATCTAGATTGGGCCCAGACGCTATGGTGACGGCGCTATATATCGCGAAGAGGAGAACGCATGACGGTTGGCCGAGCGCGGACGCTTCTGAAATCGGTGCTTATGCTGGCTGCTTTTGCCGGCGGCCTGCAGGCGGCCCTCGCGGACGAATGGCGCACGACCTCGTCGCTGATCGGCGAATCCAAATATGGCGACAACTTCCAGCACTACGATTACATCAATCCGGATGCACCCAAGGGCGGCACGCTGAATTCGGTGGCGCCCGGCACGTTTGACAGCTTCAATCCCTACATCGTCCAGGGTTCTGCCGCCGCTGGCTTCGTCCCTTTTGGCGGCGGTCTGCTCTACGACACGCTAATGGAGCAGGCGACCGACGAAGGCAGCACCAGCCATTCGCTGGTCGCTGAAGCCTATAAATATCCGGCCGATTATTCCTCGGCGACCTACCGGCTCGATCCGCGGGCGAAGTGGCATGACGGCCAGCCGATCACCGTCGACGACGTGATCTGGTCGTTCCAGGTGCTAAAGGCCAACAGCCCGCAATACAGCCGTTATTTCGAGAACGTTACCGATGCGGTCGCAATCTCCGATCGTGAGGTCGAGTTCCATTTCAGCCAGAAGGGCAATCGCGAACTGCCCAAGATTCTCGGCGACCTCGTCGTACTGCCCAAGCACTGGTGGGATGGCACTGACGCCAACGGCAAGAAGCGCGACGTCACCCGGCCGACGCTGGAGCCGCCGCTGGGTTCGGCCGCTTACAAGATCGCCAGCTTCAAGCCAGGTTCGGAAATTGTATGGCAGCGCGTGCCTGACTATTGGGCCGCCAAGTTGCCGGTGAAGATCGGCCGAGAGAATTTCGACACGAAGCGGTACACCTACATCCTCGATGAGAATGCGGCTTGGCAGGCATTCACCAAGGGTGGGCTTGAGGACATCAACGCGGAAAACAGCTCCAGACGCTGGTCGACGGCGTATAACTTTCCCGCGATCAAGCAAGGCGACGTCATCAAGAGGGAGTTCAAGACCGAGTCGCCCGAGCCGATGCAGGGTTTCGCGCTTAATCTGCGACGTCCGCAGTTTCAGGATCGACGCATACGCGAGGCGTTGACCGACGTGCTCGATTTCGAAAGCATGAATCGTACGCTGTTCTTCGGTCTTAACACCCGCACGAGCAGCTATTTCCAGGGCACCAACCTGGCGTCCAGCGGCCTGCCGAAAGGCAAGGAGCTGGAGATTCTCGAGCAATATCGTGACAAGCTGCCGCCTGAAGTGTTCACCGAGGAATTCAAACTGCCGGTCTACGACACGCCGCAGGCGGAGCGTAAATACCTGAAGTCCGCGGTCGACCTGTTCGCCAAGGCTGGTTGGGTCATCAAGGGCGGCAAAATGGTCAATGCCCAAACGGGCCAGCAATTCAAGCTGGAGATCCTGGGACGGGACCCGACAGACGAAGTCATCGCAAATCCCTACGTCGATAATTTGCGAAAGATCGGTATTGATGCCGCACTTCGCATTGTTGACCCCAGTCAATATGTGAACCGCACCCGTAGCTTCGACTTCGACATGGTGACGGGGATCTTCCCACAGTCGGATTCGCCCGGCAACGAGCAACGCGACTTCTGGAGTTCAAAAGCCGCCGACGCACCTGGCTCACGCAATCTGATGGGCATTAAGGATCCGATTGTCGACGCGCTGGTCGACCGCGTTATCTACGCCACCGACCGCGACGATCTGGTTGCTGCCACCCATGCGCTCGACCGGGTGCTGTTGTGGAATTACTATGTCGTGCCGCAATGGCACAGGCCCGTGGTCTGGCTGGCCTACTGGAACAAGTTCGGCATGCCTGAAAAGCAGCCTGCCTATTTAGGCGTGGACACGGATTCCTGGTGGGTCGATCCGGTCAAGGAAAAGGCGCTGGCGGCAAAATACAAGAGTGGCAATTGATGGCGGCGCTGCCCCGTCGCGACTTCCTCGCCCTTGGCGGTGCAGCCGCGGCCGCAGCGCTGCTGCCCGGGCGGGCTTTCGCCGCGATCCCAACCGGCGTGAAACTGCACGGCCTGTCGGCCTTCGGCGATCTCAAATACGGACCGGATTTCGCGCATTTCGACTATGTCAATCCGGACGCGCCCAAGGGCGGCCGGATGAATTTCGCCCCGCCGAACGCTACCCTCAATCAGAGCTTTCTTACTTTCAACACGTTGAACTCGCTGGTGCTGAAGGGGGATTCGCCGCCGCGCACCGAGCTCTGTTTCGATACGCTGATGGCGAGGGCAGTCGATGAGCCGGATGCGGTCTACGGTCTGCTTGCCGAATCCGTTACCTTGTCGCAGGACCGCAACGGCTACCGCTTCAGCATGCGGCCACAAGCGCGCTTCCACGATGGCTCGCCGCTGACCGCCGAAGACATTGCCTTCGCCTTGAATCTCTACAAGGACCGGGGGCATCCGAACCTTTCCCAAGCGCTGCGGCATATGACGGATGCGGTCGCAATCGATCCGCTTACGGTCAATCTCACCTTCAACGGCAAACAGTCCGCGCAGAATATCCTCGCGATCGCCGTTATGCCGATCGTGTCGAAGGCCTTCTACACCGCCAATGATTTCGACGCCTCGACGTTAACCCCACCGCTTAGCTCCGGACCATACAGGGTGGGACGGGTGGTGGCCGGGCAGACTGTCGAATATGAACGCGTCGCCGACTATTGGGGCCGCGATCTGGCCGTGAACCGCGGGCTTAATAATTTCGACCGCATCCGTATCGATTTTTATCTTGACCGCCAGGCAGCGTTTGAAGCGTTCAAGAAAGGCGACACGCATTTTCGCGAGGAAGGTACCGCGCGGGTATGGGCGACCGGTTACGACTTTCCTGCGCTGAAGGACGGCAGGGTGGTCAAACGGGAATTTCCCGGCGAGAAATCGCCATCCATGCAGGCTGTCGCGCTGAACCAGCGCCGGCCGCAATTCCGCGACATACGCGTGAGACGCGCAATCGCCTATTGCTTCGACTTCGAATGGACCAAACGGGTGCTGTTTTTCGGCTCCTACGATCGCTCGCAATCGAACTTCGAACGATCGGATTACAAGGCCGAGGGCCTGCCCTCGCCCCAGGAATTGAAACTGCTGGAGCCGTTTCGAGCCGAGTTGCCGCCGGAGACCTTCGGCGAACCGGTGATACAACCTGTCTCCGACGGTTCTGGCCATGACCGCAAGCTGCTGCGCGAAGCGTCGAGATTGCTTGCCGAAGCCGGCTGGAAGCGAGCGGGCAAATTCGTCGTCAACGACAAAGGCGAGCGACTGCAGGTGGAAATGCTCGCCGAGGACGAGGGCCTCGTTCGCATCTTCGCCCCGTGGTCCGAGAATATGAAGGCGATTGGCATCGATGCTTCGATCCGGCAGGTCGATTCGACGCAATTCGAAGCGCGGCAAAGCAACTATGATTTCGATTTCAACCTTCTCCGATGGTCGATCGGGGCGACGCCCACCGCCGACGGCCTCGAGATACTCTACGATTCGCGGATGGCGAAGACGCCGGGGATGCGCAACTATCCGGGTACGGAAAGCAAAGCCATCGACGCGCTGATCGAGGCAGCCGGCAAGGCACAGAGCCGGATCGAGCTCGTCACCGCGCTCAAGGCGCTCGATCGGGCCTTGCGCGCACGGCTAGACTGGATTCCAACATATGACCTGGCGAATCACCGAGCGGCGTTCTGGGACATGTTCGGCATTCCCGCTCAAAAGCCGGATTACGACTTTCCGGTCGAGACGTCGTGGTGGTTCGACAAAGACAAGGCGGCAAAGATTGGCAAAGCCTGAGATTTTCCCACAAGCGAGGCAGAGAGCCTGATGGGCGCCTATATACTGCGCCGCATCCTGCTGATGATCCCGACCCTGTTCGGCATCATGGCGGTGTCCTTCGCCGTCATCCAGTTCGCGCCTGGCGGGCCGGTCGAGCAGGTCATCGCCAGGCTGACCAACCAGGGCGGCAGCGATCGCCTCGGCGGCGGCGGCGGTGATGCCGGCGGCGCCAATTTCGACGTGGCCGGCGACGTCGGCTCGAAATACCGCGGCGCGCAAGGGCTCGACCCGGAATTCATCAAGAAACTGGAGAAGCAGTTCGGCTTCGACAAGCCGCCGCTCGAGCGCTTCGGCATGATGCTGTGGAACTATCTCCGCTTCGATTTCGGCGACAGCTATTTCCGCGACATATCGGTGCTCGACCTGATCCTGGAAAAGATGCCGGTGTCAATCTCGATCGGGCTGTGGATCACGCTTCTGTCCTATCTGATCTCGATCCCGCTCGGCATCCGCAAGGCGGTCAAGGACGGCTCCACGTTCGACGTCTGGACCAGCGGCGTCGTCATCGTCGGTTACGCCATTCCGGGCTTCCTGTTCGGCATATTGCTGATGGTGCTGTTTGCTGGCGGCTCGTTCTGGGACTGGTTTCCACTGCGCGGCCTCACCTCCGACAATTGGGACCAGTTGTCGTGGCCGGCCAGGATCGTCGATTATTTCTGGCATATGACCTTGCCGCTGACGGCGCTGGTGCTGTCGGCCTTCGCCACGACGACGCTTTTGACCAAGAATTCCTTCCTCGAGGAAATCCGCAAGCAATATGTGGTCACCGCCCGCGCCAAGGGCCTGTCGGAGCGGCAGGTGCTCTACGGCCACGTCTTCCGCAACGCCATGCTGATCGTCATTGCCGGTTTTCCCGGCGCCTTCATCTCGGCCTTCTTCACCGGCTCGCTGCTGATCGAGAACATATTTTCGCTCGACGGCCTCGGCCTGCTCGGCTTCAACTCGGTGGTGCAGCGCGACTATCCGGTCGTCTTCGCCAATCTCTACATCTTCTCGCTGCTTGGCCTGTTCGTCGGGCTGCTGTCCGACCTGATCTACACCTGGGTCGATCCGCGCATCGACTTCGAGCGGAGAGACGTCTGATGGCGCAGGCCACAGCCGAAACGGCGCCGGCACGGATCGCGCGGCCCTTTCTGTCGCCGCTCAACCAGCGCCGCCTGCAGAACTTCAAGTCCAACCGGCGCGGCTACTGGTCGTTGTGGATATTCCTGTTCCTGTTCGTGCTGTCGCTGGTTTCCGAATTGATCGCCAACGATAAGCCGATCATCGCCTCCTACAAGGGCGAGATCCTGTTTCCGGTCCTGGTCGCCTATCCCGAGGAGAAGTTCGGCGGCTTCTATGCGGTCACCGACTACCGCGACCCGGTCATCCAGGACGAGATCAACGCCAATGGCTGGATGATCTGGCCGCCGGTGCGCTACTCCTATCAGACCGTCAATAACGCCATTCCCGAAGCAGCACCGACCAAGCCGTCCTGGCTCTACGACAAGAAGACGCGCTGCAACCAGTATCCGAAAGGCGAGGCAGACCCCAACTGCAACGTCGGCAACTGGAACTGGCTGGGCACCGATGACCAGGCCCGCGACGTGCTGGCGCGCGTCATCTACGGCTTCAGGATCTCGGTGCTGTTCGGCTTGGTTCTGACTGCCGGCTCGGCGCTGATCGGCGTGGCGGCCGGCGCTCTGCAGGGCTATTTCGGCGGCTGGACCGACCTTCTGTTCCAGCGCTTCATCGAGATCTGGTCGGCCATCCCGGTGCTGTATCTGCTCTTGATCGTCGCCGCCATCCTGCCGCCCGGCTTCTTCATCCTGCTCGGATTGATGCTGCTGTTTTCCTGGGTGGCACTGGTCGGCGTGGTAAGGGCCGAGTTCCTGCGCGCCCGTAACTTCGAATATGTCAACGCGGCGCGCGCGCTTGGCGTGTCTAACATCACCATCATGTTTCGGCATCTGCTGCCCAATGCCATGGTGGCGACGCTGACCTTCTTGCCCTTCCTGCTTAGCGGCTCGATTTCGACGCTGACCTCGCTCGACTATCTCGGCTTCGGCCTGCCGCCCGGCTCCGCCTCGCTCGGCGAGTTGTTGAAGCAGGCACAGCGCAATCTCAACGCGCCATGGCTCGGCATTTCCGGCTTCGTCGTCATCTCGCTGATGCTGTCGCTGCTGGTCTTCGTCGGCGAGGCCACCCGCGACGCTTTCGATCCGCGCAAGACGTTCAGATGAGAGCGATGCGGGCTGGCATTCGGCATGTTATATTCCGGCCGATATCGAGCGAACCCGGACCCATGACGGTGTTGGCGTCGGTTCAGTCCGTCAAGCCGCACGTCGGGGAAGGAAAGGGTTATGAATAGGGTCATCCTTGAACAACACTACCCGGCATCGAAGCTCCCGGATGAACTGCGAAGGGGCATAGCTCCGAGCGCCTCGGTCAAAGTGACAGTGGAAGAGGAGGCCAACAGGCCTCTTGGCCGCGAACAATTGCTTGAACTCATGCGGAATGCTCAGGCCAACGCGCCGGGAACAAGCCTCGACGAGGCTGTCGCGCGTGTTCGTGCCCTCCGCGATGAGTGGGAGGATTGATGGCTGCAGTCCGGCTTTATGTCGACACCAACATTTTCATCTATGCCTTTGAAAACAACGATGCGCTTGCAAAAAAACTGCTTCAGCTCATTTCACTGAACGACGGCAGAAAGCAGCTTTTCTTGGCGACGAGTGAGATCGTGCTCGCAGAGTTGATGGTCGATCCCTTGATGAGAAAGAACAATGATCGACTGATCGAACTCTACGACAATATTTCAATCGGCAATGCCTTCATCTCAATTGGGGCGATAACTCGCGAGGTTCTCTGGCACGCAGCACAGTTGCGTTCGGAATTCCTTTCCTTGAGATTACCGGACGCGATCCATCTTTCCACAGCGATGCACTTCGGCTGCACACAATTTCTGACCGCGGACACGAGATTGAAAGAGACCTATTCTATCGCACCAAATCGTCTCGTCCCCCCTCAAATGGCAGCCAAAATTTCGATCATACGACCGGAAATTTCCGCCTTGGACAGGGTTGTCGCGGAAGTTGAGCCATGACCGCCCCTCTCCTTTCCGTACGAGACCTCAGCGTCGCCTTCACGCAAGGCGGCAACCAGTCGATCGCCGTCGACCATATTTCCTTCGACCTTGCCAAGGGCGAGACGGTGGCGCTGGTCGGCGAATCCGGCTCCGGCAAGTCGGTCACCGCGCTGTCGGTGCTGAAGCTGCTGCCCTATCCGACCGCCAGCCACCCCTCGGGAAAGATACTGTTCCTCGGCGCCGACCTGCTGGCCACGGACGAGAGAGACTTGCGCCGCGTGCGCGGCAACAAGATCACCATGATCTTCCAGGAGCCGATGACCTCGCTCAACCCGCTGCACACGATCGAGCAGCAGATCGTCGAGGTGCTGAAATTGCACCAGGGCCTGGGCGATCGCACCGCCAAGGCGCGCACGCTGGAACTTCTGCACGAGGTCGGCATCCGCGAACCGGAGAAGCGGCTCGACGCCTATCCGCACCAGCTTTCCGGCGGCCAGCGCCAGCGCGTCATGATCGCCATGGCGCTGGCCAACGAGCCTGAACTGTTGATCGCCGACGAGCCGACGACGGCGCTCGACGTCACCGTCCAGGCGCAGATCCTCGAATTGCTCGCCGGCCTGAAAAGCCGCAAGAACATGTCGATGCTGTTCATCACCCACGATCTCGGCATCGTCAGGAAGATCGCCGACCGGGTCTGCGTGATGACCAAGGGCAAGATCGTCGAGACCGGCCCGACCAAGGAGATATTCGCCAATCCGCAGCACGCCTACACCCGGCATCTGCTTGCCGCCGAGCCGAAGGGCAAGCCGCCGGCGGCCAATCAGGCCGCCAAGCCAGTGATGGTCGGCAACGACGTCAAGGTCTGGTTTCCGATCAAGAAGGGCTTCTTCCGGCGCACCGTCGACAATGTGAAGGCGGTCGACGGCATCGACGTCACCGTGCGAGCCGGTCAGACGCTTGGCGTCGTCGGCGAATCCGGCTCAGGCAAGACGACGCTCGGCCTGGCGCTGGCCAGGATGATCTCGTCGACCGGGAATATCCAGTTCAACGGACGCGGCATCGATCAGCTATCCTTCAACGAAATGCGGCCGCTGCGGCGCGAACTGCAGATCGTCTTCCAGGATCCGTTCGGCTCGCTCAGCCCGCGCATGTCGGTCGCCGAGATCATCGAGGAAGGGTTGAAGATCCACGAGCCGAAACTGTCGCCCGATGCGCGCGACGAGCGTGTCGTCGACGTGCTGCAGGAAGTCGGCCTCGATCCGGCGACGCGCAACCGCTATCCGCACGAATTCTCCGGCGGCCAGCGCCAGCGCGTCGCCATCGCGCGCGCCATGGTGCTCAACCCGCGCTTCGTCATGCTGGACGAGCCGACCTCGGCGCTCGACATGAGCGTGCAGGCGCAGGTCGTCGACCTCTTGCGCAGCCTGCAGGCCAAGCACGACCTCGCCTATCTCTTCATCAGCCACGATCTGAGGGTCATCCGCGCGCTCGCCAATGAAGTCATCGTCATGCGCAATGGCAGGATCGTCGAAGCCGGACCTTCCGAACAGATTTTTGGCAACCCGCGGACCGACTATACAAAGGCGTTGATCTCGGCCGCCTTCAAGATCGAAACGGCGCCGGTCGGCATCGTTAGCGAGTAGATTTTCGCCAGAGATCATGCACAAAATCAAAACGCTGCCGCGCCCTTGCACGTCGGGACGCGAACGCTGTTGGTAAAAAGGAAAAACAATCCGCAATGGAAAAAGGCCGCATCCTGCTTGCCCTCACCGGTATTCATCCGCTGCGCTGGCGCGAACTGCTGTCGGCGGAGCGCGAAGTGGTGCTCGAGCCGAATGGCGCCGCCGATCCGTCGATCACCTATGCGGTGGTGTGGAAACAGCGGCCGAACCTGTTGTCATCGCTGCCCAATCTGCGCGCCATCTTCTCGATCGGCGCCGGCGTCGACCACATCTTCGCCGATCCCACCTTGCCCGACGTTCCGGTCGTCAAGGTGGTGGCCGACAACCTGACCCAGTACATGACCGAATACGTCGTCTGGCGGGTGCTCGACCACCATCGCCAGGGCATGCTCTACCGCGCCCAGCAGCAGAAGAAGATCTGGCACGAACCGCAGCAGCGGCCGGCCAGCGACATCTCGGTCGGCATTATGGGGCTCGGCACGCTCGGCCGCGCGGCGGCGTCGGTGCTGTTGTCGCTCGGCTTTCCGGTCAATGGCTGGTCGCGCAGCGATCGGCCGATGCAAGGTGTCTCGACTTATGCGGGCGAGGCCGGCCTGATCCCGTTCCTCAACGCTACCGACATCCTGGTGGTGCTTCTGCCGCTGACGCCGCAGACGCACGGCATCATCAACCACGGCGTGCTGAAGGAGCTGCGCAAGCGCAACGGCCTCGGCGGCTCGGTGCTGATCAATGCCGGGCGCGGCAGGCTGCAGAAGGACGCCGACATTCTGCGCGCACTGGACGACGGCACGCTGAAGGAAGCCAGCCTCGACGTGTTCGAGGTCGAGCCGCTGCCGAAGACCAGCCCACTATGGAACCATCCTAAAGTGTTCGTGACGCCGCATGCGGCGGCAACTTCCGATCCGGTCCACCTGGCGCCGATCATGCTGCGCCAGATGGACGCCTTCGAGCGCGGCGAAGCGCTGGAAAATGTGGTGGACCGCGACGCGGGGTATTGATTTTTTGGAGCGCCGCTTCCCCGTCTCAGCCCCAGCCGAGCGGCACGTAGTCGATCTCCATAAACGCCTCGACCTCGGGGATCCAGCGGTCGCGGACGAAGGCGACGTGGTCGGGATGATCGTTGTAGCCGGAGTAAGCCCGCTGATCGGCGAACTCCATCGAGAAGCCGAAGCGGTACTCGTTCTTGGGGCTGACCTGCCGCAACTGCTCGAAATGCGTGACGCCCTTTATCGCCGTGAGGATCCTCTTGGCATCGGCGAGGAACCTTTTTTCCTCAAGCGAGTGCGGCGGGTGTTTTAGCGTGAACACGACGGTGTGACGGATCATTTTTTGCTCCTGCGATGTCTTCGTGTCACGCGCTGTCGGCCCAGGCGCGGATCAGGTTATAGGCGATCGCCCCTTTCGGCGGCGTCACCAGGCCGCCCGGATGTTCCCTGGCCAGCATCGACAGCACCTCGTCGCGAAAGAACCAGCGGCAGTCTTCCAGCTCGTTGAGGTCGGGGTGGATGTCGTCGTTGAGCGGTTCGCCGAAGCAGCCGATCATCAGCGAATAGGGAAACGGCCAGGGCTGGCTGGCGTGGTAGACGACGCGGCCGAGCCGGATGCCGGCTTCCTCCAGCGTTTCGCGGCGCACCGCCGCCTCGATCGTCTCGCCCGGCTCGATGAAACCGGCGAGCGCCGAATACATGCCGGGCCCGAAATGCCGGCCGCGGCCGAGCAGGCATTTTTCGCGCGTCGCCGTCAGCATGATCGCCACCGGGTCGGTGCGCGGAAAGTGCTCCGTACCGCAGGCCGGGCAATGCCGCTTGTAGCCGCCGGCCCGCATCTCGGCTTCGGTGCCGCATTTGCTGCAGAAGCGATGGCTGGCATGCCAGGCGAGCAGCGCCGCCCCTTGCGCCAGCGCGCCGGCCGCCGCTTCGTCGATCAGCCCCTGCATATAGACCGAGCGATAGTCGATCGCCTTGATCGTCTCGGGAAGCTGCTCGGGCTCGACCGCGGCCGGCACCGCCAGCACCGGGCCACTTTCGGAAAAACCGAGCAGGACGCCGTTTTCGAGCGATGCCTCGAGCGGCCGGCTTTCGGCCACGCCGAACCAGGGATCGAATGCGTCTTGCGCAAGCTTCAGATAGAGCCGGCCGCCATGCATCAGCAAAAGCCGAGTCGTCGGATCGGCGAGCGCCTTTTCGACGGAATCGTCGGCGCGGTTTTCGGATTGCCGGTCGATGATGTTGCCGGCGAAGCCGACGAACTGGCTCGGCTCGCGCAAGGGCGCGTCAAACAGGCTAAAGCTCATGCGGACTCGGGAAGGTTCAAGATGGACACGGGAGAGGCTTATAGCGCTGCCTTGATCTTTTCCGCAAACTTGCGAATGTCGGAGCGCTGGTAGGGCTCGCGCCGGCCGTGCCCCCACACCGGGCCGGGCCAGCCGGGATCGCCTTCCGAGCGCGCGATAACATGCACGTGCAACTGCCGCACGATGTTGCCGAGCGCGCCGGTGTTGATCTTGGTGCAGCCGGTCACCCGCTTCAGCGCCAGCGCCACCATGTTGGTCTCGAAGGTCAGCATCGCCTGGTCGAGCGGCGTCATGTCGTGGATTTCCTCGATGCCCGGCCGCTGCGGCACCAGCAGCAGCCACGGCCAGCGGCGGTCGTTCATGACGCGCAATTCGCACAGGCCGAGCCACATCAGCTGTTCGCTGTCGGCTTCCAGCTGAGCGTCAAGCGTGAATCCTGCCTTGAGGCCCGGCAGCATCGGCGTTTCCCTCGCATTTTGACGTTTTTTGAACTTTATCGACGCTAGAGCGGCTACCGGGGGGCCGCAAGGGGCAGCAAGCAACATTGGCCGTCGTGGCGCTGATTGTGCGCGAAGAACCGAGGACCAGGGCATTGCATACGGTTGGCGCTGCCCCGCCGAGGTCGACAATTTTGACCGCAGCCACATTTTGTTCTTGCTTTGTGCCGGCAGCTATGCTACTAATGTCGCTATGGTGATTATTCGCACCAACGACCCGCCCGCCGAGGCGGGTTTTTGGTTTCAGCTTTCGCCGTCGCGCACGACTCCTATCATCCGCACTTGCATTTCATCGCCGGATTGCCGATATGGAGGCCGGGAGGTTGGTGGTGGACGGTCCACTCGCCAACCGGGTCAGGTCCGGAAGGAAGCAGCCCTAACGAGCCCGGAACGGGTCATTGTTCCAGCCTCCCGCCTCTTCGCCTTTTGCCCCGACATTGACGGCGCCAAGCCGTGCGGGCGAAACTATGCGCAGGAATCGGCCGCCTCCAGTGGCAGCCCTTGGAGCTTAACGGGCGAATGAGCGAAGCCGGAAACGACGCCGGGAAATCGGACAAGCCTGCCGCCTATCGCGTGCTGGCGCGCAAATACCGACCGTCGAATTTCTCCGAACTGATCGGCCAGGAGCCGATGGTCCGCACCTTGACCAATGCCTTTGCCACCGGCCGCATCGCCCAGGCCTGGATGCTGACCGGCGTGCGCGGCGTCGGCAAGACGACGACCGCGCGCATACTGGCGCGGGCCCTGAACTATAAAACATCGACCGTCGACCAGCCTTCAGTCGACCTTGCCGTGCTCGGCGAGCATTGCCAGGCGATCATGGAAGGCCGCCATGTCGACGTCATCGAGATGGACGCCGCCTCGCATACCGGCATCGACGACATCAGGGACATCATCGAACGCGTGCGCTACGCCCCGGTATCGGCGCGCTACAAGGTCTACATCATCGACGAAGTGCACATGCTTTCCAACCAGGCCTTCAACGGCCTGCTGAAGACGCTGGAAGAGCCGCCGCCGCACGTCAAGTTCATCTTCGCCACCACCGAAATCCGCAAGGTGCCGATCACCGTCCTGTCGCGCTGCCAGCGTTTCGACCTCAGGCGCATCGATGCGGCAATGATCAAGGCCGACCTTGCCAGGATAGCGGGTCTGGAGGGCATCGAAGTCGAAGACGATGCGCTGGCGATGATCGCGCGCGCGGCCGAAGGCTCGATGCGTGACGCGCAGTCCATCCTCGACCAGGCGATCGCCCATGGCGGCGGCGCGGTCAGCGCCGAAGCGGTCCGCGCCATGCTGGGCCTGGCCGACCGTGCCCGCATCGTCGACCTGTTCGAACATGTCATGAAAGGCGACGTCGCCGCCGCGCTTGCCGAATTCCGTGCCCAGTACGATACCGGCGCCGATCCTGCCGCGGTGCTGACCGACCTTGCCGAGTTCAACCATCTGGTCACCCGTCTGCGCTTCGTGCCGGCTGCTGTCGACGACGCCTCGCTGTCCGAGGACGAGCGCCGGCGCGGCGCCGATTTCGCCAGGACGCTGTCGGTCAAGGTGCTGTCGCGGACATGGCAGATGCTTTTGAAAGGCATTCCCGAGGTGCAGACTTCCAACCGTCCAGTCAGCGCCGCCGAGATGGTGCTGATCCGGTTGGCGCATGCCGCCGACCTGCCGACGCTGGACGAGGCGCTGAGATCGCTGGAGAGCGGCGTTTCGCTGCCCGGCTCCGCGCCGCGCGCGAATGGCGCGCCGGCAAGCCCCGGCCCCGCAAGCCCCGGCCCCGCAAGCCATGGGCCTGCAAGCGGTGGTGCCGGTGCCGTGGCGCAGACGCGGATGCCGACGGCCAATGGCGGCGCGCAGTCGATGCGCCTGGTCGAGCCCGAGCCGGTGCCGACCAATTTCGTTGCTCCGCCGGAGCCGGTGGTCGAGGCGCCGCCGGTGGCGGTGAAATCGCTGGCCGACATTGTTGCCCTTGCCGACGCCCAGCGCGACATGGCCTTCAAGGTGCTGGTCAAGCGTTGCGTGCGCCTGGTGCGCATCGAGCCCGGCCGTATCGACGTCAGCCTGACCGACGATGCGCCGAAGATGCTGCTCAACGATTTGACCGCCAAATTGCGCGCCTGGACCGGCCGCAACTGGCTGGTGTCGCTGTCGAAGGAAGAGGGCGGCCAGACCTTGGCCGAGATGGAATCGACAAAGCGCGAAAATGCCTTCCTCGATGCCAAGAGCGATCCGACGGTCGCCGCCATCCTGGCGCGCTTTCCCGGCGCCAAGATCATCGACGTGCGCATTCCCGACGCGCCGGAGGCCGATGCGGCCGAGGGCGAAGTGCCGGTCGAGCCGCCGGCAGACGACGACGAAACCTGAAACAACCGGCACCAACTGCAAAGGACCGTGCGATGAAAGATCTTCTCGGCCTGATGGGCAAGGCAAAGGAAATGCAGGCCAAGTTCCAGGCCATGCAGGATGAGATCGCCACGCTGGAAGCCACCGGACAGGCCGGCGGCGGCCTGGTCAGCGTGACGCTGACCGGCAAATTCGAGATGAAGTCGCTGAAGATCGACCCGTCGCTGTTCAAGGAGGACGAGGTCGAGATTCTCGAGGATCTGCTTCTCGCTGCCCACAACGACGCCAGGACCAAGGTCGAGCAAACCATGCAGGAAAAGACCAAGGCGCTGACCGCGGGACTGCCGATCCCGCCGGGAATGAAACTGCCCTTCTAAGGCTAATGCATGTCGCGCAAAAGTGTGCAGCGGTTTTGCGGTAACGACATGCATCGAAACAAGAACGTAAAGCGCGTCGCCTGAGGCCGGTCGAACGCGACGCGCTTTTAGTCAATCGGTATGCCGTTACAGTGGCCGAAGAGTGCAGCAGCCAGTGCTTGCTCTTCCGCCGGCTGTGTCTATTAGGCAACTCCCCACACTTAATAACGCTTTAGCCATCTTTTTGCCTGAAAGTGTCTCATTCTTGCCGCAACCAGGGGCGGGCTGGCAGCAGAATGAGGGGACGCCTGTTGATCTCTACCCGATGGAAGACGCCGTTGCGGCTCGGCGTCGTTATCTCGCCGCTGTTTTTGGCCGCTTGCAGTCAGACCGCCTCGCACGGCATGTCCAGCCTGACCGATGCCATTACGCCGGGTTTCCTGAGCTCGCGTTCCTACAATTCCACGCCGAAGGAAAAGGAGTGCCTGGAGCGGGCAATGTTCTTCGAGTCCAACCGGTCGAGCCGTGACGGCATGATTGCGGTCGGCACGGTGGTGATGAACCGGCTGCGGTCCGGCAAGCATGGCAACACCATCTGCCAGGTCGTTGGCGAGCGCGGCCAATTCGCGCCGGGCGTCATGACGCGGCCGATGAATTCGAAGGCGATGCCCGATGTCGAGGAAGCCGCCGCGGCGGTGCTCAAGGGCGAGCGCAAAGCCAAGCTGAAGAACACGATGTACTTCCACACCGCCGGCCTGCGCTTCCCCTACAAGAACATGCACTACACCATGGTCGCCGGCGGCAATGCCTTCTATGAAAAGCGCGGCCGCAACTGGCAGCCGCTGCCGGACGAACCGGTGGTCGCCGTGGCCCAGGCCAAGCCGCAAGCGCCTGCCGCTCAGGCCATACTTGTCGCCTCGGCCGAGCCGGCGCGCGACGCCAAGCCGACATTCGCCAAGGCGACCTATGTGACCGCCGCCGCATCGCAGCCGGCAAAGCAGACAAGGGTGACTGCCGGGATGGCGACCCCGGAGAGGGCGGCCCCAGAGAAGCCCACCCAGGAGAAGCCGGTGCTGGTGGCGCTGCAAGAACCAATGCAGGAGCCCGATGCGGCCCGTTTCGGTGGGACCGCGAGCGCACGGCCTGTCACCTCCTTCGAGGCAGCGCCGGCAGAGCCGACAATGTCGTTCGAGGCGACGCCCGAGAACACCGACGCCATCGGCGCGATGATCGCCGGCCAGACCCGGCCGCTGGAAGAAAACTGAGACGGTCAACGTCGCCGCCGCTCATCTGGCTGCCGCCATCTTCTCCCGCATAGTGACGGGGAGAAGGACGCTGTTGCCAAGGATTTCGCCAATTTCCGGCGTCGCAAAAAAGGGTGCCGAGGGTCACGGTCGGCCCTTTCTCCCCGTCACTATACGGGGAGAAATGCCCGGCAGGGCAATGAGGGGCGGCACAAACCTAAAGCGATTGCCTCTTTGCGCATCGAACATCCCGCGCCTCAGCAGTGTTCCAAAACCCGTTGAAAAATCCTAGAGCCTGATCCATTCCGATAGATCGGAATGGGGCTCTATCGTCTTGTTTGACCATGATCTTTTCCGAAAACCGGTTTCCACTTTTCGGGATCATGGTCTAAACCGGTGCGATGTCGAAGCGAATCGCCGGTCCCGAGATCGAACGCCTGATCCAGCTGCTGGCCAAGGTGCCGGGGCTCGGCCCGCGTTCGGCACGGCGCGCCGCGCTCCACCTCATCAAGAAGAAGGAACAGCTGCTGGCGCCGCTCGCCGCCGCCATGGGCGAGGCGGTCGACAAGGTGCGCATCTGCTCGACCTGCGGCAACGTCGACACCTCAGACCCATGCATGATCTGCACCGACGCGCGTCGCGACCCCACCACGCTCATCGTCGTCGAGGACGTGGCCGACCTTTGGGCGCTGGAGCGGGCGACCGCCATGAACGTGCGCTACCATGTGCTCGGCGGTACGCTGTCGCCGCTCGACGGCATTGGTCCTGATGAGCTCAACATCCGTTCGCTGGTCGATCGCGTCGCCGGCGGCGAAGTCAAGGAAGTGATCCTCGCCGTCAACGCCACGGTCGAGGGCCAAACCACCGCGCACTACCTCACCGACCAGCTTTCCGGCTTCGACATCAAGGTGACGCGGCTGGCGCATGGCGTTCCGGTCGGCGGCGAGCTCGATTATCTCGACGAAGGCACGCTGGCCGCCGCACTGCGCTCGCGGACGGCGTTTTGAGGCGAGTGGCGGGGAGAGTGCGGATGATGGCTGCTGCGCATTTTTTAAGGCGGGCACTCTGTCACACCCCCCTCTGTCCTGCCGGACATCTCCCCCGCAAGGGGGGAGATCGGCAGCGTCAATCTCGCCGCCAATCTTTCAACGTCGAAAATTGGCGGAAGCAGAGGCGACAGCCAATCTCCCCCCTTGCGGGGGAGATGTCCGGCAGGACAGAGGGGGGTGGGACGGATCGCTGCTTTCACAAAATAGCCGTCGCGTTTCTTCTCGCCGCACTTGCCGCCTTCCTCCTCGCCACCCCCGTCTCCGCGGCAAAAATCGACGATCAGTTCCGCGCCTGGCTTGGCAACGACCTCTGGCCCGAAGCCAAGGCCAAAGGCATCTCCAGGAAAACCTTCGATGCCGCCTTCGACGGCGTCAAGCCGAACCTCAAGCTGCCCGACCTGGTGCTGCCGGGCGAGAAGGCGACGACGCCGCGGAAGCAGCATCAGGCCGAGTTCGGTTCGCCGGGCGCCTATTTCGCCGAAAAGATAGTTCGCGCGGTCACCGCCGGCGGCCGCACCCGCGAGGCGGCCAACGCTAGGACCCTTGCCGCTATCGAGAAGCGCTATGGCGTGCCCGGCGAAGTGCTGCTGGCGATCTGGGGCCGCGAGAGCGGCTTCGGTGCGGCAAAGCTGCCCTACGACGCCTTCGAGGTGCTGGGCACCAAGGCGTTCATGTCGACGAAGAAAGAATTCTTCCGCACCGAGCTGCTGGCGGCGCTCGAGATCGTCGAGCGCGGGCTTGCCCCGGTCGGCGCGATAAAATCGTCCTGGGCCGGTGCGCTCGGTCAGCCGCAGTTCATGCCGACGTCGTTTCTGAAGCATGCCGTCGATTTCGATGGCGACGGCCGCACCGACATCTGGAATTCGAGGCCCGACATACTGGCGTCGATCGCCAATTATCTCGTGCATTATGGCTGGGTCAGGGGCCGCGGCTGGGGCTTCGAGGTGACGATACCGGACAGCGTCTCGTGCTCGCTCGAAGGTCCCGACCAGGGCAAGAAGATTTCGCAATGGGCTGATATGGGTATCAGGCGTGTGTCGGGTAAACCATTCCCGGCGAGTGAACTGAAGGCAGAAGGTTTTCTTTTGATGCCGGCCGGGCGCAGCGGCCCGGCCTTCATCGTGACCCCCAATTTCTACGTGCTGAAGCAGTACAACACCAGCGATCTCTATGCCCTGTTCATCGGCCATGGCGCCGATCGCATCGCCCATGGCGACAGCAATTTCTCGGGCAATTGGGGCGCGGTCGGCGGGCTCTACCGCTCCGACATCGCCGCCCTGCAGCGGGCGCTGGAGGCAAAGGGTTATGATGTCGGCAGCGCCGACGGCCTGCCCGGCTTCAAGACGCGCCGCTCGATCGGCAAATGGCAGGCCAGAAACGGCCGTTCCGCTACCTGCTTTCCCGACGCCGACCTGGCTACCGCGCTGAAATAGCCGGGTTTTCGCACCGCCGGTCTGGCCCAATCGACCGTTCTGCAAATGCTCGTTGCCGCGCTCGAAACCGCCGGATATGGTGAGCCGGAACTGCACAAAAATTGCCAAGACAATGGTCCGGGGATCACCGTTCGACGCGGCAAGAAAATGCCACAACCCTGAGCCGGGAACTCAGGTCAACAAAAACAGGGAACAGTTAAAATGATGATGGAAAAGTTTGCTCTACGCTCCCGCTTCTTGCTCGCGGGCGCGGCCATGTCCGCGCTGCTTCTGGCCGCTGCGCCTGCCTTCGCGGTCACGCCCGCCGACACGCTGGTCGAGGGTTTCGCCATCGACGACATCATCTCCATGGATCCGGGCGAGGCATTCGAATTGTCGACCGCCGAAATCACCGGCAACACCTATGATCTCCTGGTACGCCTCGACCTCAGCGACACCTCCAAGGTCAAAGGCGATCTCGCGGAAAGCTGGAGCGTCTCCGACGACGGCCTGACCTACACGTTCAAGCTCAAGCTCGGCCTCAAATTCGCCTCCGGCAATCCGATCACGGCGGCGGACGTCGCCTATTCGTTCGAGCGCGCCATCAAGCTCGACAAGAGCCCGGCCTTCATCATCGGCCAGTTCGGCATCGATGGCGGCAATGTCACCGAGAAGGCGAAGGCCGTTGATGATACGACGTTCCAGTTCACCGTCGACAAGGCCTATGCGCCGAGCTTCGTGCTGAACTGCCTGTCGGCGACGGTCGCCTCGGTGGTCGACGCCAAGCTGGTCAAGGAGCATGTCGCCGCGGTCACGCCGAGCGCCGACTACAAATGGGACAATGATTTCGGCAATGCCTGGCTGAAGACCGGCTATGCCGGCTCCGGCGCCTTCAAGCTGCGCGAATGGCGCGCCAACGAGGCCGTCGTGCTGGAACGCAACGACAATTACAACGGCGAGAAGGCCAAGCTTGCCCGTGTCATCTATCGCAACATGAAGGAAAGCTCGGGCCAGCGCCTGGCGCTGGAAGCCGGCGACATCGACGTCGCCCGCAATCTCGAGCCGAACGACCTCGACGCGATTGCCAAGAATGCCGACCTCACCACCACCTCAGCCCCCAAGGGCACGGTCTTTTACATCAGCCTCAATCAGAAGAATCCGAACCTCGCCAAGCCCGAGGTTCGCCAGGCCTTCAAATATCTTGTCGATTATGATGCATTGAGCTCGACCATCCTCAAGGGCATCGGCGAGATCCATCAGACCTTCCTGCCCAAGGGCGTGCTCGGCGAGTTGGACGAGAATCCGTTCAAATTCGATGTCGCCAAGGCCAAGGAACTGCTTGCCAAGGCGGGTCTCGCCGACGGCTTCAGTGTCACCATGGACGTGCGCACCGGCCAGCCGACGACGGGCATGGCCGAATCGATCCAGCAGACGCTGGGACAGGCCGGCATCAAGCTGGAGATCATCCCCGGCGACGGCAAGCAGACGCTGACCAAATACCGCGCCCGAAACCACGACATCTATATCGGCCAGTGGGGCCAGGACTATTTCGACCCGAATTCCAATGCGCAGACCTTTGCCAGCAACCCGGACAATTCGGATGAAGGCAAGACCAAGACGCTGGCCTGGCGCAACGCCTGGGACATCCCGGACCTGACCAAGCAGACCGAAGCCGCCCTGCTCGAGAAGGACGCGGCCAAGCGCGCCACAATGTACCAGGATCTCGAGAAGAAGATCCTCGACACCAGTCCTTTCGTCATCATCCACCAGCAGCTGGAAGTGGCCGGCCTGCGCAAGAACCTCAAGGGCTTTGCGCTCGGCCCGAGCTTCGACACCAACTTCGTCGGCCCCGTCTCGAAGGAGTGACGCCGGCGGACGCGCCGTATGAGTGTGGCTGAAAGCGAAGTGACGGCAGGGCGCGGCGGCGCCCGCGCCGTTGCCGTGGCCTCATCGATCGCCCGGTTCCTGGTCATCGCGATAACGACCTATCTCGGTCTGCTCGCGGTGACCTTCTTCATCGGCCGTGTCATCCCGATCGACCCGGTGCTGGCGGTGCTCGGCGACCGGGCGCCGGCCAATGTCGTCGAACGAACGCGCCGCGAGATGGGCCTCGACCTGCCGCTGGTCGAGCAGTTCTACATCTATGTGAAAAACGCCTTGAACGGCAATTTCGGCACCTCGGTGCTGACCACCAATCCGGTGATGACCGATATCCGCCGCGCCTTTCCCGCGACGCTCGAACTGGCGACGCTGGGAACATTGATCGGTTCGGTGATCGGCGTGCCGCTTGGCGTGCTGGCCGCGGTGCGGCGCGGCAGCGTCATCGACCAGGTCGTGCGGATCATCGGCCTTGTCGGCTATTCCGTGCCGATCTTCTGGCTGGGGCTGCTGGCGCTGGTTCTGTTCTACGCCAAGCTGCAATGGGTCGCCTTTCCCGGCCGCCTCGATGTCGTCTACGAATACACCTTCACGCCGATTACCGGCTTTTACCTGCTGGATGCACTCTGGCAGCGGCAGTGGGACGTATTTGCCGATGCCTTCCGCCACATCATCCTGCCGGCCTCGCTGCTCGGTTATTTCTCGCTCGCCTATATCAGCCGCATGACGCGCTCCTTCATGCTGAACGAACTCACCCAGGAATATATCGTCGCGGCACGAGCCAAGGGCCTGTCCGAAACGCGCATCATCTGGAGTCACGCGCTGCGCAACGCCGCGGTGCCGATGGTTACGGTGATCGCTCTGTCGTATGCCGGGCTGCTCGAAGGCTCGGTGCTGACCGAGACGGTGTTTTCGTGGCCGGGCATCGGCCTCTACATCACCAACTCGCTGCAGAACGCCGACATGAATGCCGTGCTCGGCGGCACCATCATCATTGGCTCGGTCTTCATCGCCATCAATCTATTCTCCGACCTGCTCTACCGGGTGCTCGATCCCAGGACCAAGGCAGGATGAGGACGAAGGCAGGATGAGCACGGAAGCGATTCAAACCCGCCGCGACTGGCTGCTCAGCGAGCGGCCGGCGTCGCGCGTGCAGGCAAGGCTCGGCCGCGCCTACGTGGCCTGGCGGCGCTTCTCCGCCAACCGGCTGGCGTTTGCCGGCCTGCTCATCATCATCGCCCTACTGGTGGTCGCGGCCTTCGCCGATGTGCTGGCGCCCTATTCGCCGACATTCGGCGACCTCAAGGGCTCGCGGCTGCTGGCGCCGAGTGCCGCGCACTGGTTCGGCACCGACGATCTCGGCCGCGACATCTATTCGCGCATCATCTTCGGCTCGCGCTGGACACTGTACGTCGTCATTCTGGTTGCCATCATCGCCGCGCCCATCGGCTTGCTGGTCGGCACCGTCGCCGGCTATGCCGGCGGCTGGACCGATGCGATCCTGATGCGCATCACCGACATCTTTCTCGCCTTTCCGAAGCTGATCCTGGCGCTGGCCTTCGTCGCCGCGCTCGGCCCCGGCATCGAAAACGCCGTGCTCGCCATCGCCATCACCTCGTGGCCGCCCTATGCCCGCATTGCGCGCGCCGAAACGCTCACGGTGCGCAATTCCGATTACATCAAGGCGGTGCAGCTGATGGGCGCCTCGCCGTTCCGCATCGTGCTTCGCCACATAATGCCGCTCTGCATCTCCTCGCTGATCATCAGGGTGACGCTCGACATGGCCGGCATCATCCTGACCGCCGCCGGTCTCGGCTTCCTCGGTCTCGGCGCGCAGCCGCCGCTGCCGGAATGGGGCGCGATGATCGCATCGGGCCGCCGCTTCGTGCTCGACCAGTGGTGGGTGGCGGGCGCGCCGGGCTTTGCCATCCTCATCGTCAGCCTCGGCTTCAACCTGCTCGGCGACGGCCTGCGCGACGCGCTCGATCCCCGAAGCGGTGACCAATGAGCACGCTTCTCGAAGTCGACGACCTGCGCGTTACCTTCCCGACGCGCACCGGCCTGATCGAGGCGGTGCGCGGCGTTTCCTTCTCGCTCGGCCGCGAGCGGCTCGGCATCGTCGGCGAGAGCGGATCGGGCAAATCGCAGACCGGCCGCGCCATCATGGGAGTGACCCCGCCGCAGGCCGAGGTGACCGCGAAGACGCTCGCTTTCGACGGCATCGACCTGCTGGCCGCCTCGCCGCGCGAGCGCCGGGCGCTGCGCGGCAAGCGTATCGCCATGATCCTGCAGGATCCGAAATATTCGCTGGACCCGGTGATGAGCATCGGCCGCCAGATCGTCGAGACGCTGCGCACGCATGAGAAGGTCTCCAAGGCCGAAGCCCGCGAGCGCGCGCTTGCCATGCTGGAGGCTGTGCAGATCCGCGATCCGGTCCGTGTCTTCGACCTGCATCCGCATGAGGTTTCCGGCGGCATGGGCCAGCGCGCCATGATCGCCATGATGCTGATCGCCGGGCCGGAGATGATGATCGCCGACGAGCCGACCTCGGCGCTCGACGTCACCGTGCAGCTCGACGTGCTCGGCATCCTCGACCGGCTGGTCAGCGAGCGCGGCATGGGGCTGATCTTCATCTCGCACGACCTGCGCCTGGTCTCGTCCTTCTGCGATCGTGTCATCGTCATGTATGCCGGCAAGGTGGTCGAACAGCTCAAGGCCTCCGAACTCGGCCGCGCCCAGCATCCCTATACACGCGGCCTGCTCAACTGCATGCCCAAGATCGGCGCCGACCGCCACCCGTTGCCGGTGCTCGACCGCAAGCCGGAGTGGGCGGCATGACGGCAGCCCTTTCCGTCGACAGGCTGGAGGTGATGTTCGACCGCTTCCGCGCGCTGAAAGGCGTCAGCCTCGAGGTGCAATCCGGTGAATCGTTCGGCCTCGTCGGCGAATCCGGCTCCGGCAAGTCGACCCTTCTCAGGGCAATCGCCGGCCTGGCGCCGGCCGCATCAGGCACCATTACCGTCAACGGCAAAACGCTCGGCGCGCGCCGCGACAAGGCGTTTTATCGCGAGGTGCAGATGGTCTTCCAGGACCCGTACGGCTCGCTGCACCCGCGCCAGACCGTCGACCGCCTGCTGCAGGAGCCACTCGCCATTCATGGCTTCGCTGACGGTGAAAAGCGCATCCAGCGGGCGCTGGACGAGGTCGGCCTGGGAACCGGATTCCGCTTCCGCTATTCGCATCAACTGTCGGGCGGACAGCGCCAGCGCGTGGCGATCGCGCGCGCCCTGATCCTCGAACCCTCGATCCTGCTGCTCGACGAACCCACCTCGGCGCTCGACGCTTCGGTGCAGGCCGAAGTGCTGAACCTGTTGGAGGAGATCCGGCGGCGCCGCAAGCTGACCTTCCTGATGGTCAGCCACGACCTCGCTATCATCACTCACATGTGCGAGCGGCTGATGGTGATGCAGAACGGCGAAGCGATGGAGAATCTGACGGCGGACGATCTTGTCGAACGCCGTGTCACCAAGGATTATACGCGCAATTTGCTGAGGGCCAGCGAGGGGTTTGTCAGGACGGCATGAGCGACGGGCGTTCGGTTGCTGACGCCGACCGGCAGGCCCAATCGCCCGGCGGCGGTGCCAACTTGAGGAAAAACTGAAATAAGCCCAGAAGAGTCTCAACAGCCATCAAACGAGAGCGGGCGCCGGCCCGGCGAGGGGTACGATGACAAATTCAGCCATTTCCGAACGCAAGAACC
Organism: Mesorhizobium sp. M0983; assembly: GCF_040318975.1. Classification (NCBI taxonomy): domain Bacteria; kingdom Pseudomonadati; phylum Pseudomonadota; class Alphaproteobacteria; order Hyphomicrobiales; family Phyllobacteriaceae; genus Mesorhizobium; species Mesorhizobium sp. M0983. The sequence goes on along the minus strand of NZ_JAMYNH010000007.1, from coordinate 81,713 downwards.
AGTCGATTTCCCGCGGCGTCGGCATGACCACTCAGATCTATGCCGATCGCGCCGAAAATTCGGAGATCTGGGACGTCGAAGGCCGCCGCTATATCGATTTCTCGTCCGGCATCGCTGTCGTCAACACCGGCCACCGTCACCCTAGGGTGATCGAAGCGGTCAAGGCGCAGCTCGACCGTTTCACCCACACCTGCTACCAGGTCGTGCCTTATGAGAGCTATATCAGGCTGGCGGAACGGCTGAACGGCATGCTCCCCGGCAAGTTCGACAAGAAGACGATTTTCCTCACCACCGGCGCCGAGGCGGTCGAGAACGCGATCAAGATCGCCCGCAATGCCACCGGCCGGCCGGCGGTCATCGCCTTTTCCGGCGGCTTTCACGGCCGCACCTTCATGGGCATGGCGCTGACCGGCAAGGTCGTGCCTTACAAGGTCGGCTTCGGCGCCATGCCGGCGGATGTCTTCCATGCGCCGTTCCCGGTGGCGCTGCACGGCGTCTCGGTCGCCGATTCGCTGGCCGCGCTCGACCGGCTGTTCAAGGCCGATGTCGACCCGGCCCGCGTCGCCGCGATCATCGTCGAGCCGGTGCAGGGCGAGGGTGGCTTCTACGAGGCGCCGCGCGACTTCATGACCGCATTGCGCAAGATCTGCGACCAGCACGGCATGCTGCTGATCGCCGACGAAGTGCAGACCGGCTTTGCCCGCACCGGCAAGATGTTTGCCATGGACCACCACGAGGTGGCGGCCGACATCACCACCATGGCCAAGAGCCTGGCCGGCGGCTTCCCGCTGGCGGCCGTCACCGGGCGTGCCGAGATCATGGATGCGCCGAGCCCCGGCGGGCTCGGCGGCACCTATGGCGGCAGCCCGATCGGCGTCGCCGCGGCGCATGCCGTGCTCGACGTCATCGATGAGGAGAAGCTCTGCGACCGCGCCAACACGCTAGGCAACCGTCTGAAGCAGCGCCTGCAATCGATCCGCGACGAAGCGCCTGAGATTGTCGATATCCGAGGACCTGGCTTCATGAACGCGGTCGAGTTCAACGATGTGACGAAGGGGCTGCCGTCGTCGGAACTCGCCAATGCGGTGCGGCTGAAGGCGCTCGACAAGGGCCTGATCCTGCTGACCTGCGGCGTCTACGGCAACGTCATCCGCTTCCTCGCGCCGATCACCATCCAGGACGCCGTCATGAACGAAGCGCTCGACATCCTCGAAAGCTCGATCCGCGAAGTTCGCGCCGCCTGAGCTATCCGGCCGCTCTTGCAGGCTCTGCCTGCTGGAAGGCGGCGAGCGCCGCCTTCAGCCCGTCGGGCCCGGTCGCGACAATCTGCGGCGACGGCGAAAAGCCGGCGCCGAGCATCTTGCGGCCAAGCATATGGTCGCCGGGCCGGTTGACCGATTCGATGCCGAGCAGCCGGCTTGCGGCGTAGTGGTAGATCGAGAATTTGTTTTCGGCCACGTCGCCCAGCACGACATGGCTGTCGCCGCCCGCAATCAGGCCGACCATCTGCAGCTTCATGTCGCCGATATCGGACCAGAACCACGGCACCGCCGAGTAATTGTCGGCATGGCCGATGATGGTGCGCGCGGCGAGCCGCGCCTGGTCTGTGGCGTTCTGCACCGATTCCAGCCGCACATCGCCGCCGGTGAACCAGTGCCGGTAGGAGGCGGCGTCGCCGATGGCGAGGATTTCCGGCACCGACGTGCGCATCTGCTGGTCGACGCGGATGCCGTTGGCGATGGCAATACCGGCGGCTTCGGCCAATTCGACATTCGGCACGACGCCAATGCCGATGACGACCATCTGTGCCGGCAATCTCTCGCCGGACGAGGTGATTGCAGCCGAAACACGGCCGTTCTCGCCCTCCAGCCGTTCGATGGTGGTGCCGGTGAGGACGCGCACACCGGTGGCTTCCAGCCGCTTGCGCACATGGCCGGCGATGACCGGCGCCACGGCGCGGCCGAGCAGTCGGTCGACCGCCTCGACCAACGTGACCTTGCGGCCGGCGGCGGTGAGCGTCGCGGCAATCTCCAGGCCGATGAAGCCGCCGCCGAGGATGACGGCCTCCTCGCTTTGCGCGCTCAATTCGCGGATCAGGCGGGCATCGCCGAGCGAGCGCAGCGACACAACGCCGGAAAGCTCCGAACCCGGCAGCGGCAGCAGGCGCGGCCGCGCGCCGGTGGCGAGGACCAGCCGCTCGAACGGCAGCACGCCGCCGCCCGATATCTCCAGCCGGCGGCCGCCTACATCGATGCGCTCGACCCGGAGGCCTGGCCGATAGTCTATGGCGCTGCCGGTATAAAAAGCCTCGCCGCGCAACGGCTGCGGCTTTGCTTGCTGATCCTTGATGAAGGTCTTCGACAGCGGCGGCTTGTGGTAGGGCAACTCGTTTTCGTCGCCGATCAGGATCACCGGCCCGTCATAGCCCTCTTCGCGCAGGCTGGCGGCCGCTTGCACGCCCGCATGACCCGCACCGACAATGACAACCCCGTTCTTCATAACAGCCCGATTCCTCATCCAAATCTAGGACGTCCCGCCAGCTGGCGATTGTCCGGCGCCGCCGCAAGAACGCCGATCCGGGTCGCACCCGGAATGCCCCCCTGTCAATCGCGTCATGCGCCGGCATTCCTGATACATCGGTGTTAAAGTTGACAGTTCTAGTTTAGAATAATTCTAAACTGTTGTTTCAATTGAATTTTTTCTAGACCACCAGTTGACATCCGGCGTCTTCGCCGTTTTATGGAAGCTCGCGCGTCAGCGCATCCCTTTGATGTCTGGGCCTTGAACCCTTTCGATTGGAGGCATTTCGGTGTCTTTCTTCCGCGAACCGCGCGATGGCGCGACCCTTCTTTGCCCGCTGGCAACTGCCCGCCGCGGCGCCGGCATTTCATTGATTCCCGAGGAGAGACAGTCATGAGAACGATGATCACGGCGCGGTATGGCGGCAGGCTTGCGGCGATCGGCGCCACCGCGATGCTCACGGCGGCGGTGTTCGTGCTGCCGGCCAAGGCGCAAACCGATGCTAAGGCGGTCATCAAGACCTATTCCGACATTGCGCTCGCCAAATACGAGGATTCGCTGATCACGGCCGAGGCGCTCGACAAGGCTGTCGATGCACTGCTCGCCAAGCCATCGGCCGAAACGCTGAACGCCGCCCGCGAGGCCTGGAAGGCATCGCGCGTTCCCTATCAGCAGACCGAGGTCTATCGCTTCGGCAATGCGATCGTCGATGACTGGGAAGGCAAGGTGAACTCCTGGCCGCTCGACGAGGGCTTGATCGACTATGTCGCCAAGGGCTACGGCACCGAGTCGGACGCCAACGCGCTCTATACCGCCAATGTGATCGCCAACAAGTCGATCGAGATCAACGGCAAGAAGGTCGACGCTACCAATCTGACGCCGGAGTTCCTCTCCGGCACCCTGCAGGAAGCCGGCGGCATCGAGGCCAATGTGGCGACCGGCTATCACGCCATCGAATTCCTGCTATGGGGCCAGGACCTGCACGGCACCGGTCCTGGCGCCGGCGAGCGGCCCTACACCGATTACGATCTTGCCAATTGCACCGGCGGCAATTGCGACCGTCGCGGGCAGTACCTGAAATCGGCGAGCGACCTTCTGGTTTCCGATCTCAAGGACATGGTCTACGACTGGAAGGAAGGCGGCGCCGCCCGCAAGAACCTTGTCGATGGCGAGCCGAACGCCGCCATTTCGACCATCTTCACCGGCATGGGCTCGCTGTCCTATGGCGAGCTCGCCGGCGAGCGGATGAAGCTCGGCCTCTTGCTGCACGATCCGGAAGAGGAGCACGATTGTTTCTCCGACAACACTTACAACTCCCATCTCAATGACGCCGTCGGCATCCGCGCCGCCTATCGCGGCAGCTACACGCGGCTTGACGGCACTGTCGTCGAGGGCCCGTCGGTGGCCGACATGGTCAAGGCGGCCGATCCGGCGATCGACAAGGAATTATCGGACAAACTGGATGTCACCGTCGCCAAGATGGAGGCCATCAAGGCGCGGGCGCTTGCCGGCGAGGCCTATGACCAGCAGATCGGAGAGGGCAACACGGAAGGCAATGCCACCGTGCAGGCGGCGATCGAGGCGCTGGTCGATCAGACCAAGTCGATCGAACGCGCCGTCGGTACCCTGAAGCTCAATGCCATGGCCTTCGAGGGCTCGGACAGCCTCGATTCACCGGACAAGGTGTTCCAGTAAACTATCGAAACCACCAGCCACGCGGTGCAATGAGCGCCGTCAGCCAGAGCGCCAAATGCTGATCTGCCATTGCAACATCATCACCGAAAAGGAGATAGAGCAGACGATCGTCGGACTGCTGGATGAGGACCCTTGGCAGCTTATCGTGCCGGCGAAGGTCTATCATGCCATGCACAAGCGCGGTCGCTGTTGCGGCTGCTTCCCAAATGTGGTCGAAACGATCATTCGGGTCACCGAAAATTACCACACCCGCTCGGCGGCGAGCGGCGTGGACATCGTTTCACACCTGGATCGCGTCAGAGGCCTGCGCGTCCAATACGGGAGCAGAACCCATGAAAGGCGAACAGCAGATCATAGAGCGGCTTAACGAGGCTCTGTTTCTGGAACTTGGAGCGGTCAATCAGTACTGGGTGCATTTCCGGCTGCTGGAAGACTGGGGATACGCCAAGCTGGCGAAGAAGGAACGCGCCGAATCGATCGAGGAAATGCACCATGCCGACCGGCTCGTGGCGCGCATCATTTTCCTCGAGGGCCATCCGAACCTGCAGTCCGTGGCGCCGCTGCGCATCGGGCAGAATGTCAAGGAAGTGCTCGAATCCGATCTTGCCGGCGAATATGACGCGCGCACTGCCTACAAGCGGTCGCGCGAGATCTGCAACGAGGCAGGCGACTACGTGACGATGAAGCTGTTCGAGGAATTGCTGACTGACGAGGAAGGTCACATCGACTTCCTCGAGACGCAACTCGATCTGCTGGCCTCGATCGGCGAGGAAAAATACGGCCAGCTCAACGCGGCATCGGCCGACGAGGCGGAATAAGGACATGCAGGAATGCGGCGCCCCCTAGATTTCATGCGCCGCTTGCGGCCGGCCGAGCATTGCGGCCTGCCGCCTCAGAAGAAACCGCGATACGGAATGGTTCGCGGCGCTTTTCTTGCCGTGGTGGCGACGCTCACAGCCTCGGCGCTGGCCGGAGCGCCGCAACCGGCGGGCCTTGCTACCAGCCGCACCGATCTGACGCCGAAGGATCTGGCGCGCGTCATCGCCATTACCAGGCCGACCAGCGATTTCTCCAAGCCCGAGCAATTCGAGCTAATGCAGGGCGGCGCCGGCACCTCGAAGAAGGACGTCAACAAGGACGCCTTCTCGCAATCCTCTGCCAACATCAGCTTCGAGGAAGAGGGCACCTTCAAGCTCGGCAACGCCATCTTCCGCAAGAACTGGGTGTCCTCGCCATCCTCGACACAGGCCTCGGATGGGCTCGGTCCGCTGTTCAATGAGCGCGCCTGCCAGAACTGTCATCTGAAGGACGGCCGCGGCCATCCGCCCCAAGGCGACAGCGGCACCACCTCGATGTTCCTGCGCCTGGCAAGGCAAGCCAGTACCGAGGAGGAGGAAGCCGCGCTCGCCGATCACAAGGTGCTCAACTTCCCCGACCCGGTCTATGGCACGCAATTGCAGGAATTGGCGGTACCCGGCCTGCAGGGCGAGGGCAGGATGCATGTCGACTATCAGGACGAGAAGGTGAAATTGGCGGATGGCAGCACGGTGTCGCTGCGCAAGCCGAGCTATTCGGTCGAGGGCCTCGCCTACGGGCCGCTCGACCCGCACACCACGCTGTCGCCGCGCATGACGCCGCCGATGATCGGCCTCGGCCTGGTCGAGCAGATCGCTCCTGCCGACATCCTTGCGCGTGCCGATGCGGCCGACCGCGATGGTGACGGGATTTCCGGCAGGCCCAACATAATACGTGACGGCAGCAGCGGTGAACTGACGCTCGGCCGTTTCGGCTGGAAGGCGCAGGCGGCATCGATCCGCCAGCAATCGGCGGACGCTTTTGCCGGTGATATCGGCATTTCGACGCCCGAGGTGCCGAAGCACTGGGGCGATTGCACCTCCGGAGAAAAGACCTGCCTTGCCCTGCCTAACGGCGTGCAGGAGCGCCTCGGTCCGGTCGAAGCGCCGCCGCCGATCATGGACCTCGTTACCTTCTATTCGCAAAACCTTGCCGTGCCGGCCCGGCGCGGTCTCGACAGACCGGACGTGCTCGCCGGCAAAAAACTGTTCTACGATATGGGCTGCATCTCCTGCCATACGCCGAAATTCGTCACCCGTCGCGGCACCCCGAATAAGGCGCAGGCCTTCCAGCTGATCTGGCCGTATTCCGATTTCCTGCTGCACGACATGGGACCAGGCCTTGCCGACGGGCAGGCGGTGGGCGAGGCCACGGGAAGCGAATGGCGCACGCCGCCGCTGTGGGGCATCGGGCTCACCCAGACCGTCAGCGGCAACACCTTCTTCCTGCATGACGGGCGCGCGCGCAGCCTGGCCGAGGCGATCCTGTGGCATGGCGGCGAGGGCCAGAAGGCGCGTGACCGCTTTGCCGCCGCTGATGCGGCCGATCGCGATGCGCTGATCAAATTTCTGGAGTCGCTCTGATGCCGAAGCGTCTTGCGCTTGCGCTCGCTCTGCTGGTCCTCAACGGTGCGCTGCCAGCATCCGCGGCGGTGAAGGCTTCGGATGTGATCCAGCGGGCGACCGACGGCTTCGTCCGCCCGGCCTATGCCAGGCTGCATGACCATGCGGACAGCTTGGCGAAGATCATGCACGCGCTTTGCCAGGCGCCCTCGCAAGACAATCTCGATGCGGCACGCGCCGAATTCTCGGGTGTCGTGGATGCCTGGTCGGTGGTGGAAATCATCCGTTTCGGGCCGATCTCCGAAAACAACCGGCTTGAGCGCATGCTGTTTTGGCCGGACCGCAAGAGCATCGGCCTGAAGCAGGTGCAGGCAGCACTTGCCGGCAAGGATCCGACAGCCGCCGATCCGGCCCAGCTGGCGACAAAGAGCGTCGCCATGCAAGGGCTCGGCGCACTGGAATTCGTGCTCCATGGTGACGGCGCCGATCAATTGGCCGGCAGGGACGCCGCCTATCGCTGCGCCTACGGTGCGGCCATTGCCGGCAATATCGAGGCAATCGCCGGCGAGGTCAGCGATGCCTGGACCAAGCCCGACGGTTTTGCCGCGCTCTGGGCCAATCCGGGTCCGCAGAACGCGCTCTATCACGGCGGCACCGAAGCGGTGACCGAACTGGTCGGCGTCTTCATCAACGAGCTGAAAATGGTGCGCGACGTGCGCCTGAAAGGCTTCCTGGGCGCCAAGCCGGAGGCCGACAAACCGAAACAGGCGATCTATTGGCGCTCGCAAAACACCGCCCGCTCGCTGACCGGGAACCTGGCGGGCATGGACGCGCTGTTCCAGGCCTCGCAGCTTGGCGACGCGCTGCCGCCCGATGCGCGCTGGATGGCGGAATCGGTTCACATCCAGCTCACCAACGGGATCGAGGCGGCCAAGGCGATCAGGGGTCCGATCGACAAGGCACTTGCCGATCCGGCGCTGCGCCGCAAGCTCGATTATTTCTCGCTGGTGACATCCAGCCTGACGACCCTGATCGGAACCAGGCTGACCGCCGAATTTGGCCTGACCGCCGGGTTCTCGTCACTGGACGGCGACTGATCATGAGGACGCCGCTGATCGATCGGCGCGATTTCCTGAGGGCCGCAGGCGCTGGTTTCGTAGCGGCGATGGCGCCGTCGGCCTGGGCAAAGACACTCGACGCCGACGCGGTCTTCGCCACCGCTTTCGTCAAGCGCGACGGCAGCTATGGCGCGGCCGTCCTGTCCGAGGCCGGCAAGTTGTTGCACACGATCGATCTGCCCGATCGGGGCCACGACGTTACTTTCGACCCGGTGTCGAAGCGGTCGGTGGTGTTTGCCAGGCAGCCGGGGACCTTTGCTGTCGTCTTCGACCATACCGGCCGCGATGAACCGCAGACCATTGCCAGCGTTGCCGGCCGACATTTTTTCGGCCATGGCGTGTTCTCGGCCGACGGCACGCTGCTCTACGCCACCGAGAACGATTTCGACAATGCCGCCGGCGTGGTCGGCGTCTATGACGCGCATGCGAAATTCAAGCGCATCGGCGAGTTCCCGACCTACGGCATGGGCCCACACGAGCTTTTGCTGCTTTCCAATGGCAGGACGATTGCTGTGGCTAATGGCGGCATCGAGACGCATCCGGATTATGGCCGCGCAGAGCTCAATATCGCAACGATGAAGCCGTCCTATGTTCTGGTCGACCGCCTTACCGGCGATCTCACCGAAAAGCACGAATTGCCGCCGGCGCTGCACCAACTGTCGATCCGCCATATGGATGCCGACCGGTCCGGCACCGTCTGGTTCGGCTGTCAATACAGGGGGCCGGGTACCGATCGTCCCCCGCTGGTCGGCCGCGCGCCGCGCGGCAAGGACTTGCAATTGCTCGACATGTCGCAAGACGTGCTCTCCGGCTTCAGGAACTATATCGGCTCGGTCGCCGCCAACCCTGCCGCCGGCACCATCGCCGTGTCTTCGCCTGAAGGGAATTCGCTTGCCGTGATCGACACCGCCAGCAGCCGCATCGTCGCTACCAAGGCGCTGGTCGAGGTCTGTGGCGTGGCGCCCGATGGGAAAAGCTTCATGGCGACGACGGGCGCCGGCGAAATTGTCGAGGGCGGTGGCACGATCCGTTCCGAGCCGGACTATGTCTGGGACAATCACGTGCTGCGTATCGAGCAGATCGGCTAATCCTGGCAACGGTTTGTGGCAGTTGCGTTCGTCGAAACTTACCTTCTTGGACCCACACTCCAAGCAAGTCGCCTGAAGATTTGTGGATATTCCCCTTGCGGGGATCAGCCCTGGCGGGCAGAGGGAGGCTGCTTTCGAAACTGTCTCAACCGGGCGCTTCATGAAGTTGCTTGCCATCGACTGTGCCGCCAATCTCTGCGCCGCCTGCGTCTACGACGCGGCGGCCGGGAAAGAACTCGGCCGTTCGGTGCTCGATCTCGGCAAGGGTCATGCCGAGCATCTGATGGGTGTCATCGAAGGGGCGTTGAAGGCGGCCGGAACGGACTTTACCGGCCTCGGCGCCATTGCCGTTGCGACCGGTCCGGGCTCCTTCACCGGTCTGCGCGTCGGCGTCTCGGCGGCGCGCGGCCTTGCGCTGGCGCTGAAAATCCCCGCGATCGGCGTGACGACTCTGGAGGCGTTGGCCGCAGAGGCCGCAGCGATATTTCCCCGCCGCGCCGTGCTCGCCGCGCTCGATGCAGGCCGCGAGGAGATCCATGCGGCGCTTTACGATGAGAGGTCGGTTCTGATCTATGGTCCGGCTGTGACCACGCTCTCGCAAGCCGCAGCCATGGCGACCGACATCTCTCCGGTTCTGGCGGGCACGGCGGCAACCCAAATTGCCGCGGCGGCCGGGCGCAGCTTCGATCTCGGCGGGACGGCGGCCACCGCCGACATCGCCGTCTATGCCCATCGGGCCGCAGCCAAGGGCGAGGGCGAAAAGCCGAAACCGCTCTATCTGCGCGGCGCCGACGCCAAGCCGCAGGCCGGCTTTGTTTTATCGAGGCAAAAAAACTGATGCGCATTCCGTTCCTCCAGCCGCGCCGCAGGGACTATGCGCTCGAGCCGCTGACAATTGCCGACAGCGCGGCCATGTCGGTGCTGCATCGCGAGGATTTCGCGCGGCCGTGGACCGACGACGAATTCGCCGCACTGCTCGAGCAGGACACCGTGTTCGGCTATGCCGCGCGCGAGACCGGACAGGGCGCCAAGCCGCCGGTCGGCTTCGTGCTGGCGCGGCTGGCGGCCGGCGAGGGGGAGGTCCTGACGGTCGCGGTGGCACGCTCGCATCGGCGCCGGGGGCTCGGCTGGCAATTGATGGATGCGGTGCTGCGCGAATTGCACGCACAGCGCGCCGAGGCACTTTTCCTCGAGGTCGACGAGACCAACGTCGCTGCGATCGCGCTCTATCGGCGGCTTGGCTTCCGCGAGGTCGGCAAGCGCGCCAACTATTACAAATCGCCGGAACACGGCCCGACCGGCGCGCTTGTCATGCGCCGCGATCTTCGCTAGCCAAACGCCGGGGTGGTGCGGATGATCGGAAAAATCAGGATTTTCCTGGCGCTGGGGCTGGTTGTCGTCGGCTCATTGGTGCTTGTGCCGCTGCAGGTCCTGTCGATGAGGACCGGGCTCTGGCGCGAGACCTTCATCCTGAAGATCTGGCACAGGATGATCGTCAGGGCGCTGGGGCTGCGCATCCATGTCAAGGGGGCGCTGTCCGGCCAGCGCCCATTGCTGATTGCCGCCAACCACATCTCCTGGACCGACATCATGGTACTGGGGTCGATGGTCGACGTGACGTTCATCGCCAGGGCCGACATGGCCGGCTGGCCGTTGATCGGCATGCTGTCGAAGCTGCAGCGCACTGTCTTCATCGAACGTGAGCGCAAACGTTCGTCGGGCGACCAGGCGAGCGAGATCGCCGGCCGCATGGCTAAGGGCGACGCCATGGTGCTGTTTGCCGAAGGCTCGACCGGCGACGGCAACATGATCCTGCCGTTCAAGAGTACGCTGTTCGGCGCCGCTACAATGGCGATTGCGGAAGGGGCGGCCGAACAGGTCTTCATCCAGCCGGTGGCGATCGTCTATACGCGCCTGCATGGCGTGCCGCTCGGCCGCCGGCATCGGCCGGTTGCCGCCTGGATCGGCGATGAAGAGCTGATGCCGCATCTGAAGGTGCTGATGGCCGAGGGCGCCCTCGACGTCGAGGTGCATTTTGGCGAGGCGATTGCTTTCTCCAAGGGCTCCAGCCGCAAGGAAACGGCAAAGCAGATGGAACGCCAGGTGCGCGAGATGGTACAGGCGGCTCTCGCCGAACCGCGCCCAAGCCGGTAAGCCGCGCAGGTTCCGGCCAGATTCGTCTGTTTTTTGTCAGGGAAAGGCGCTAGAAGCCGCGAAATGGAATTGAACACGATAGAACGCGACGACATCGGCGCTGCCGCCGAAAACCTAGTCGTTCTGCCTGCCGCGACCAGAAAGGTCTTCGTCAAGACCTATGGCTGCCAGATGAACGTCTACGATTCGCAGCGCATGACCGATGCGCTGGCGGCCGACGGCTATGCCGCGACAGACGCTATCGGCGAGGCCGATCTGGTGCTGCTCAACACCTGCCACATCCGCGAGAAAGCGGCGGAAAAAGTCTATTCCGAACTTGGGCGCATCCGTGAGTTGAAGGCCGAGCGTGCAAGGGCCGGGCGCGAAATGCTGGTCGGCGTCGCCGGCTGCGTGGCGCAGGCCGAGGGTGCCGAGATCATCCGCCGCTCGCCGGCCGTCGACCTGGTCATCGGCCCGCAGACCTACCACCGGCTGCCCGGTGTGCTGGCGAGGGCGCGGAGCGGCGAAAAGATCGTCGAGACCGACTATGCCGTCGAGGACAAGTTCGAGCATCTGCCGCAGCCGAAGCGCGCCGAACTGATCAGGCGCGGCGTGACGGCGTTCTTGACCGTTCAGGAAGGCTGCGACAAGTTCTGCACCTTCTGTGTCGTGCCCTACACACGCGGCTCGGAAGTCTCGCGGCCGGTGGCACAGATCGTCGCCGAGGCCGAGCGCCTGGCGGATGCCGGCGTGCGCGAGGTGACGCTGCTCGGCCAGAACGTCAATGCCTGGCATGGAAGAGGTGAAAACGGCGCAGAATGGGGCCTTGGCCGGCTGCTGTTCAGGCTGGCCGAGATTCCGGGCCTGGCGCGTCTGCGCTACACAACCAGTCATCCGCGCGACATGGACGATGAATTGATCGCCGCCCATCGTGATTTGCCTACGCTGATGCCCTATCTACATTTACCGGTGCAATCCGGCTCCGACCGCATACTCAAGGCGATGAACCGCAGACATATGGCCAAGGACTATCTGACGTTGATCGACCGCATCCGTGCCGCACGGAACGACATTGCGCTGTCGGGCGATTTTATCGTCGGCTTTCCCGGCGAGACGGAAGCCGATTTCGAGGCGACCATGCAGTTGGTCCAAGACGTCAACTATGCCTCGGCCTTTTCGTTCAAATATTCGCTGCGCCCCGGCACGCCGGGCGCCGAGATGAGTGATCACGTGCCGGAGGCCGTCAAGGACGAGCGCCTGCAGCGGCTGCAGGCGCTACTGCTGAAACAGCAGCAGGATTTCGGCGCAAGCCTGATCGGCAGGACCATCGACACGCTGATCGAAAAGCCGGGCCGCCAGGCCGGTCAGAAGGTTGGCCGCTCGCCCTGGCTGCAGCCGGTTATTGTTGATGAAATGGCCGGCGAAATCGGTGACATTATCCAGGTACGAATCACGAAGACGGGCTACAACAGCCTGTTCGCCGAATTGGCCTGAAGGTCTCGGCAGATGAGGAGAGACGGTTGAGCGCTGCTGAAGTGAAGAACCTGCCCCAGAACCTACCCTCGGGGGCCTCGGATATGGCGCACATCGTACTGACTTTCGACAACAACAAGCTTGCCAGCGCCCTTTACGGCCAATTCGACGAGAATCTGGCCAGACTCGAGCAGAAGCTCGGCGTCGACATCCGCTCGCGCGGCAATCAATTGACCATCAAAGGCTCTTCCTCGGCGGCCGAGCAGGCACGCCGCGCCTTGGACAATCTTTACGGAATTCTGCAGAAAGGCACCGATATCGGCCAGTCCGATGTCGACGGCGCTGTGCGCATGGCGATCGCCGCCGACGACCAACTGACGCTGCCGACACTGGAGCGCAAGGGCAAGGTGTCTGCCGCCCAGATATCGACGCGCAAGAAGACGATCTATGCCCGCTCGCTGAACCAGGACGCCTATATGCGCGCGCTGGAGCGGTCGGAACTCGTCTTCGGCATCGGCCCGGCCGGCACCGGAAAGACCTATCTGGCGGTGGCGCATGCGGCAATGCTGCTCGAACGCGGCATGGTCGAACGCATCGTGCTGTCGCGCCCCGCGGTCGAGGCCGGCGAACGGCTTGGCTTTCTGCCGGGTGACATGAAGGAGAAGGTCGATCCTTATCTGCGGCCGCTCTATGACGCGCTCTACGACATGATGCCGGCCGACAAGGTCGAGCGGGCGATTGCCGCCGAGGTCATCGAGATCGCGCCGCTGGCGTTCATGCGCGGCCGTACGCTGGCGCACGCTGCCGTCATCCTCGACGAGGCGCAGAACACCACGCCCATGCAGATGAAGATGTTCCTGACCCGGCTCGGCGAGAACTCGCGCATGATCGTCACCGGCGATCCGACCCAGATCGATCTGCCGCCAAACACCAAGTCCGGCCTGGTCGAGGCGCTGAGAATCCTCGACGGCGTCACCGGCATGGTGACGGTCCGCTTCAACGAAGGCGACGTCGTCAGGCATCCGCTGGTCGCCGAGATCGTCAAGGCCTACGACCGCGACGGCAAGCTGGCCAGGGGCTTGGGTGTCGAAGGCTGATATGATTATGCGGCCGCATGGCTGAGGAGCAAAAGGCGGGGGGGCCGCTTCCCGTCGAGATCGATATCGCGATCGAGGCCGGAGATTGGCCCGCCGAGACGACGCTGACGCGGCTGGTCGACCATGCCGTCTCGGCCGCCTTTGCCGAAACCGGTGCGGACGGGCGTTCCGAGCTCAGCATCCTCTTTTCCGACGATGCCCATATCCGCACGCTCAATGCCGGCTGGCGCGGCAAGGACAAGCCGACCAACGTCCTGTCTTTTCCGGCTTTTCCGTTTGCCCGGGGCGGGCCGCTGCCGCCGATGCTCGGCGACATCGTGCTGGCCGCCGAGACGGTCGCGCGCGAGGCGGCACTGGAAGACAAGCCGGTCGAGGACCATATCTCCCATCTCGTTATCCATGGCCTGCTGCATTTGCTGGGCTACGATCACGAAACCGACGCCGAAGCGGAACTGATGGAAGCGACAGAGCGCGCAGCACTTGCGAGGCTTGCCATTCCCGATCCCTACACGTAATTACAAAAGATCAATTGACCGGACGATGATGAACGACAAACCAGAGACTGCCGCCCGCCCCGATGCCGGCAGTGCGATCAAGCCTTCCGAAACGACGGAAGAGGGCTCGAGTCCGAGTACCACGACCGGCAGCTTCGCCAGCGAGGCATCGCCTGCCGGTCCTTCCCTGTTCGATCGCGTGCTCGGGCTTTTCAGGCACCGCAACGGCACCAGCCTGCGCGAGGAGATTGCCGGTGCGCTTGCCGAAACGGCGAGCGATGCGGAATCCTTCTCGCCCGGCGAACGCGCCATGCTCAACAATATCCTGCGTCTGCGCGAAGTGCGCGTCGAGGACGTCATGGTGCCGCGCGCCGACATCGAGGCGGTCGAGATCACCACGAAGCTGGGTGATCTTCTGGGGCTCTTCGAACAGTCCGGCCATTCCCGCATGCCGGTCTATTCGGAGACGCTCGACGACCCGCGCGGCATGGTCCATATCCGCGACGTGCTGGCGCACATCACCAAGGTCGCCCGCGTCCGAAAGGGCAGGACGACCAGGAAAACCGCGGTCGCAACGGTTCTCGATCTCGCCCAGGTCGATCTGGCGCGCACCATCGGCGATCTCAACCTGATCCGACCGGTGCTGTTCGTGCCGCCGTCGATGCTCGCCTCCGACCTGATGGGGCGGATGCAGACGACACGGACCCAGATGGCGCTGGTCATCGACGAATATGGCGGCACCGACGGTCTCGTCTCGCTCGAGGATATCGTCGAGATGGTGGTCGGCGACATCGAGGACGAGCACGACGACGACGAGCCGATGATCACCCAGGCCGGCGAAGGCGTCTTCATCGTCGACGGCAAGGCCGAGATCGACGATGTCGCCAAGATGATCGGCGAGGATTTCGCCGCCGGCGAGCACGGCGAATATGTCGACACGATCGGCGGCATGATCTTCAACACGCTTGGCCGGGTGCCGGCGCGCGGCGAAGTGGTGCAGGCCATACCCGGCTTCGAGTTCCATGTGCTCGACGCCGACCCACGCCGCGTCAAGCGCGTGCGCATAGTCGAAACCCTGAAGGGCGAGCGCCGCCGCCGCGCCGCCCGCACCGAGCAGGCTTGAAGGACGCGGCTCGCTCGATGCCGATTGAGGACCCGTTCAAGCACTCGACACTGGGCTCCGGCGTCTTCTACCAGGATCCGCGGGCCGCATTGACATGGCTTGAAAAGGCTTTCGGCTTCGAGCCGAGCATGGTGGTCAGCGATACCGATGGCAGGCTCGTCCATTCCGAGATGCGGTTCGGCGACGGCTATATCATCATCGATTCCGAATGGGCCGACCATATAGCCAGCCCGGCTTCAGTTGCAGGCAAGAACACGCAGTCGGTCTATGCGCGCCTCAAGGACGGGATAGATGCCCACTGTGATCGTGCAAGGGCGGCGGGAGCCGAGATCGTCGAGGAGCCTGCCGACTACGGTGAACGGCAGTACAGGGCGCGCGATCCTGAAGGCCATGTCTGGACCTTTTCCCAGACTGTCCGCTCCGTCCCACGCGAAGAGGCTGAGCGGCTGGGCGGACTGAAGATCGAAGGCTGGCATCGATAGCTATGAGCGGACTTGTTCGCTCTTATCCGGTTTGGAGCCAAGGCCGCGGCCTGATAAATCTTGCTTCCTGATTCGCACGACTCGGAAGCATAGATGGAGCGCCAGGCCGGCCGGATAATTCTGCTTTGGGGCTGGCGGCGCGCGCTGGTGGCGTTTCTTGCCGGCGCGCTGGCGGTTCTCGCTCAGGCGCCTTACGATTTCTTCGCCGTCTGTTTCGTTTCGTTCCCGCTGCTGGTGTGGCTTCTCGATGGCGCGACCGGCGAAGCCTCGGACGGTGTTCTGCGACGCTTGCTGCCGGCTTTCGCCATCGGCTGGTGGTTCGGTTTCGGCTACTTTCTTGCCGGTCTGTGGTGGGTTGGCTCGGCGCTTCTGGTCGAGGCCGACAGCTTCGCCTGGGCCTTGCCGTTCGCGGTGGTTGGCATCCCCCTCGCGCTGGCCTTCTTCTATGGCTTCGCCGCCGTGGTTGCCCGGCTGTTGTGGAGCAATGACATCGGCCGCATCGCCGCGCTCGCCTTCGGCTTTGCGCTGGCGGAATGGTTGCGCGGCTTCCTGTTCACCGGCTTTCCCTGGAATGCCGTCGGCTATGCGGCGATGCCGGTGCCTTTGCTGATGCAGAGCGTGTCGGTGACCGGCATGATCGGCATGAATGCGCTTGCAGTCTTCGTCTTTGCACTGCCGGCCCTGCTTGCGGCGCGCCGGCATCTTCGCCTCGGCGTGGCATTGCTTGTCGTTCTGGTCGTTGCCCATGCCGGCTTCGGCTATATCAGGCTCGCCGCCCCCGAAAAGCCGGCCGCCCGCAGCCTCGACGTCCGTATCGTGCAGCCTGCCGTCGACCTCACGGAAAAATGGGATGCCTCGGTGCGTGACCGCATCTTCGCCACCATGATGGGGCTTTCGGCCAAAGCGCCGGAACCCGGCCATGACAGGCCGCAGTTGATCCTGTGGCCGGAGACCTCCGTGCCGTTTCTGTTCACCGAACGTCCGGATGCCTTGCCTGCCATCGGAGAGATGCTCGGCGATGGCCAGATGCTGGTCGCCGGCGTCGTTCGCGAGGAAGGCGGCTCGGCGACCGGAAGCCGTTACTACAACTCGGTCGTGGCGATCGACGAAAGGGGCGAAATCGTCGATGCCGTCGACAAGGTTCATCTGGTACCGTTTGGTGAATACCTGCCTTTCGCCGATCTGCTCGGCCGCTTTGGGCTTGAGCAGCTTGTCGCCGGCCCAATGACCTTCGCGGCCGGCAATGAGCGGCACCCGATCACGCTGCCCGGCGGCATCCGGGCGCTGCCGTTTATTTGCTATGAGGTCATCTTTCCCGATCTGGTCGCGGTTGACGCCACGTCAGCCGAGCTTATTGTGAACGTCACCAATGACGCCTGGTTCGGCGACACGCCAGGGCCGTACCAGCACTTCAGGCAGGCGCAGATCCGGGCGGTGGAGAATGGGGTGCCCCTGTTGCGCGCGGCCAATAACGGCATTTCGGCCGTTGTCGACCCGCGAGGACGCATCGTCGACGCGCTGGCTATCGACGCACGCGGCGCCATCGATGTGCGTGTGCCGATCTCCAACCAAGCCATCGTTTCCTCCGGCCAACGACGCATTAACGGAATGCTGATCATGTTTTTGCTTGCCGTTGCGGCATGCATTTTGAACGTAAGGCAAAGGCTACGGGCGAATTGACAGCCGACACATTAGAAACTCATACTGTAAGCGCCTGAAAATTCTCGAAGTCGATAAGGTCGTTCTGTTGGGGCACGGGCCGCGGCGTCGTTTGGGCAGCAAAATAGAAAAAGCCGGAAAAATTCGGCGAGGAAAAAATGACAGAAGAAAACAAGAAAAAGCCGAATCCGATCGACATCCACGTCGGAAGCCGCATCCGGCTTCGCCGCAATATGCTGGGAATGAGTCAGGAAAAACTGGGCGAAAACCTCGGCATAACGTTCCAGCAGATCCAAAAGTACGAAAAAGGCACCAATCGCGTCGGCGCCAGTCGTTTGCAGGCAATCGCCTCGATACTCGGCGTTCCCGTCGCCTTCTTTTTCGAGGATGCGCCCGGTCAGGAGGCCGTGGGCAACCGTGGATTTGCCGAGGATGCGTCGATGACCTCCGCCGTCGAATTCTGCGGCAGCCCGGAAGGCCTCCAGCTGAACCGCGCCTTCGTCAAGATCGCCGACGTGAAAGTGCGTCGCAAGATCATCGAGCTTGTGAAGTCGCTCTCCGTCGACGAGGTCGATTGACTGGCCGTAGCCGGGCATGCAATTTCTCGTGGCTGAGTGCACCGTGGGATGTGCATTCCGCAGATGCGCCGACGCGCGGATCGATTTTGCTCGACATGCTTCCACGAAACCGTTCTCTTCAGCCTGTGAGTGCAAGAGATGAGGGTAGTGCGCCCTGCCGCCGTCTTCTGGACGCAAAGATAATAACGTCAAAATTCATGCTAGAACGGCTGCACGACTTGACGAGCGGCGCCCGGCACCGTTAACAACTGGCGCGCCAAAATCGGCGGCCTGCCGATATTTTTTCAAGAGGGGACACCCGTGACGCGGCACAATTATTTCTTCACCTCGGAATCCGTTGCCGAGGGCCATCCCGACAAGGTCTGCGATCGTATCTCCGACGAGATTGTCGATCTCGTCTACCGCGAGGCCAGAAAGACCGGCATGGACCCGTGGAAAGTCCGCGTCGCCTGCGAGACGCTCGCGACGACCAATCGCGTTGTCATCGCCGGTGAAGTGCGCGTCCCCGAGACGCTGCTCAAGAAGGACAAGGAGGGCAACGTCCTGAAGGATGCGGCCGGCCATCCGATTGTCAACCCGGCCAAGTTCAAGTCGGTCGCACGCAAGGCAATCCGCGAAATCGGCTACGAGCAGGCCGGCTTCCACTGGAAGACGGCCAAGATCGAGGTCCTGCTGCACGGCCAATCGCCGGATATCGGCCAAGGCGTCGACAACGCTTCCGACCGGCAAGGCGAGGAAGGAGCCGGCGATCAGGGCATCATGTTTGGCTATGCCTGCCGCGAAACGCCGGACCTGATGCCGGCGCCGATCTATTACAGCCACAAGATCCTCGAATTGCTGGCCGCTGCGCGCCATGAGGGCAGCGGTGATGCCGGCAGGCTCGGGCCGGATGCCAAGAGCCAGGTGACAGTCCGCTATGTCGACGGCAAAGCGGCGGAAGTGACGCAGATCGTGCTGTCGACCCAACATCTCGATGAGACGTGGGATTCGAAGAAGGTGCGCAACGTCGTCGAGCCCTATATCCGCGAAGCACTAGGCGACCTGAAGATCGCCGACAATTGCAATTGGTACATCAACCCGACTGGCAAGTTCGTCATCGGCGGACCTGACGGCGACGCCGGCCTGACCGGCCGCAAGATCATCGTCGACACCTATGGTGGGGCTGCGCCCCATGGCGGCGGCGCCTTCTCCGGCAAGGACACCACCAAGGTCGACCGCTCGGCCGCCTATGCGGCGCGCTATCTCGCCAAGAACGTGGTTGCCGCGAAGCTTGCCGATCGCTGCACTATCCAGCTTTCCTATGCGATCGGTGTCGCCCAGCCGCTGTCGATCTACGTCGACCTCCACGGCACCGGCAAGGTCGACGAGGCAAAGCTCGAGCGTGCACTGCGCACTGTGATGGACCTATCGCCGTCCGGCATCCGCCGCCACCTCGATCTCAACAAGCCGATCTATGCCAAGACGTCGTCCTACGGCCATTTTGGCCGCAAGGCCGGCCGCGACGGATCCTTCTCCTGGGAGAAGACCGATCTCGCCAAGGCGCTCAAGGACGCTCTCGCCGAACCGGTCGCCGAAGCAGTCGCCGCCTAACAACGGCGCCTATGGACCCGAAGGACCGGCCAAGCCGTGCGACCGAGGCGTTTTTCGGTCGCCGGCGCGGCAAGACCATCCGACCGCAGCAGGCGGCGGCGCTGGAGAGCGGCTTCGCCGCCTACAGGCTCGATCTGACGGTTGAACCGCCGGCCGATCTGCGCAGCCTTTTCGAAGCCGAAGTTTCCGCTGTCCAGCTCGAAATCGGTTTTGGCGGCGGCGAACATCTTCTGCACCGTGCCACGGCCAGCCAGGCGACCGGCTTTATCGGCGTCGAGCCTTTCGTCAACGGCATGGCCAAGATGATGATGGCGGTCCGGGAGCGGCCGCTTGCTAATCTGCGCGTCTATGACGACGACGCCACACGCCTGCTTGACTGGCTGCCGCAGGCTTCGCTTGACGGCATCGACCTTCTCTACCCGGATCCGTGGCCGAAGAAGAAGCACTGGAAGCGGCGCTTCGTCAGCCCGGTCAATCTCGACCGCTTCGCGCGCGTCTTGAAGCACGGCGGAAAGTTCCACTTTGCGTCAGACATCGACAGCTATGTGAACTGGACGCTGCTGCATTGCCGGGCGCATGGCGCCTTCACGTGGCAGGCAAACGAAGCAGCCGACTGGCGTCGGCCCTATGATGGCTGGCCGGGGACGCGCTATGAGGCCAAGGCCATTCGCGAGGGCCGACGGCCCGCCTATCTCACCTTTGTGCGGAAATAGCAGGAAGTCCGAGCTGAGCGGCCGAAGGCTCTCCTGTTCACTTGGCTTAGAAGCGGCGGATTTTATCGAAGGCTGCCGGCTCCATGCCCAGATTGCGCAGATCATTCGCACGCGGCTTGAGACCGTTTTCCACAGCACGCGACGCTGCTACGGCGCTGCCAAACACGCTAAAAAAGTCGCCTATGGCTAAAAAAATCCACGATTGTTCATGATCGGATCCTTCCGAGCGTAGTGAGCGCTCCAATTGTGCAATGCAACATAGATAGTCGTGCGTTGCCGGTGCTCAAAGGAGGATTACTGCATGGGCGCCATGCATTTGGCGCAGCGCTGCGGACTCGGAGCCTTGCCGTCATGCACGACGGGCTTGAAACGACGGCCACGATCGTCTATATCAGCTTCAAATTCTTGGTCGGTATGACGAAGAGTGGGTCCACCCGGTCCCGCTCTTTTTTATTACCTGCCGGCCAAGCAGGAATCGAACGACAGGGACCGAATGACAGTGACGGCAAGCGAAGGCGACGACCGCATCATCCGCGAAAGCGGCATCGATGCGCGCATCGCGCTGATCGTTCAGCCGGTACTGCGCGCCATCGGTTTCCGCTTGGTACGTGTGCATCTGTCGGGCCAGAACGGGCTGACGCTGCAGATCATGGCCGAGCGCGAGGACGGCACGATGACTGTCGAGGATTGTGAAGAGGTCAGCCGGGCAGTATCGCCGGCGCTCGATGTCGATGATCCGATCGAGAAGGCTTATCATCTCGAAGTGTCGTCGCCGGGCATCGACAGGCCGCTGGTCCGCAAATCGGACTTTGCAGCCTGGACCGGCCATCTGGTGAAGATGGAAACGTCGGTTCTCGTCGCCGACCGCAAGCGCTTCAAGGGCAAGATCGCCGAAAGCGACGCGGACGGTGTGCTGATCGAGCGCGACAAGGCCGCTTACGGCGAGGAGCCGACGGTGCGTGTTCCCTACGATGCGATTGCCGAAGCGCGGCTGGTTCTGACCGATGATCTTATCCGCGATGCGCTGTCGAAGGATAACCGGGCGCGCAAGGAAGCCAGAAAACGCCGCGGCGAACCCGAAGACGCACCAGAGGGTGCGGAAGACGAAACCGAACAGGAAATGTGATTGGGCTGCCGGCCGTAAGGTCGGCAACAAGCTCGGGAGAAAGAAGATGGTTGTAAGCGCCAACAGGCTTGAACTGCTGCAGATCGCCGATGCGGTCGCGCGTGAAAAGTCGATCGACAAGTCGATCGTCATCGCCGCTATGGCCGATGCGATCCAGAAGGCCGCGCGCTCGCGCTACGGCCAGGAAACCAATATCCGGGCCGATATCAATCCGAATACCGGCGAGATGAAGCTGCAGCGGCTGATGGAAGTGGTCGAGAAGGTCGACGACTACGCGACGCAGATTGCCATTTCCTCGGCGCGCGAGCGCAATCCGGACGCCCAGCTCGGCGATTTCATCGCCGAACAGCTGCCGCCGATGGATTTCGGCCGCATCGCCGCCCAGTCGGCCAAGCAGGTCATCGTGCAGAAGGTGCGCGAGGCCGAGCGCGACCGGCAATATGACGAGTACAAGGACCGTATCGGCGAGATCGTCAACGGCACCGTCAAGCGTGTCGAATACGGCAACGTCATCGTCGATCTCGGCCGCGGCGAGGCGATTATCCGCCGGGACGAGCTGATCCCGCGCGAAAACTATAAATATGGCGATCGCGTCCGCGCCTACGTCTATGACGTGCGCCGCGAACAACGCGGCCCGCAGATATTCCTGTCGCGCACCCATCCGCAGTTCATGGCGAAACTGTTCACCATGGAAGTGCCGGAAATCTACGACGGTATCATCGAGATCAAGTCGGTCGCCCGCGATCCGGGTTCGCGCGCCAAGATCGCTGTCATCTCCCGTGACAGCTCCATCGATCCGGTCGGTGCCTGCGTCGGCATGCGCGGCAGCCGCGTCCAGGCGGTCGTCGGCGAATTGCAGGGCGAGAAGATCGACATCATTCCGTGGTCGCCCTCGGCCGCGTCCTTCATCGTCAATGCATTGCAGCCGGCGGAAGTCGCCAAGGTCGTGCTCGACGAGGATGCCGAGCGCATCGAGGTCGTCGTCCCCGACGACCAGCTGTCGCTGGCCATCGGTCGCCGCGGCCAGAACGTCCGTCTTGCCTCGCAGCTCACCGGCTGGGATATCGACATCCTGACCGAGCAGGAAGAGAGCGAACGGCGCCAGAAGGAATTCGTTGAACGGTCGTCGCTGTTCATGGAAGCCCTCGACGTCGACGAGATGGTCGGCCAGGTGCTCGCTTCCGAAGGCTTCACCAGCGTCGAGGAGGTCGCGTATGTCGATTCCGGCGAAATCGCGTCGATCGACGGCTTCGACGAGGACACGGCTTCGGAGATCCAGACCCGCGCCCGCGAATATCTGGAGAAGATCGAAGCCGAGCATGACGAGAAGCGCAAGGCGCTCGGCGTTAAGGACGAGCTGCGCGAGATTCCCGGCATCACCACCGCCATGATGGTGACGCTCGGCGAGGACGGCGTGAAGACGATCGAGGATTTCGCCGGCTACGCCGCCGACGACCTGACCGGCTGGAAGGAACGCAAGGACGGCGAGACGAAAGTATTCCCGGGTGTGCTCGCCAACCACGGCGTGTCGCGCGCCGATGCCGAGCAAATGGTCTTGGCCGCTCGCCTGAAGGCTGGCTGGATCACCGAAGACGAGCTTGCCGCCGAGGGCGTGCCGGCTGACGAAACCGTCGGTGCGTGAGGTGAAACCGCATCGCACCGAACCCGCCCTTGGACGAGATGAACGATCGCACCTGCATCGTCACCCGCAGGCAAGCCGAACCGGATGAGCTGATCCGTTTCGTCGTCGGCCCGGATTCGGCCGTCGTTCCGGACATCAAGAGAAACCTGCCCGGCCGCGGTTGCTGGGTGACCGCCGACCGCCTACATATAGACAAGGCAGCGGCGAAAAACCTGTTTGCCCGTGCTTTTAAGGCGCAGGTGACCGTGCCAGCCGATCTTGGCGGCATGGTCGACGCGCTGCTTTCCAGGTCCGCTCTGGGCATGCTTGGCCTGGCCCGCAAGGCGGGCGCCATAGCGCTCGGAGCGACCAAGGTCGAGAGCGCCGTGCGCGGCGGACTTGCACTTTTCGTGCTCCACGCGACCGAGGCTTCCGACGATGGCGTCCGCAAGATAAGCCAGGCGCGACGGGCAACCGTCCACCTCGGCGGGCCTGCGATCCGCGCTTACAAACTTTTCTCTGAGGCCGAGTTGAGCTTGGCATTGGGGGGTACAAATGTGATACATGCTGCCGTTCTCGCGGGAGACGCGGGCAGGGCGGTCCAGAAGCGCATGGTTGCGCTCGACCGATATCGGGGCGGTTCCCCGGACGATCTGGCAATGCTTGCGGCCGTTGCTGACGAAGATGATGCCGCAGAGGATATGGAATGAGCGATACGAAATCGGGCGACGACAAGACGCTGAGTGTTACGCCGAAGAAGACCTTGACGCTGAAGCGCCCCGGTATGGAACAGGGCACGGTGCGCCAGAACTTCTCGCACGGCCGCACCAAATCGGTGGTTGTCGAGACCAAGAAGCGCAAGTTCTCGCTGCCCGGCGACAAGCCGGAGCCGGCGGCAGCGCCTGTGTCCGTCTTCACGCCGAAGCCGGTCGCGGCAGCGCCTGCCGTGCAGGAAGCCCCCAAGGCGCCGCCGCCTCCGCCGCCGGTCGAACGCGGCGGCATGGTGCTGAACGAGTTGTCGCGCCAGGAAATGGAAGCACGCCGCCGGGCTCTCGAGGGCTCGAAGGTCCGTGACGTCGAGGATCGCCAACGCGCCATCGAGGAGGCCAAGCGCCGCAGCGAGGACGAGGAGCGCCGCCGCCGCGAGCGCGAGGAATCGGCTCGCCGTCAGGCCGAGGAAGAGGCACGGCTGCAAGCCGAGGCTGAATCCCGCCGCCGTGCCGAGGAAGAGGCACGCCGCCGTGCGCCGCTGGCCGCCGAACTGGCGACAGTCGATGACGAGGAAGAGGTCAAGCCGAAGCGGACCGGTGCCGGCGCACCAGTGCGCCGTCTGGTCACGCCCGAAGTGGCGCGTCCGGCCAAACCGACCAAGGGCGAGGAAGACCGCCGCCGCGGCAAGCTGACGCTGAATTCGGCGCTTTCCGACGAGGATGCGCGCGCCCGCTCGCTGTCGTCGATGCGCCGCCGTCAGGAGAAATTCAAGCGCGCGTTGCATAATGAGCCACGCGAGAAAGTCATGCGTGAAGTGATCCTGCCCGAAACCATCACCATCCAGGAGCTGGCGCAGCGCATGTCCGAGCGCGCTGTCGACGTGGTCAAGTTCTTCATGAAGCAGGGCCAGATCCTGAAGCCTGGCGACGTCATCGACGCCGACACGGCCGAACTCGTCGCGACCGAATTTGGCCACACGGTCCGCCGCGTCGCCGAGTCCGACATCGAAGAGGGCTTGTTCAACATCGCCGATCGTCCCGAGGACCTGCAGCCGCGTCCGCCGGTGGTAACCATCATGGGCCATGTCGATCACGGCAAGACCTCGTTGCTCGATGCCATCCGAAATGCCAACGTGGTGTCCGGCGAAGCCGGTGGCATTACGCAGCATATCGGCGCCTATCAGGTCGAGAAGAACGGTAACAAGATTACCTTCATCGACACGCCCGGCCACGCCGCCTTCACGGCGATGCGTGCCCGCGGTGCCCAGGCGACCGATATCGCCATCCTGGTGGTGGCGGCCGACGACAGCGTGATGCCGCAGACGATCGAATCGATCAACCACGCCAAGGCGGCCGGCGTTCCGATCATCGTGGCGATCAACAAGATCGACAAGCACGACGCCGACCCGCAGAAGGTGCGCTCGGAACTGCTGCGCCATGAGGTGTTCGTCGAATCCATGGGCGGCGAGGTGCTGGATGTCGAGGTGTCGGCGACCAAGGGCATCAATCTCGACAAGTTGCTCGAAGCGATCCTGCTGCAGGCCGAAATCCTCGACCTGAAGGCCAATCCGGACCGCACCGCCGAAGGCGTTGTCATCGAAGCCCAGCTCGACAAGGGCCGCGGCCCAGTCGCAACCGTGCTGGTGCAGACCGGCACGCTGATGCCGGGCGACATTCTCGTCGCCGGCAACGAGTGGGGCCGGGTGCGCGCGCTGGTCAACGATCGCGGCGATCAGGTCAAGGAAGCGCCGCCGGCAATGCCGGTGGAAGTCCTCGGTCTGCAAGGTACGCCGCTGGCCGGCGACCGCTTCGCCGTTGTCAACAACGAAGCCCGCGCCCGCGAGATCACCGAATATCGCCAACGTCTGGCGCGCGAGAAGGCGGTGGCCAGGCATGCCGGCCAGCGCGGCTCGCTTGAACAGATGATGTCGCAATTGCAGACCAGCGGATTGAAGGAATTCCCGCTGGTCATCAAGGGCGACGTGCAGGGCTCGATCGAGGCGATCAACGCGGCGCTCGACAATCTCGGCACCGACGAGGTGCGCGCCCGCCTCGGCCATGCGGGCGCCGGCGGCATCACCGAAAGCGACGTGTCGCTGGCGGAGACCTCGGGGGCTGCGATCATCGGCTTCAACGTTCGTGCCAATGTGCAGGCGCGTGCGGCCGCGGCTGCGGCAGGCATCGAGATCCGCTACTATTCGATCATCTACAATCTCGTCGATGACGTTAAGGCGGCGCTCTCCGGCCTGCTATCACCGGAGCGTCGCGAGACCTTCATCGGCAATGCCGAGATCCTCGAGATCTTCGACATCACCAAGGTCGGCAAGATCGCCGGCTGCCGTGTCACCGAAGGCAAGGTCGAGCGTGGTGCGGGCGTGCGCCTGATCCGCGACAACGTCGTCATCCACGAAGGCACGCTGAAGACCCTGAAGCGCTTCAAGGACGAGGTTTCGGAAGTTCCGGGCGGTCAGGAATGCGGCATGGCCTTCCAGAACTACGAGGACATGCGCGTCGGTGACGTCATCGAGTGCTTCCGCGTCGAGATGGTAACCAGGACGCTCTGAGTTCGAGCGTCTTGAGTTCGAGCATCTATTGAGACCGGGCGGTGGTCGAAAGGCCGCCGCCCAAACCATATGAGACATGCGGCGCGATTCCATCCCGCGCTTCACGATTTCAGGACCGAGGAAAATGCCCCGTTCGACCCCGTCAGGCCCATCCCAGCGCATGCTGCGCGTCGGCGAGCAGGTGCGCCATGCGCTATCCGAAACCTTGCAGCGCGGCGAGATCCTCGATCCGCTGATCGAGAACACAGTGGTCTCGGTCTCCGAAGTGCGCATGTCGCCCGATCTGAAGATCGCCACCGCCTTCGTCTCGCCGCTCGGCGCCAAGGATGCCGGTGCGGTGGTCGAAGCGCTCAACAAGCATGCCAAGTTCGTCCGCGGCCGCGTCTCCGGCGCGCTGCGGCAGATGAAGTACATGCCGGAATTCCGCTTCCGGCTCGATACCAGCTACGATAATTTCCAGAAGATCAACGAATTGCTGCACTCGCCCGAAGTGGCGCGCGATCTCAGCGCCGACGACAAAGACAAAGACAAAGACGACCGGAAGGACAGCGAATAGTGGCGCGTCGCGGCAAGAAGAAGGGCCGGCCGATCTCGGGCTGGCTGGTACTGGACAAGCCGGTCGGCATGGGCTCGACCGAAGCCGTCTCCAAGATCAAATGGCTGTTCCTGGCGGAAAAGGCCGGCCATGCCGGCACGCTCGACCCGCTGGCGTCGGGCATGCTGCCGATCGCGCTTGGCGAGGCGACCAAGACCGTGCCTTACGTCCAGGACGGCGCCAAGGTCTACCGCTTCACCGTTGCCTGGGGCGAGGAGCGTTCGACCGACGACCTCGAAGGCGCGGCGACCAAAAGCTCAGACCTCCGTCCGGCGGAATCCGAAGTGCTGGCGCTGCTTTCGAAATATACCGGCGTGATCATGCAGACACCGCCGCAATTCTCAGCGATCAAGATCGCCGGCGAGCGCGCCTACGACCTTGCCCGCGACGGCGAGACGGTCGACATTCCGGCACGCGAGGTCGAGATCGGCCGGCTCGACCTGGTCGAGCACATGGCCGATCGCACCATCTTCGAGGTCGAATGCGGCAAGGGCACCTATGTCCGCTCGCTGGCGCGCGACATGGGGCGCGACCTTGGCTGTTTTGGTCACATCGCCGAGCTGCGGCGGGTCGAGGTCGAGCCGTTCACGCAGGGAGATTTCGTCACCTTGGCCGAGCTGGAGGCCGCCCGCTTCGGCGAACAGA
Source organism: Mesorhizobium sp. M0983 (assembly GCF_040318975.1). Classification (NCBI taxonomy): domain Bacteria; kingdom Pseudomonadati; phylum Pseudomonadota; class Alphaproteobacteria; order Hyphomicrobiales; family Phyllobacteriaceae; genus Mesorhizobium; species Mesorhizobium sp. M0983. Next base: position 54,272 of record NZ_JAMYNH010000007.1, on the reverse strand, counting down.
GCGAGGACGCTTCGCAAGCAGCGGACGCGCCGATCGACTTCGGTGCCATCGATGCACTTCTGGTCGACACCGCCGCGGCGCTCGAATGCTTGCCGCAGGTTGCGATCAGCGACGATGCGGCAACCAAAATCCGCCTCGGCAATCCGGTCATCATTCGCGGCCGTGACGCGCCGGTAGAAGCTGAGGAGGCCTGCGCCACCGCGCGCGGCAAGCTGGTCGCCATCGGCGCCATCGAGCAAGGCATGTTCAAGCCAAAGCGGGTCTTTGTCGGGTAACAGCTGTCGCCCGGCGCATGATCTCCAAACCGGATTCTATTTTGGGAAAGGATCATGCGCTAAATCAACAGGGCTACGGCGTCGTTTGTCGTCCGAAAGGATGCGCTGTGCTGTAGTGCCGTTCGACGCTGCACTCGAGGGGGCACATGGCAAAGGCTGACACGGTCAACAAGCGAGCGGCGCTCAAAACACGGCGGCCACCGGTCGGGGCTTCGCCGGGCACGCTGATCGCCGACCCGGCGGCGCGCCGCTCCGAGCTCAGGCTGACATTGATCTCGCCTGAGAAGTTCAAGACGATCGACAATGCCAGCATCGACGACGTCAACACCCATTGCCACAATTGGCCGATCATCTGGCTCGACTGCACAGGCCTCGCCAACATCCAGCTGATCGAGGAGATCGGCGGGATCTTCAACCTGCATCCGCTGGCGCTGGAAGATGTCGTCAACACCGGTCAGCGGCCCAAGGTGGATTTCTTCGAGGACCATGCCTTTGTCGTCGTCAGGATGATCGACGATGTCACCGCCCATCGTTACGAACAGATCGCCGTCTTCTTCGGCAAGAACTTCGTCGTCACCTTCCAGGAGCGCGAAGGCGACCCGTTCGATCCCGTGCGCAAGCGGATCGCGAGCTCGGTGCCCAACCGCTTGCGCTCGCGCGGCGCCGACTATCTCGCCTATGCTTTGATCGACGCCATCGTCGACAGCTATTTCCCGCCGATCGAGGCTGCCGGCGAATTGGTCGACAGCATCGAGGACCAGATGCTGAACCAGGCGCACAAGCACCAGATGCGGCAGCTTCACGAATTGCGGCGCGACGCCAATGTGCTGAAGGGCGTGCTTTGGCCGATGCGCGACGCGCTGGCGACCATGATCCGCAACGACGTCTCTTATGTGAAGGCCGAAACCAAATTATTCCTGAACGACACGCTGGATCATTCGCTGCGATTGATCGAACTGGTCGAAACCCAGCGCGATATGCTGACCGGCCTGATCGAGATGCACCTGTCGCTCAGCCAGGCGCGCACCAACGACGTCATCAGCTATTTGACCATCGTCTCGGTGATCTTCATGCCGCTCACCTTTCTCGTCGGCGTATGGGGTATGAATTTCGACCCCGACACCTCGCCCTGGAACATGCCGGAGCTGAAAGCCTATTACGGCTATCCCCTGTCGCTCGTCTTCATGGCGATTGTTGCGGTCGGGCTCTACGCATACTTCAAATGGAAGAAATGGCTCTGACCATGCGGAAGTGCCCGTTTATGCAGCAAAAAGCCGGCTTGTGAATTGGGCTGGCCTTTTTGTCGGAATTGCACTATATGCGCCGCAGCTTCGCGCTTTGACGCGTTGCTTGCACCGGCCCCTGCTGGACGACATCCCGGCTGAGGGCGTCCCGTTTCCTCAAACAGACAAGGAAAAACACGATGTCGATTACTGCCGAACGCAAGAAGGAATTGATGGGCGAATTCGCAACCGCCAAGGGCGATACCGGGTCTCCGGAAGTCCAGGTGGCCATCCTTTCCGAGCGCATCAAGAACCTGACCGATCATTTCAAGGACCACAAGAAGGATAACCATTCCCGCCGTGGCCTGCTCGCTCTCGTTTCCCAGCGCCGCAGCCTGCTTGATTATCTCAAGCGCAAGGACGACGCGCGCTATCAGACGCTGATCGAGAAGCTCGGTCTGCGCCGTTGACGAATTGACCGGCGGGTTCTTTCGAGAGCCCGCCGGTCGCGCATTGGAGCATCGGATCATCCAAGGCTCCAATGAAGAAAGCAGAGCGCCGCGCACCGGTTTGGATGCGCAAAGGACGCTCTGAAGTTTTAGATTTGCGCAGGATACTTTCCGAAAACCTGGTTTTCGGGTTCACGCGCAAGGCCAGTCGGATCGATTGGCCAACCCGGTTTCGAAACAGCAGAGGGCCACTCGAAACCGCCCATGGACGGTCATGGGGCAGGATTGCAGGACGCTCGTGCGGCAAATGCGCCGAATAGCCGAGCTTCCCGTTGTCTTGCCCGTGGCTGCCCGAGAAAGGAAGCCAAGGGAAAGGGGCATCCGCGCACGCTGAAACGGCGCGGCCCTTTCCGCATACGAAGGACAAGATATGTTCAATTACCACAAAGTGGAAATCGAATGGGGCGGCCGTCCGCTCATTCTCGAAACCGGCAAGATCGCACGTCAGGCTGACGGCGCGGTGCTGGCCACCTATGGCGAAACCAAGGTTCTCGCCACCGTCGTCTCGATGAAAGAGCCGAAGCCCGGCCTCGATTTCTTTCCCCTGACGGTCAACTACCAGGAAAAGACTTACGCCGCCGGCAAGATCCCGGGTGGCTATTTCAAGCGTGAAGGCCGTCCGAGCGAGAAGGAAACGCTGGTTTCCCGCCTGATTGACCGCCCGATCCGCCCGCTCTTCGCCGAAGGCTACAAGAACGACACCCAGATCGTTGTCACCGTCGTCCAGCACGATCTCGAAAATGATCCGGACATCCTGTCGATCGTCGCCACCTCCGCCGCACTGACCTTGTCCGGCGTGCCGTTCATGGGCCCGGTTGGTGGCGCCCGCGTTGGCTACATTAACGGCGAATACGTGCTCAACCCGCATGTCGACGAGATGCAGGAATCGAAGCTCGACCTGGTCGTCGCCGGCACCGCCGACGCCGTGCTGATGGTCGAGTCCGAAGCCAAGGAACTCGGCGAGGATCTGATGCTCGGCGCCGTCATGTTCGGCCACAGGGGCTTCCAGCCGGTGATCGACGCGATCATCAAGCTGGCCGAAGTCGCCGCCAAGGACCCGCGCGATTTCACCGCGCCGGACTATTCCGCGCTTGAAGCCGAGATGCTCAAGATCGTCGAAGGCGAGCTTCGCGATGCCTACAAGATCACCGACAAGCAGAAGCGCTATGCCGCCGTCGACGCCGTCAAGGCGAAGGTCAAGGCCGCGTTTGCGCCGGCAGAAGGCGAAGAGGCCAAATACACGTCCGAACAGATCGGCACCGTGTTCAAGGAACTCCAGGCCAAGGTCGTGCGCTGGAACATCCTCGACACCGGCTCGCGCATCGACGGCCGCGACCTGAAGACGGTCCGCAAGATCGTCTCGGAAGTCGGCGTCCTGCCGCGCACACACGGCTCGGCGCTGTTCACTCGCGGCGAGACCCAGGCGCTGGTCGTCGCCACGCTCGGCACCGGCGAGGACGAGCAGTATGTCGATTCGCTGACCGGCATGTACAAGGAGAAGTTCCTCCTGCACTACAATTTCCCTCCCTATTCGGTCGGTGAAACGGGCCGTATGGGTTCGCCCGGCCGCCGCGAAATCGGCCACGGCAAGCTCGCCTGGCGCGCCATCCGGCCGATGCTGCCGACCGCCGACCAGTTCCCCTATACGTTGCGCGTCGTTTCGGAGATCACCGAGTCCAACGGCTCGTCCTCGATGGCTACCGTCTGCGGCACCTCGCTGGCGCTGATGGATGCCGGTGTGCCGCTGGCCAAGCCGGTCGCCGGCATTGCGATGGGCCTGATCAAGGAAGGCGAGCGCTTCGCCGTGCTCTCCGATATCCTCGGCGACGAGGACCACCTCGGCGACATGGATTTCAAGGTTGCCGGCACCGCCTACGGCATCACCTCGCTGCAGATGGACATCAAGATCGAGGGCATCACCGAGGAGATCATGAAGATCGCCCTCGACCAGGCCAAGGATGGCCGTCAGCACATTCTCGGCGAAATGGCCCATGCGCTGTCCGGCGCGCGTGCCGAGCTCGGCGAGTTCGCGCCGCGCATCGAGGTCATGCACATCCCGACCGACAAGATCCGCGACGTGATCGGCTCGGGCGGCAAGGTCATCCGCGAGATCGTCGAAAAGACCGGCGCCAAGATCAACATCGAGGATGACGGCACGGTCAAGATCGCTTCGGCCAACGCCAAGGAAATCGAGGCGGCGAAGAAGTGGATCCACACCATCGTCGCCGAGCCGGAAGTCGGTGAAATCTACGAAGGCACGGTCGTCAAGACCGCCGACTTCGGCGCTTTCGTCAACTTCTTCGGTCCGCGTGACGGCCTCGTCCACATCTCGCAGCTCGCCAATGATCGCGTCGCCAAGACCTCCGATGTGGTCAAGGAAGGCGACAAGGTCTGGGTCAAGCTGATGGGCTTCGACGAGCGCGGCAAGGTCCGCCTGTCGATGAAGGTCGTCGACCAGGCCACCGGCAAGGAAATCGCCCGCGATAAGAAGAGCGAAGGCGAAGAAAACGCCGCCTAAGCGGGGTTGCGTTCCGTCGAACGCATAAAGCAATCGAAGCGGGCGCGCCGGAAGGTCGCGCCCGTTTGCATTTCAACAACAGCCTTGCAGTTCAAGAGTGGTGAATGTCCGCCGAGCCGCTGAAGACGCTTTTCCATCCTTTCGAGGCCGGGACCGTTTCCCTGCCGCGAAAGGATGAACGTATTCTTTTTCTCGGTGCCGAGCCCGGCTTTCGCTTGCTCGAAGGCTTCGATGCCAAGCTTCATCTCGTCCAAGGCTTCAGGCCGCATTTTCGCGCCTTGCAGGCGTCCGGCTTCACCGTCACGCCGCAAGTGGAAGGCAAGGCTTTCGACGCGGCGCTAGTGCTCGCTGGCCGCCATCGCGGACAAAACGAGTTGCGCGTCGCAGAAGCGATCGAGCACGTGGCATCAGGCGGGTTGATCGTCGTCGCCGGCGGTAAGGACGATGGTATCGCCAGCCTGCGCAAGCATGTCGGCGCCCTTGTGCCGCCCGAAGGCCACCTGCCGAAGCATCACGGCATTGCCTTCTGGTTTCGCCGGCCGGCCGATACCGTCGCCGCGGCAACGCTTCGCGCCGCCAATCCGGACTTGGTGGTCGAGGACCGCTTCCGCACGGCCCCAGGCATGTTTTCGTTCGACAAGATCGATGCCGGATCGAAGCTGCTGGTCGAAAATCTGCCCAACGATCTGCGTGGCAGCGTTGCGGATTTCTGTGCCGGTTGGGGCTATGTCGCCGCCGAAGTCGCCGCCCGCTCACCCGGCATATCGGCGCTTGACCTTTACGAAGCGGATTTCGAGGCGCTGGAGGCGGCGAAGGTCAATGTCGGCAACACAGGCCTGGAGCCACGTTTCTTCTGGATAGATCTTTTGAGCGAGCCGGTCGAGCACCGCTACGATGTGATCGCCATGAACCCGCCCTTTCACCGCAGCCGGGCGACTGAGCCCGAAATCGGTGCCGGCATGATCCGCGCGGCAGGCAAGGCGCTGAAGCCGGGCGGCCGGCTGTTCATGGTGGCGAACCGTCAGCTTCCCTACGAACCGGTGCTGGCGGCCGCCTTCTCCAGCCATGCGGAGCTCGCCCGCGACGGCATGTTCAAGGTCTTCTCGGCGCGACGCTGAAACGCTGCGGGGCAAGCCGGCGACACGTCGCTCGCGCTATTCCCGCCCGCCGTCGGTTTGCTTCAACTCGTCAAGCGTCGGCATGGACACGATGTGATAGCCGGAATCGACATAGTGGATTTCGCCGGTGACGCCGGAGGACAGATCGGACAGCAGATAGAGCGCTGAGCCGCCGACTTCGTCGATTGTCACCGTGCGGCGTAGCGGCGAGTTGCGCTGCTGGTAGGAGAACATGTGGCGTGCGTCGGAAATCCCGGCGCCGGCAAGCGTCCGCACCGGTCCAGCCGATATGCCGTTCACCCTGATGCCGCGCGGGCCGTAGTCGTTGGCTAGATAGCGGACGCTGGCCTCCAGCCCGGCCTTGGCGACGCCCATGACGTTGTAGTTCGGCATGACGCGGACCGAACCGGCATAGGTCAGCGTGATCATCGAACCGCTATCCTTCATCAACGTGGCGGCGTGACGGGCGACCTCGGTGAAGGAGTAGCAGGAGATCACCATGGTGCGGATGAAGTTGTCGCGGCTGGTGTCGGCGTAGAGGCCTTTCAGCTCGTTCTTGTCGGAAAAGCCGATGGCATGGACGACGAAATCCAGCCCGCCCCACGCCTTGCCCAAAGTCTCGAAAGTCGCGGCGACCGATGCGCTGTCCTCGACGTCGCAAGGTACCACCAGCGATGCGCCCAGTTTCTCGGCGAGCGGCTTGACGCGGCGCCCGAAGGCCTCACCCTGATAGGTGAAGGCGAGATCCGCGCCATGTTCGGACAGTTTGCGGGCGATGCCCCAGGCGATCGAATGATCGTTGGCGACGCCCATGACAAGCCCGCGCTTGCCCTTCATCAATCCGTCCATGGTCGGCAAATCCTTATGCGGAATAGCGCTGGAAAATCAGCGTAGCGTTGGTGCCACCGAAACCGAACGAATTGGACAAAACGGTGTCGATCCTGGCTTCGTCGATGCGCTTGCGCACGATCGGCATGCCTTCGAATTCCGGATCGAGGTTGTCAATGTGGGCGCTCTCGCCGATAAAGCCGCCTTGCATCATCAGGATCGAGTAGATCGATTCCTGCACGCCGGCCGCACCCAGCGAATGACCGGTCAGCGATTTGGTCGACGTGATGAAAGGCATCTTCTCGCCGAACACCTCGCGGATGGCGCCCATTTCCTTGGAGTCGCCGACCGGCGTCGAAGTGCCGTGCGTATTAATATAGTCGACCGGCGAGGACACCGTTGCGAGCGCCTGCTTCATGCAGCGAGCCGCGCCTTCGCCCGACGGCGCCACCATGTCGTAGCCGTCGGAGGTGGCGCCATAGCCGACGATCTCGGCATAGATCTTGGCGCCGCGTGCCTTGGCATGCTCGAGCTCTTCAAGAATCAGCACGCCGGCGCCGCCGGCAATGACGAAACCGTCGCGATCGACGTCGTAGGCGCGCGAGGCGACTGATGCCCTGTCGTTGAACTTGGACGACATGGCGCCCATGGCATCGAACAGATCCGACATCGTCCAGTCGAGATCCTCATGACCGCCGGCGAAGACGATGTCCTGCTTCCCCCACTGGATCAGCTCGTAGCCATTGCCGATGCAATGCGCTGACGTCGAGCAGGCCGATGAGATCGAATAGTTGACGCCGTGGATCTTGAACCAAGTGGCAAGCGTCGCTGAAGCGGTCGACGACATCGCTTTTGGCACCGCGAACGGGCCGATCCGCTTGGGGCTGCCGTTTTTGATCGTCGTCTCGGCCGCTTCGACGATTGCACGGGTCGACGGTCCGCCGGAGCCCATTACGATGCCGGTGCGCTCGTTGGTGATGTCGGTCTCGTCGAGGCCGGCGTCTGCGATCGCCTGGTCCATCGCGACATGGTTCCAAGCAGCACCTTGCGACAGGAAGCGCATGGCGCGACGGTCGATCATTCCCGACGGATCCAGCGTCGGCGCTCCCCACACCCGGCAACGGAAGCCATGCTCGGCGAAAGAGTCGGAAAAGCTGATGCCGGACCTGGCATCATGCAAGGAGGCCTGCACCTCGTTGGCATTGTTGCCGATCGACGACACGATGCCGAGACCTGTGACTACGACCCGTCTCATTCGCAACTCCTTCCAGCACGGACCTCCGAAACCTGATTAAGTTTCCGGAACGGAACCATGCGCAAATTAAAGTGCTACAGCGTCCTTTAGATGTCCAAGACGTGGCACTGTTGGTCTTCGCTCAGCCGGCGGCCGATTGCTTGGACAGACCGACCTTCAGATCCGTTGCCGCATATATGGGCTCGCCATCTGCCTTCAGCCAGCCATCGGCGATGCCAAGCACAAGCCGACCGCGCATCACTCGCTTGAAGTCGACGCCATACTCCACCTTCTTGACCGAAGGCGTGACCATGCCTTTGAATCTCACCTCACCTGTCGACAGCGCCATTCCCTTGCCTGGTTCGCCGAGCCATCCAAGGTAGAAACCCGTCAACTGCCACATGGCGTCCAGGCCCAGGCATCCCGGCATGATCGGATTGCCGATGAAATGGCAGGCGAAAAACCACAAATCCGGCTTGATATCGAATTCTGCGCGGATGAAACCCTTGTCGAACGCACCGCCGGTTTCGCTGATCTCGGTGATGCGGTCGAACATCAGCATCGGCGGATAGGGCAGTTGCGCATTTCCCGGTCCGAACAGCTCGCCGCGGGCGCAGGCAAGCAATTCCTCGTAACCGTAGCTGGATTTCGAACCCGCCATCAATCTCGTCCCCGTGATCGTCCCGGGCGATAGGCGCCCATGCTGGTGGTTTCCTAACACAATCTGTTTCAGGCCGGAAACCGGCGTTTGCGCTTAACCTGCCCGTCTGCCCGGGTCAATGCGCGCTATTGATCGCATTCGGCCGACAGAATATATGTCAGGACACGTCCAATTTCGGCAGATGCTCTATTTCTGCCATTTTGGACGTGTCTGAGACGGAACTGTGGGCGCGACGGATAGATGGATCTGGGTTGCCGGAAGGATAATGTCGCTGTGGACAAGCGGGTTCGCGAAGCCGGTCTGAGGCCGACACGCCAGCGTATCGCGCTGGCCGATCTGCTTTTCGCCAAGGGCGACCGCCACCTTTCGGCCGAGGAACTGCACGAGGAAGCGCTTGCCGCCGGCGTGCCGGTGTCTCTGGCCACCGTCTACAATGCTCTGCACCAGTTCACCCAGGCTGGCCTTTTGCGCATCCTTGCCGTCGAGGGATCGAAGACCTATTTCGACACCAACACCTCCGATCACCATCATTTCTATATCGAGGGCGAAAACAGGATCTTCGATATCGACAGCGGCCCGGTGACGGTTTCCAACCTGCCGGAACCGCCGGAAGGCATGGAGATCGCCAATGTCGATATCGTGGTGAGACTGCGTCCGAAACGCTGCGACTGACCGGCGCCTTATGAATTTCCTGGATTTGACGCTCCGGCTCGAATGGGTCGCCGTCGCGGTGGCGGCTCTTGTCTTCTATGCAATGGCCGGTGCTTCCTGGTGGCTATTTGCAGTGCTCGTCCTGGCGCCCGACCTGTCGATCCTGGGTTACATGGCCGGGCCGCGCGTCGGGGCCGTCGCCTACAACACCTTGCACATACTGGTCTTGCCCGTTCTGCTGGCGCTTTTCGGCAGCGTCTTTGACAATGCATTGGCGACATCCGTTGCGCTGATCTGGATCGCCCACATCGCCATCGACCGCGCCCTGGGCTATGGCTTGAAGCTGTCGAGCAGTTTCCAGGATACCCATCTCGGCCGCATCGGCGGCTAGATCATCCCCGAATTGAAGAACAGCGAAACAAAATGCCGGATCCGGTGCTTGCAGCGCTGGCCTGACCTCCGGTTCGGAAGCGTCAGTTCTTGACCTTTTCGCCGGGATAGGCGCCCCAGACGAGCGACTGGGCGAGCCAGCCGGTATGGCCGTCGAAGGTCATTTCGCACCATTGGCCATCGCAGGACTTGATCGTGCCCATCACCCCCGGTTCGAGGATCGCGATGACGCTTGCATCTTTTGCCGGGTCGTCGAGGAGGTTGATGCGGGCGTCCTTGCCGCGCTGCCAGGGGGCGACGATCGCCGTGCGGCGGCCCGAAAGCAGCGACTGATTGATCCAGCCTTCCGAGCCGTCGGCATCGCGCACGCGGCGCCATGTATCGAACTCCTGGATGATCTCCATCGGCAGGCCTGGTTTCATGTACATCCAATCGACGGAATAGTTGACGCCCGGCCCGACGCGCGAGTTGACGCGGCCGGATTTCAGGCTGACGAAGCGCGGCAGCGGCAAGCCGCTTGGTCCGAGCGTGACGCTCTGGGCGGGGGCCGCGGCACTTTGCGCCATCACCAGTGGGCTATGGATGAGAGCGCCGAGGAATGCTGCACTGAGGGTCAGGCGGAGCGACGCGAAACCAGACACTTTCGTTCCTTTCGGCGCCGGCCCATCGGCCTTCGCGCCCCTTTTTCTTTGTCTTCGGCGGAACCACTTGTTACATGGATGACCGGTACCGCGATCGGCTCTCAGTTTCGCCGTTCTTGGTTAAAGAGGTCTCAACGAGATCGGGTTCGAGGAAACAATGGCAGGCAAAAAGAAGCCCCTCGTCGTCATCACGCGCAAGTTGCCCGACCCGGTCGAGACCCGCATGCGCGAGTTGTTCGACGCCCGGTTGAATGTCGAGGACAGGCCGATGACGCAGCCGGAACTAGTGGCGGCGGTCAAGGAGGCTGACGTGCTGGTGCCGACCGTGACCGATAATATCGACGCGGCGCTGATTGCCCAAGCCGGCGACAACCTCAAGCTGATCGCCAATTTCGGCAATGGCGTCGACAAGATCGACGTTGCGGCAGCGGCCAAGAAAGGCATCACCGTCACCAATACGCCGAACGTGCTGACCGAAGATACGGCCGACATGACCATGGCGCTGATGCTGGCCGTGCCGCGACGGCTGGCCGAAGGCGCCAACGTGCTGACCGGGGACAAGAAATGGGCGGGCTGGTCGCCGACCTGGATGCTCGGCCGTCGCATCTGGGGCAAACGGCTCGGCATTGTCGGCATGGGTCGCATCGGCACCGCCGTCGCCAGGCGCGCCAAGGCCTTTGGCCTCTCGATCCACTACCACAACCGCCACCGCGTGCTGCCGGCAATCGAGGACGAGTTGGAAGCCACATATTGGGAAAGCCTCGACCAGATGCTTGCCCGTATGGACATTATCTCGGTCAATTGCCCATCGACACCGGCAACCTTCCACCTGCTTTCGGCGCGGCGGCTGGCGCTGCTGCAACCGTCCGCTTACATAGTCAACACCGCGCGCGGCGATATCATCGATGAGGAATCGCTGGTCAAGCTCATCCATGACGGCAAGATCGCCGGCGCCGGCCTCGACGTCTACGAGCACGAGCCGGCGCTGAACAGCAAGCTTCTGAAGCTCGCCCACAAAGGCAAGGTCGTGCTGTTGCCGCATATGGGCTCGGCGACGCTCGAAGGCCGCATCGATATGGGTGAGAAGGTGATCATCAACATCCGCGCCTTCTTCGATGGCCATCGTCCGCCCGACCGCGTGCTGCCGCTGCGGGCGTGACCTGCCATCATGCCGGCATGGCCTTGCCGCGGCAGCCACTCGTTCGTCTTTGGATAGTGTTGGCTTACGAAAGCACCTTGCGCATGGTGATTGAGGTCGGCCGGTCGTAGCCCTTGTGCGCTGTCCGTTCGGTTTCGCGAAAGCCGAGTCGGGCGAAGGCAGTGTGGTTTCCGGTCAGTTCGACCCGGGTCTGGAGCTCGATGGCGGCCCGGTTGTGGCTACGGGCAAGATCTTCGACAGCCTGCATCAGCCGCTTTCCGATGCCTTGGCCCTGAAGAGTCGGCACAACCGCGAGCTTTCCAATATAGAGGTCGTCTGCGCGCTTCACGACGAAGACGCAACCGACGATCTCGTTTTCCTTCAGCGCCAGGAATCCAGTCTCCTCCAGCGCTCTAGCCCTAAGATTTTCGACAGTGAGCCGATGCGCCGAGGACGGCGGATCAATAACGCCTTCCATGAAGGCGAAGGCGCGCATGACCAGTGCCAAGACCTCGTCCCAACGGTCGAAATCGGCCGCAAGCTGCACAATGGAAACGTCGGCAGGCAGGCTCACCGGTGAGTCCGCTTGTAGCGGATCGTGTCGAAGCGTGCCGCCAGTGCATCGTAGAGCAGCAGTCGCCCGACCAGCGGCTCGCCAATCCCGGTGATCAGCTTGATCGCTTCCATGGCTTGCAGCGTGCCGATGACCCCCGTCAGCGCACCGACAATGCCGGCCACCGCGCAGGACGGCACCAGTCCCGGCGGCGGCGCTTCGGGAAAAAGATCGCGGTAGCTTGGGTTCAACGTGCCGTCCGGACCGGTTTCGAACGGCTTCAGCACCGTCACCGAGCCGTCGAAGCGGCCAACGGCGGCATGGACGAGCGGCCGGCTTTCGGCGGCGCAGGCGTCGGCCACGGCGTAGCGCGTCTCGAAATTGTCGGAGCCGTCAACGACGATGTCATAATCGGCGATGAGGGCAGGGGCGTTGTCCGCGGTCAGCCTGAAATTGTGCTCTTCCACGACGACGTTTGGATTGATGCGGATGATCGCCGCCTTGGCGCTGTCGGTTTTCGCCATGCCGACATCGCCCGTGGCGTGGATCACTTGTCGTTGCAGGTTGGAAAGCGAAACGATGTCGTCGTCGACGATACCGAGTGTGCCAATCCCTGCGGCGGCGAGATATTCGAGCACCGGCGCTCCCAACCCGCCGGCGCCGATGACCAGCACCCGCGCCCGCTTTAGCCGCTGCTGGCCGGCGCCGCCGATTTCGGGCAGCACGATGTGGCGGGCGTAGCGTTCGAGCTCTTCGTCGGTGAGGGCGGCTGTGATCATCGCCGGACCATATAACGGAGGAAAAAACTTGTCAGGCGTCAATGCATGCGGCTCAGAAATGCGTCATGGACGAAGTTCAGATGGTCGGCCTGACCTTGCCGTGATCGACGATCAGGAACTGCGCGCGTCCCTTGAGGCTGTCAAACAACGCGGCATCGGTCCCGGTCATGAAAGCCTGGCAGTTCAGTTCCTCCAGGATCGAGAACAAGGCCGCGCGCCGGCCGCCGTCGAGGTGGGCGGCGATCTCGTCGAGCAGCAGGATCGGCGTCATGCCCGACATCTCGCCGGTTAGCCGTGCATGCGACAAGACAATGCCGACCAGCAGCGCCTTCTGCTCGCCGGTCGAGCAGAGTTCGGCCGGCATTGCCTTGGGCCGGTGGCGCACCACGAGATCGGAACGGTGCGGGCCGTCGAGCGTGCGTCCGGCGGTGCGGTCACGGTCGCGCCCTTGGGCAAGCGCACGACGGAACCGTTCCTCGACGTCGACGGCCGGCGAAATGCCGACTTCGCCTTCCAGTTCCCCCGAGATGCCGATGTCGGCTTGCGGAAACGGTCCGTCGCCGGGCAGACGGTCGATCATGGCGGCGAGCAGGCGCACCAGTTCGGCACGCGCCGCGGCAATTGCCACGCCGGTCTCCGCCATTTGCATCTCGATGGCATCGAACCAGGCACCGTCGCGCGAACCGTCGGCGAGCAGCCTGTTGCGGCCGCGCATTGCCTTTTCGTAGTCAAGCGCGCGCTGGCCGTGGCCGGGGTCGATCGCCAGCACCAGTCGGTCGAGGAAGCGCCGACGGTCGGCGGCTGGCCCGGGGAACAGGCCGTCCATGGCCGGTGTCAGCCAGACCACGCGCAGCCATTCCAGCATGTCTTCGGCTGAGCGCGCCGCCGCGCCGTTGATCCGCACCCGCCTGCCGCCTTCGCTGTCGCTGCCTGCAATCCCGGTACCGATCTCGACCTGGCCGTCCGGCCCGTCAAGCCGGGCATGCAGCGCAAAGCCACCGTCGCCGCCTTCGCGCGCCACCTCGGCATAGGGTGCGCGGCGCAGGCCGCGGCCTGGCGTGAGCAGCGAGATCGCTTCAAGCAGATTGGTCTTGCCGGCGCCATTGTCGCCGGAGAAAACCACAGCGCCGGGATCAAGGTCGATTGCCAACGCCGCATAATTGCGGAAATTCGTAAGTGTAAGCTTACTTATGTAAGTCTGCCGTGGGTTTGCAAATCTGGTCACGACAGCAGATGGCCTCGTTCGGGCCCTACACCCGCATCGGCATCAACACGTAGAGCGCGGTCTCGTCGGCCATGTCGTGGATCAGTGTCGGGGATCCGGCATCCGCCAGCATGAACTTCGCCTCCGTGCCGGTCAGTTGCGCGGCAACGTCGAGCAGGTATTTGGCGTTGAAGCCGATTTCGATCGGATCGGACGAATAGTCGGCTGCCAGTTCTTCGGTGGCGCTGCCTGAATCCGGATTGTTGACTGCAAGCGTGACCTGGCCTTCGGCGATCGAAAGCTTTACAGCCCGGCCGCGTTCGGACGAAATGGTCGAAACGCGATCGACGGCAGCGGCGAAACTCTGACGATCGATGATCAGCTTCTTGTCGTTGCCGGTCGGAATGACGCGCTGGTAGTCCGGGAAAGTGCCGTCGATCAGCTTGGAGGTCAAGATGACGCTGCCGATGGTGAAACGGATCTTGGTGTCCGACAGCTCGGTGGTCACCGCAATGTCGGGGTCGTCGACCAGCTTCTGCAACTCGCTGACCGTCTTTCGCGGGATGATGACGCCAGGCATGCCCTCGGAGCCCGCTGGTGCGTCGATCTCGGCGCGCGCCAGCCGATGGCCGTCGGTCGCGACCGAGCGCAGCTTCAGCTTGCCGCCAGCCTCGTGCGTGTGCAGATAGATGCCGTTCAGATAATAGCGCGTCTCCTCGGTCGAGATGGCGAACTGGGTCTTCTCGATGAGGCCCTTTAGCCCGAGGGAATCGAGCCGGAAAATATGCGAGAACGACCCGGCTGAAAGCTCGGGAAAGTCGGACTGCGGCAGGCACTGCAGGCGGAAGCTCGAGCGCCCCGACGTCACCGTCATGGCGTTGCCGTCTTCGTCGGTCTTCAGCGCCACCTCCGCGCCGTCGGCAAGCTTGCGCACGATGTCGTAGAGCAGATGCGCCGGAACCGTCGTCGCCCCGCCACGCTCGACCTTTGCCGGCGTTGCTTCGGTCACCTCCAGGTCGAGGTCGGTCGCCTTCATTTCAAGGCTGGCCCCCTCGGCGCTGAGCAGCACGTTCGACAGGATCGGAATGGTGTTGCGCCGCTCGACCACGCGGTGAACATGGTTGAGCGACTTCAGGAGATTTGACCGTTCCAGGATAACACGCATGACGAAACAGGCTCGCTTGAATGAATGAACGGGTCTCCGGCAAGCGGCGCCCCGCGAAAGGTCTGAACAGGCTCAGAATCTGCGTAAACTGACAGGAAAAACCCGGCAAACGCAAGCCCGCGCCACCGGTTCGGGCCGGCTGCACGGGCTTTCTGGGGATAAAAAGGCCGAAGTCCGCGAGCCGGCGTTTTTCGCGCCGTCAGGCCTGGTCGTTGATCAGCCTTCTCAGCAATTCGAGTTCCTGCGCCAGTGTGTTGTCGACGCCTGAAAGATCCTCGATCTTGCGCACGGCATGCAGCACCGTCGTATGGTCACGGCCGCCGAAACGCCGCCCGATCTCCGGCAGCGAGCGCGGCGTCATCACCTTCGACAGGTACATGGCGACCTGCCGTGGCTTGACGATGGTGCGTGTGCGCCGGTTGGACAGAAGTTCAGTCTTCGACACGTTGTAATGGCGTGCGACGATGCGCTGAATGTCCTCGATACGCACCCGCTTCGGCTCGCCGGAACGATAGATGTGGCCAAGGATCTCGTCGATGCGGTCGATGGTGATCTGCGGTTCGAAGGATTGGCGAAACAAAAGCTGGTTGAAGGCACCTTCGAGCTCGCGCCCGCTGCCGGTCACCGTGCGGGCAACGTGATTGAGGATCTCTTCGGAAATATCGAGCGACACATCGTCGAGCTTGGCGGTGGCAAGCCTGAGCTTGAGCATACCGATGCGCATGGCGAAATCCGGGGCCGACATTTCCAGCGCGACGCCGCCGTTGAGGCGCGAGCGGACGCGCGGCTCCAGCGACTCCAATTCCGACGGCGGCCGGTCGGCAGCGACCACCACTTGCTTGGCGCTGTCGAGCAGCATGTTGATCAAATGGCAGAATTCATGCTGGATCGACTTGCCCTGCAGGAACTGCATGTCGTCGATGATGAGAAGGTCGATGTCGCGAAGCTGTTCTTTCAGCGTCAGTGCGTTGTTGTCGCGAATCGCGGTGGCGAACCGCCACATGAAATATTCAGCCGTCAGATAGACGACCCGCGATTTCGGGTTCTGCTTCAGCGATTCTGCGGCGATCGCCTGCAACAGATGCGTCTTGCCCAGCCCAACCGTCGCGTGAAGAAAGAGCGGATTGAAGCGCACCGCGCTCGACTGTGATTCCGCGACCGCCTTGGCAGCGGCAAAAGCCACTCGGTTCGATGGTCCCTCGATGAAGGAGGTGAAAGTGTAGCGTGGATCGAGCGGCGAACCGAGCACATTGTGCCGGAACTCTGTCTCTGCCGGCATTCCTGGGCGGGGTGCCGGGACCCGCTCGACCCTGCTGGGGCTCGCCGTGCCCGCAGAGAGAGCGGTTTGCGTCTGCCTGGTCATCTTGCGTGCCGGGGCCACTTCCGGCTCGACGCTGTTGCGGCCCTGGCGTGTGGCGGTGCGAACGACGATCTCGATCTTGAGGATCTCCGGATCCTCGTGCTTCCACAACTCGGCGATGAGATCGAGATAGTGGCCGTTGATCCATGAACGCAGGAATGCGGTTGGCACCGAGATGCGGACAATGCCCTTGGAGGATTCAGCGACCTTCATGCGCCCGAACCAGCTCGAATAGACCTCGGTTCCCAGACGCGCCTTCAGCTGGGCCTTGACCCGATCGAACTTCTGTTCAGCTTCATTGGAAGCCGCCATGTCGTTCCTTCCGATTAACGTTCCAGGAAATGGGAGGTCGCCCGTAAGCTCCCTTTCGATGCCGCCGCTCTGCATGATCGAGTTCCTTGTCTCTTGTACCTGTTTTCCGCCGGGGATGCGCCTCCTGCATCCATGTTTCCGGCGACCGTGTCTTCGCTGCGACACCATCGCCACCGCCGGCTGATGAATCGCCTCGTTATCGGTCCGGCGCCGAAGTGCCGATCCGCCTTGGTCATGTCAGGGCAATAAAATGCCGTCCGGCGAAAAACGCCGGCGCACCGTCGACCTGCCATGTACAATTACGCCAGTCCCCTACCGTATCAAAAAGACAAACCAACCCCGTCCGCGGAGTTGAATCCGCGTTGTGAACTCTGCCAATTTGAGCTGGCCGGTTTCAGGCTGGTCAAGGGCCAAGGGCCCGTCCCTTCGATGGACAGACATTACCGAAATCGCTGTGGATAGGGCAAGGCCACCCCTAACGGATTTTTAAGGAATCTGACTAGCAAGGGACGGTTCGGACGCCATGCCGCAACAGTTGATTTTGACAAAGCCATTGTGATTCAAACCCTTTTCCGGCGAATATGAAAAAGGCCACACAACGCGAAATTTTCTGAAATAATTCACTTGACAGCCAATTGTCGCCTATCGACCGCGGCCGATGTGAACAAGCTGTGGATCACCATCTGTAAACTGCTGAAAAGAAACGGTAATCTGTGACGCTCGGAAATTTTCGCATTGGCGGTTTCGAAGGCTGCGAATATCAGCGGGCATGTATATGCCGGCAAAGCATTTCGAACTTTGAAATGCACGCGGAGCGCCGTTTTGCGGGCTTTCTTTTAAGTACTTGCCGGCAAACGAAAAAACCCGGCGCGATCGGCCGGGTTTGAAGAAGCGCAGTTCAGGAAAAGGTATATTAGGCCGACAGCACCTTGACCCGTTGGGCCAGCCGCGACACCTTGCGCGATGCCGTGTTCTTGTGCACGACACCCTTGGTCGCGGCCCGCATCAATTCCGGCTCGGCCACCTTGAAGGCAGCCTGTGCGGCCGCCTTGTCGCCGGCCGCGAGCGCCTCTTCGACCTGGCGGATGTAGGTCCGGACGCGGGAGCGACGGTTCTTGTTGATCGCTGCGCGACGGGCGATCTTGCGCGTTGCCTTTTTGGCCGAGGAGGTATTGGCCATGGTGCCTCTCTTCTGATCTGGTGGGCGCTTGCGGGATACCGCGGGGCGCAAAAAACAAACGGGCAGCCACAGGGCCGCCTCGGTAGGTGCGGCTTATAGTTCAGCTTTTCCGGCGCGTCAACGCTGCGGCGCGTTCTTTTTGGCCGGTGCCTTCGTCATCTCATCGGTTCGTGAAATTCGGCTTCCGCTTGCCGGTGAAGGCCGCCATGCCTTCCTTCTGGTCGTCCAGCGCAAACAGCGAATGAAACAGCCGGCGCTCGAACCGCAGGCCCTCGGTGAGCGTCGTCTCATAGGCGCGGTTGACGGCCTCCTTCGCCATCATCACCGATGGCAAGGAAAAACCGGCGATCTTGGCCGCTGCCTTAAGCGCTTCCTCGATCAACTCGCCGGCTGGCACGACGCGCGAGACCAGGCCGGAACGCTCGGCCTCGGCTGCGTCCATCATTCGCCCCGTCAGGCACATATCCATCGCCTTCGACTTGCCGACGAAGCGGGTCAGGCGCTGCGATCCGCCCATGCCGGGCATGACACCCAGCGTGATCTCGGGTTGGCCAAACTTGGCGGTATCGGCGGCGATGATGAAATCGCACATCATCGCCAGTTCGCAGCCGCCGCCCAGAGCGTAGCCCGCCACCGCCGCGATGATCGGCTTTCGTGCCCGCGTAAATTCTTCCCAGCCGACGAAGAAATCCTGCAGATAGGCATCCACATAGGAGATCGACTGCATTTCCTTGATATCGGCACCTGCGGCGAAAGCCTTTTCCGAACCAGTGATGACCATAGCGCCGATGTCGGCATTTGCGCCCATGCTGTTCACCGACGCAACCAGTTCCGCCAGCACTTGTGAATTCAGCGCATTGAGCGCTTGCGGCCGGTTCAGCGTAATCAGCCCGACCTTGCCGCGGGTCTCGACGATGATGGTTTCATAGCCCATGCTTGCTCCTCCTCGCTTGTGTTTCAAGCCTGACAGGTCCGGCAGTGGAACGTTGAGCGACCGCTTTGCACGATACGCTCGATGTGTCCGCCACAACCAGGCTTGGAGCAGGCCTCGCCCTCGCGATCATAAACCGCGAAGGAATGCTGGAAGTAGCCCAGCGATCCATCGGTCTGCATATAATCGCGCAACGACGAGCCGCCGGCGGCGATCGCGTCGGCGACGACCGAGCGGATTGCTTCGGCCAGGCGTTCGCTCTGTTCTCTGGCTTTCTTGCCGGCTCTCGCGAGCGTGCCCGCTTTGCGCAGCGGTGACAGGCCGGCCCGCCAAAGCGCTTCCGAGACGTAGATATTGCCTAGCCCGGCGATCAGCCGTTGGTCGAGAAGTGCCGCCTTCAGCGGTGACTTGCGACCTTTCAGCAGCGAAGCGAGCAGAGCGCCGTCCAGTGCATTGCCTGTAGGCTCGACACCTAATCCCGCCAGCATCGGATGCATGTCTGGCTCGTCTTCCGAAAACAGCATGAACCCGAAGCGGCGCGGGTCGTTGAAGATCACGCGAGAGCGGACGCCGGCAGGTGATGTGATGTCGAAGACGACGTGATCGTGAGCGGTGTTTTTCGAACGTTCATAGTGGAACGCGCCGGGTGTTGCACTCTCGTCGGCCGTTTCGACGCGAAACGAACCCGACATGCCGAGATGGCAGATCAGCACCGGGCCGTTGTCCAGGTGCATCGTCAGATATTTGGCGCGGCGGCCGAGCGCTGCAATCGTCTTGCCGGTCAGCCGCTCCGAAAATCTCTCGGGGAATGGAAACCGCAAATCGGGCCGGCGTGCCTCGACACCGACGATGCGGGCACCTTCAAGGACCGGCTGCAGACCGCGCCTGACTGTCTCGACCTCCGGCAGCTCAGGCATGGCCGCTTATCGTGGCATGGAAGGAGGTGCCGTATGGGCCGGGCGCCAGCCCGAGATGTTCGGCCACGGTTTCGCCGATGTCGGCAAATGTCGTCCTCAGTCCAATGTCCGCGCCTTTGAAACCCGGCCGTGTGCCGATAACCGGAATACGCTCGCGTGTGTGGTCGGTGCCGCGCCACGTCGGATCGTTGCCGTGATCGGCGGTCAAAATGAGCAGATCGCCTGGCCTCAGCCGCGCGAATGCCTCCGGCAGGCGCCGGTCGAAAGCTTCGAGTGCGGCGGCATACCCCGCGACGTCGCGCCGATGTCCGAACTCGGTATCAAAGTCGACAAAGTTCGCGAAGACGAAGTCGCCGTCGCGGGCATCTTCCATGGCGCCAAGCGCTTTGTCGAACATCGCCATGTTGCCGGCAGCCTTGCGGACTTCCGAGATCCCCCGATGGGCGAAGATGTCGCCGATCTTGCCGATTGCGATAACCCGGCTGCCGCGCGCCGTCAGCCGGTCGAGCAGCGTCGGTTCCGGCGGCGGTACGGCATAGTCGCGACGATTATGCGTTCGCGCGAACGTGGCGGCGGTTTCACCGATAAACGGTCGTGCGATGACGCGCCCGATATTCAGCGGATCGACCAGCCCGCGCACTATCTTGCAGAAGTCGTAAAGCCGTTCCAGGCCGAAATGAACCTCATGCGCGGCGATCTGCAGGACGGAGTCGACCGAGGTGTAGCAAATCGGCTTGCCGGTGCGGATATGGTCTTCGCCGAACCGTTCGATGATCTCGGTGCCGGGGGCATGACAATTGCCGAGAATGCCGGGCACCTTCCCTTCACGCACCATTGCTTCGGTCAACTCGGCTGGAAAGGCGGGAATCGTGTCGGGGAAGTAACCCCAGTCGAAACGGACCGGCAGGCCGGCTATTTCCCAATGGCCCGATGGCGTGTCCTTGCCGCTCGAAACCTCCTGTGCCGCGCCGTGAAAGGCGGCGGCAAACTCGACGCTGCCGCCATTCTCGAACCTGAAACCCGTCGCCGTTGCCGCGGCATGGCCGAGGCCGAGCGATAGCATGTTTGGTACAAGAAGCGGTCCGCCACGCAGGCCTCCGCGATCGGCGCGGCCTTCCGCGCAGGCCTGCGCGATGTGTGCGAACGTGTTGGAGCCAGTGTCGCCATAGCGTTCGGCGTCGGCCGCGCCGCCGATGCCGAAGGAGTCAAGGACAAAAAGGGAGGCGCGTGCCATCAAAGGTTCATCATTGCCTGGGTGTTGACTCAGACATAGGGTTCCGCGCTGCCGTTGGCAATTCGGAAACCCGAACGGCACGGCTTGGCGTGCTGGTCCGGGAGAAACGAATCGCGGCATGGTCGATCTGCCGATCGAAATGCGCGGCATGGAGCTCGCATGAGGCCTGCCCTGAAAGCATTCGCTGCCGTACTGGCCTTGCTGCTGGATGCATCTTGCGCGAACCTGGCGCGTGCCGATTGGCGCGATGATATCGGAACGTTCCGTATCGGTATCGTCGCCGAGCCTGGCGCCGGCAACACCGTTCCAGGTCTGGCGCTGCTGACCGACGCCTATACCAAAGCGCTCGGCATGAAGGTGGAGTTTGTCGTTGCCCGCGACTATACGTCGTTGATCGAGGCGCAGGCCAATGCGCGGATCGAATATGCAATCTATTCGGCAACCGCCTACGCCGCCGCCTCCGAACGGTGCGGATGTGTCGAACCTCTCGCGGCGCCGCTCGATTCCGGCGGCGCCATCGGCATCCGCTCCGTACTGCTGACGCGCGACGGGAGGGTTCCCGATCTGATGGCCATGGCAGTCCATCGGGTCGTCATGGCGCCTTTCGACAGCGTCGGTGGTGCTTTGTTGCCGCTTGCCGGGCTGGCTGCAGACGGGGTCAACGTGGCGGAAGATGCGCCGTTTTTGACCCACGCCAATTCGGCTGCCGCAGCTGAAGCAATGCTGGTCGAGGGCGAGGCCGATGCCATATTCGGCTGGATCCCGGCTGTGGCAGAGGGACGGCCAAATCCTCCTGGCGGCACGGTGGCGAGGCTCGAGGCCGCAGGGCTCTCGAAATCGTCGCTTCAGGTCGTATGGACCTCAGGCCTGCTGAGGTATGGTCCGCACGCCGTCCGCAGCGATCTGGACCCCGAAGCCAAGCGCCGGCTCACCGTCTTTCTCACCAATCTCAGATCAGCCGCGCCGGACATTTACGATCTTCTGGAGCCGAGACACTCCGGCGGGTTCGCCGTTGCCGGTCCGAGGGATTATGTGCTGGCTGCGGCCATCGTGCACCTGGTCTCGGCCCGCGGCCGCACGCAATAGCTACAGCCCGGTTAGCGGGCTTCAGGCGTCAGCAATCGCTGCACGGAATGGTCGGGCTCCTTCGCGGCCGTAGATAATAAGTTTCCGCCATCGATATCGAATTGAAGGCCGAGCTCAACCCGAACCGGCTTTGGCCATCCGCCGACCAGGTGATGATTGGCTTGTAGGCGAGATCGCTTTCGACCCGAATGAGGAAAGTGCCTTTGATCTTGAGCGCGCTCGGGACCGTTGTGGCGGAATCCTTGATGGCGTCGACGCTAGAGACACCATCGACTACTTTGCGCGACCACACGACCAAGACTTTCGGCGTCGTCTCGTCCGTGACCTGTATCGCCGTAATGATGATCTTCGGTTTCGAACGATTATAGGGCTGAAGCGTGGAACTGCCGATCGCGATGATGGCATCGAGATCGGCCGCCTTGATGGTCTGCTGCTGCGTGACAAGGTCCGCTACCATGCTGCCGATGCGGCTGACCTTCTTGCTGGTCTCGATGGCTTGCGAGGCTTCCATGGTCATAAAGTACATGATCAACAGGACAGGCACGATGAGGGCAAACTCGACAGCCGCAATACCGCGGCGGTCCGAGCAAAGCCGGACTGCTCTTGTACAAATCTCTGCGATGCCCAGCTGTGCCCCCGCACGAATCATGGCTTTGCCCTTTTCAAGCGACTAGGTGGTTCAGTTGTCGAACGGCTCGTTCTGCCAAGTGATCGAAGCGAAATGCAGCGTTTTGCCGTCCTTCAGATTGGCCATCGACTTGGCCATGAAGTCGGTCATCACCGGCCATTTGTAAAAAACCCGCAGCATGTTTCTCGACTCTGCCAGGCCTGGTGCGACGGTGAAGGTCTGTGTGCTCGTGCCCTTGGTCAACACGACGTCGCCATCCTGGATCTTGAAACCGGCCAGCGCCGCATCGGCGAAGGTCGGATATTCGCGCAAATCCACCAGCAATCCGGGACAGGTCTTGGCGACCATGATCTCCAACTTGGTGCAGATCATATCCCGCAGCTTGGTCCCGGACACATCGGCCGGTCTTAATTGGCCGGTACGCAGTTGGCGCGCGATGTCGTCTGTGGCGTTTGCCATCACTTCTTGTGCGGCAAATGAAATACAGCTCTCCAGGATGGCGAAGACAAGAAGCGCGAATGGAATTGCAAGCATGGCGAATTCGATCGCCGTGCTTCCGCGTCGGTCGCCCAAAAACCTTCCGGGAAAACCTGCTCGTCCTGCCTTGCTCATGTCCTCTACCCGCCGATTCCAGTTCTGCATCGGATCCCACCATTAGTCGGAACCGATTGAAGTCCGGTTGGAATGACCGTTAAATTCGGCGGAAAGGCCTTAACCAGGCAATAACCGAAGCGTTCCCGCAAAGGTGGAGAAGTCGGCTAGC
The DNA here is from genome assembly GCF_040318975.1 of Mesorhizobium sp. M0983. Classification (NCBI taxonomy): domain Bacteria; kingdom Pseudomonadati; phylum Pseudomonadota; class Alphaproteobacteria; order Hyphomicrobiales; family Phyllobacteriaceae; genus Mesorhizobium; species Mesorhizobium sp. M0983. The sequence continues at coordinate 30,974 of NZ_JAMYNH010000007.1, read as the reverse complement.
TAATGCCCGGCGCTCATCTCGGCCTCAGAGGCCTTCTCGGCATCGCTCTTGTACGAGCTTTCGCAATATGGCGCGCAGGACATGGTCTGTACTTCGGCACGCCGATAGATGCGCACCGACGACGCTGCCTGGCGCACGACCGTTATTTGCTCATCGACGATCGGGTTGCCCTCCTGATCGAGGACGACAAGATTGGTGACGCCAAATCCCTTGCCGGTCAGTACGATCGTCGATGCGTCCTGCACGGAGGCGTCAGCGATCGCCGGATTGCCGACGACAATCGTATCGGCGGCGCGCGACAATTTGACGATCTTTGCCTGGTTCATCGTGACCTCGATGCCGGCGCCTGCCTTGGCTGGAACGGCGAAAGCCGCTGCGGCAAGAACCACGGCAATTGGAAATGACGATCTCGGCCCGGCCATTGAGGCGCTCCCCGGCAACAAACTGTTCAACAGAACATGAACGAGATTGGTGAACCAACCGTTAAGCGGCTGGAGTTCAGGATTAAGCCGGAACCGGCATTGGGCTAGCAGGCACGGCTCAAACCTCTTTGCCGAATTGCGCCTTTTGCGCCCTTTGTTAGCCTGTGGACCCAGTGGCCGGTATTTTAGTCCTGGGTTAACTACGCAATGTCATCGAAGCGGGAAAGGAATCGGTAAGCCTGTTTATTAAGCCGATCGAAACAGCTTCCGCTTACATTCGCAGCATCCGATCAGCCATCAAGAGAAGTTGACGGAAGTGCTGTAACAATTGGAGTAGGAGCTCGAATGTCTAACCTCATCGCACGTTTTGTGAAGGACGAATCCGGCGCGACCGCTATCGAATACGGTCTGATCGCCGCCCTCATCGCGCTCGCCATCATGGTTGGCGCCGGCTCGCTCGGCAACGCGCTGAACGCCAAGTTCGACAAGATCGCCAGCAAGGTCAACGGCGTCAATTAAGCTACGCGGCCAGTCACTTTTCAAGAACAGGGGCCGCTCCGTTGCGGCCCCTGTTACATTATAGTAACAAAACACTTTGAAGTCTCATCAGTCGTTAATAGAATGTGCCTAGGTTAGGCCAGGTACAATTTGACCACAGGCGTTCGTCCATGCTTGAAGCCGTGATCTTCGTCGTCTTTCCGTTCTGCATGCTTTTTGCCGCGATCTCCGACATGCTGTCGATGACGATCGCCAATCGCGTGCCTGTGCTGCTTGTGGTTGTCTTCGCCTTGGTAGCGCCTTTGACCGGCATGGATTGGGCCACCTATGGCTGGCATTTCGCCGCCGCCGGCTTGGTTCTCGCGGTGACGTTCGGCCTGTTCGCGCTTGGCGGCATGGGCGGCGGCGACGCGAAGCTCCTGGCCGCCACTGCCATGTGGATGGGACTGAATGTCCATCTCATCGAATATCTCGTCGCCTCGACATTCATAGGCGGCTTGCTGACGCTTGCCATTCTCGCCTATCGAAAATCGCTGCTTGCCGCCGTCACAAGCCACAATCCGTTCCTGCGCCATTTCGCCGATGACGCGACCGGTGTTCCGTACGGCATTGCGCTTGGCATTGGCGGTCTGCTTACCTATCCGGACTCGCCGTTAATGGCCTGGGCTCTCGCCAGGCTGGCGGGCTGATTTGCGTTACTCCGTTTGCGCCGGGCCTGGCGAGTTGGCGACGTCTTTCCTTCGGGCCGCGCTTGGTCGCTCTAATTTATGTAAACGTTAAATTAATCACGATCGTAAGTATAACATTAACCTTGTTTTGACGATTGCCGCTGCAAAGTCCGGCTTGGCCAGGTGGTTTGCCAAGGGCGAGGTTCGGACAGATGCCAGCATCCCGATTGATTATTCTAGGCGTGGCGATAGCCGCGGCCGGAGGTGCAGGCTATGTCGCGAAGAACATGGTCGCGCCTCCGCCGCCTCCGGTTGTCGATTCCGGCCCCCAAGCGCCGGCGATCGCGCTGCAGGACGTGCTTGTCCTTTCCGGCGATGTTCCGATGGGCAGTCCGCTAGAGAACAACATTTCCTGGGAGTCATGGCCGTCCGCCGGCATCAACGCAAATTTCATCACCCGCGCCGCCGAGCCTGAAGCGCTGGATAAGCTGAAGGGCGGCGTCGCGCGCGTGGCGCTGTATGCCGGCGAGCCGTTGCGGCGCTCGAAGTTGATCGGTGAGGGGCAAAGCTTCATGTCGTCGATCCTGCCCTCCGGCATGCGGGCTGTCGCCACAAGCATCTCGGCCGACACTTCGGCCGGTGGCTTTATTCTTCCCAACGATTTCGTCGACGTCATCATGACCCGCAGAGCCGATACCGCCAATGGCGGTAGTCCGGGCTTCACGACCGAGACTATCCTCAAGAACATTCGCGTCCTGGCGATCGACCAGACCATTCAGGAGGATGAGGAAGGCAAGAAGACCAGGGTCGGCCAGACCGCCACCCTGGAACTGACGCCGCAGCAGTCCGAGATCATCACCGTCGCTCAGCAGATGGCGGATCGCCTGACATTGGCACTGCGCTCAATCAAGGACAGCCAGGACAAGAATGTGGGGGAGGCCGACTACCTGGTTTCCGGCAATGGTCGGCGCGGAACGGTGCGGTTGATCAAGTCGGGCGAAGTTTCCGAAGTGGGGGCGAGGAAATGAAGCTAAAAACCAAACTGCCGGTCACCTTGGCTGCGGCGATCGGCCTGTTTCTCCTTGGAACGAATGCGTATGGCACTCTCGATGCCCATGCGGCGAACAATGCCAGGGTCACAGCCTCGACGGCCACCCAGCGAGTGAAGCTCGGGCTTAACAAATCGGTGGTCATCGACCTGCCGAGCGATGCCTACGATATTCTCGTTGCCAACCCCGCGGTAGCCGATGCGGTGACCCGCACCGCCAGGCGCATCTATCTATTCGGAAAGGCGGTCGGCGAGACCAACATCTTCGTCTTTGGCCCGAATGGCGAACAGATCGTCAGCCTTGATCTGGCGGTCGAACGCGATGTTGCCGGGCTGGAGGACTATATCAAGCGCTTCATCCCGTCATCGGAGATCAAGGTCGAGTTGCTGAACGACAATGTCGTTCTGACCGGAACCGTTGACACTCCGCTGGACGCCAAGCGTGCGCAAGACCTGGCGGAGATCTTCGTCTCAGGCGGCGAAGCGACCACGGGTCAATATTCGCAGACCGCTGCCGGCGGCTCCGCCGATGCCGGCGTCGACATCAACAATCCGGACACCGAGCGCCGCGTCAGCAAGATCGTCAACCTGCTGCAGATTATCGGCGACGACCAGGTGACGCTCAAGGTGACGGTTGCCGAAGTCAGCCGCTCGGTGATGAAGCAGCTCGGCGTCAACATGATCGGCAGCGGCAGCAGCAACGGCATCAGCTGGAGCGCGTTAAGCGACAATTTCACCGGTTTAGGCAAGTCGCTGTCGAACTCGGGCCTCTCTATCAGCAGCTCGACGCTGCAGGCCTATATCAACGCCATGGAACAGTCCGGCGTCATGAAGACTCTCGCCGAGCCAACATTGACGGCCGTATCCGGCGAGAAGGCGACCTTCAAGGTCGGCGGTGAATATAACATGGTGACCGGCGTTTCCGAAGCCGTCTCCAACGATAACCAGACAGGTCTGAAAACCTATTCAGTCGAGAAGATCGAATATGGTATTGGCCTGGAATTTCAGCCGGTGGTGCTGTCTCCCGGCCGCATCAGCCTGAAAGTCAGGACGTCGGTCTCCGAGCCGACAACGGAAGGGTCAGTATCTTATTCCGAAGGCGTAAAAAGCCTTGGCATGAACGCCTTGTCGCTTCGCAAACGCTTGGCCGACACGACGGTGGAACTGCCTTCGGGCGGCTCGATGATGATTGCCGGGCTCGTCCGCGACGATGTCAGGCAAGCCGTCAACGGCTTGCCTGGCCTGACAAAGATTCCAGTGCTCGGCGCGCTCTTCCGCAGCAGGGATTTCGTTCGCAACGAGACCGAGCTCGTCATCATCATCACGCCCTATCTGGTGAAGCCGGTGGCGCGCAACGACCTTGCCAAGCCTGACGACAATTTCAACGCCGCCAGCGACGGGGCCGCCATGTTCCTTGGACGCGTCAACCGCGTCTACGGCACCATGCAGACCGACAAGCCCAACGGCCGTTATCACGGCGTTGTCGGCTTCATCTACAAGTAAGCGGGGAAGCGGACATGTCTCAGTCAGCATCGAAGACAAAGGCGATCACCGCGATGCGGTCGGTCCATTTGCGAATCTGGCGGCCCGCCGTTCCCATCATGGCGGTCGTGATGGCGGCATCACTGGCCGGCTGCGCCAATCGCGACAGCGTCACGGTCGGTGCCATACCGGACGACTATCGCACCACCCATCCGATCGTCATCGCCGAGAAGATCCAGAAGATCGACCTTCCGGTCGGCGCCGGCGACCGTGGCATGACCAGATTCCAGCGCGACACGCTCCTGGGCTTTCTGGACGGATACGACAGGAGCGCGGCTCCGGTGCTGACGATTGAGGTCCCGAGCGGCTCGGCTAACGAAATCGCAGCGGCCGCGGCCGGCCGCGATTTCGCCAGGCTTGCCATAGCCAGCGGCATCAGCCGGAAGCGGATCGCCGTGCGGTCCTATCAATCCGTTTCGGCCGAAGCGTCCGCCCCGGTCCGTGTCGCCTACGTCTCGGTGAAGGCTCAGACGGACAAATGCGGGCGCTGGCCGGAAGACCTTCTGGAGACTTCGGAAAACAAGCATTATGCCGATTTCGGCTGTTCGTACCAAAACAACCTTGCCGCCCAGATGGCCAATCCGGCCGATCTGATCGGGCCGCGCAAACAGACTCCCATCGACGCGGCAAATCGGAGCGCGGTGATCGACGTCTATCGCGACAGAGGAATTTCGGACGAACTCCTCGGCAATTCGGAAGTCGAATATTAACGAGTGTTGAGGCTCAACAGACCTAAGCCGCGCAAGTCACTGAAAGAGATGACAATGAGCAATCTTGCCTATGACACAGAGGTAGCAGGCGGCGAAACCTCGGAGCAGGATATTGCCGCGATGCAGGCGTTGCGGCCGATCCCGCGCATTTCGATCCAGGCGTTCTGCGAGACCGAAGGCGTAGCCAATCCGGTCGAGCGCGCTGGCGAGGATCGCCGTATGGCCAAGGCCCATCTGAAGGTGCATATGGGGGGCATCCCCACCGCTATCGAATTCTACCAGTCTGCGCCGACACCGAACCTGATCCTGCTTGAATCGCGCAGCGAGCCGAAGCTGTTGCTGGAACAACTCGCCCAGCTCTCCGAGCACTGCGATCCGACCTCCAAGGTGGTGGTTGTCGGCCATTACAACGATGTCGGCCTGTATCGCGAACTCATCCGTTCGGGCATTTCCGAATATGTCATCGCCCCGGTATCGATGGCCGACATCGTCAGCGTGGTGTCCTCGATCTTCGTTGATCCGGAAGCTGAGCCGATCGGCCGCTCGATTGCCTTCATCGGCGCCAAGGGCGGCGTCGGCTCCTCGACAATAGCCCATAATGTGGCTTGGGCCATGTCGTCCCTTTTCAAGTCCGAAGTGGTTGTCGCCGATCTCGACCTCGCCTTCGGAACGGCCAACATCAATTTCGACCAGGACCCGGCGCAGGGCATTGCCGAGGCGGTCTTCTCGCCGGAACGCGTCGACGAGGTCTATCTCGACCGGCTGCTCGCCCAATGCGCCGAGCACCTGTCGCTGCTTGCGGCACCTTCGACCCTGGAGCGGGTCTACGATTTCGAGCCCGACGCCTTCACCCAGCTTATCGACATAGCCCAGCGTAGCGCGCCGCTCCTCGTGCTCGATGTCCCCCATGTGTGGGCCGGCTGGACCAAGAACACGCTGGTCAAGGCCGACGAGATCGTTATCACGGCGACGCCCGAACTGGCCAATCTGCGAAACACAAAGAACCTGGTCGACATGCTGAAGCGGCTTCGTCCAAACGATCCTGCGCCAAAGCTTGTGATCAACCAGGCCGGTGTGCCGAAACGTCCCGAGATTACGCCGTCCGATTTCTCCGAATCGCTCGGCCTTTCGCCGATGTCGGTCATCCCGTTCGAGCCGCTTTTGTTCGGAAATGCCGCCAACAACGGACGTATGCTCGGTGAGATGGATGCCAAGAGCCCCGTCGTCGCCACGATCAACGAGATTGCCCATGTGCTGACGGGGCGCAGCGAAATCAAGGTGAAGAAAAAGGCTGGCCTCGGCAACCTGCTCGGCAAGCTTTCGCGCAACAAGAAGTGATGCCGCAGCGGTGGAATTGGTAAGCGATCATGTTTGGTAAAAGAGGCAGCGACGACGGCAACCGGACCATCCCGGAATTCCGTCAGCCAGCACCCGCACCTGCCGCGCCGGCGGCCGCGAACCCTGTGGAAGCGGCGGTAGCTGCCAGGCCCGGGGCGCTGCCGCCATCCGGCGCGCCTGCAGGGCCGGCGGTTCGCCGTGCGGTCGAGCCGCCGCCATTGGCGCCGGAGCCGAAAAGGATTCAGCGTGAGCGCAGCGAGAGCTATTACGACACCAAAAGCCAGGTCTTCTCCGCACTCATCGACACGATCGATCTGTCGCAGCTCGCCAAGCTCGATCCCGAAAGCGCGCGCGAGGAAATCCGCGACATCGTCAACGACATCATCGCGATCAAGAACTTCGCGATGTCCATCGCCGAGCAGGAAGAGCTTCTCGAGGATATCTGCAACGACGTCTTGGGCTACGGGCCGCTGGAGCCACTGCTTGCCCGCGACGATATTGCCGACATCATGGTCAATGGCTCCAAGAACGTCTACATCGAGGTCAACGGCAAGGTCGAGCAGACCGGCATCCGTTTCCGCGACAACCAGCAGCTCCTCAACATCTGCCAGCGTATCGTCAGCCAGGTTGGCCGCCGCGTCGATGAATCAAGCCCAATCTGCGATGCGCGTCTTCCTGATGGCTCCCGTGTCAACGTCATCGCACCGCCCCTGGCCATCGACGGCACCGCCCTTACCATCCGCAAGTTCAAGAAGGACAAGCTGACGCTCGACCAACTGGTCAAGTTCGGCTCGATTTCGCCGCAAGGCGCCGAGATTCTCAAGATCATCGGCCGCGTCCGTTGCAACATTGTCATTTCGGGCGGTACCGGCTCCGGCAAGACGACGCTGCTCAATTGCCTGACCAACTATATCGACCGCGAGGAACGCGTTATTACGTGCGAGGACTCGGCTGAGCTGCAATTGCAGCAGCCACATGTGGTGCGTCTCGAAACACGTCCGCCCAACCTTGAAGGTGAGGGCGAAGTGACCATGCGCGACCTGGTCAAGAACTGTCTGCGCATGCGGCCCGAGCGCATCATCGTCGGCGAGGTGCGTGGACCCGAAGTGTTCGACCTGTTGCAGGCGATGAACACCGGCCATGACGGCTCGATGGGAACGATCCACTCGAATAGCCCGCGCGAATGCCTCAACCGTATAGAGTCAATGATCGCCATGGGCGGCTACACGCTGCCGCAAAAAACCGTACGCGAAATTGTCGTCGGCTCCGTCGACGTGATCATACAGGCTGCACGCCTGCGCGACGGATCGCGGCGCATCACCCACATCACCGAGGTGATCGGCATGGAAGGCGACGTCATCATCACCCAGGACATCGTTCTCTATAACATCAAGGGCGAGGATGCGAACGGCAGGTTGCTGGGCGAGCACGTGTCGACCGGCATCGGCCGTCCGCATTTCTGGGAGCGCGCCCGCTACTATGGCGAGGAGCAGCGCCTAGCCGTTGCACTCGAGGCGATGGAGAAACGCGCTGACTGATCCGTCTGGAAGCGTGGGGGCCAGGGTCGATGTTCGGGATTGACAGCACCGTATTGGCATTCGTCGTGCTCGCCGGCTTCAGCGCCGGCGCAGTGGCCTATGCTTTCCTGTTCAATCGGATCAGCACCGAGAAGCAGGTCGGCAAGCGGCTTGAATCGATCAAGACCGCCGAGACGGATCGTTCCGTCGTCAAGGCTTCGCGCGATCGCGTGGCGGAAGCGGCCAAGCGTCGCAAATCCGTCCAGGATTCGCTGAAGGATCTCGACCAAAAGCAAAAGTCCAACCAGAGCCTGGTCAAGAAACCACCGCTGAAGATCCAAATCCGCCAGGCCGGCATGAAGGTCTCGATTGAGCGCTTCTATGTCTATTCGGCGGTCTGCGGCGTCGTCTTGACGGCTTTGGTCTATTTCATCGGCGCACCGCTGCTGGTCTTGCCGGCTGCGCTGCTGGTCGGTGTCTTGGGTCTGCCGCGCTGGTTCGTCTCGTTTCGCCGCGCACGCCGCGTCAAGGCGTTTCTCAACGAATTTCCGAACGCGCTCGACATCATCGTGCGTGCAGTAAAATCTGGCCTGCCGCTGAACGACGCCGTGCGCCTGATCGCCAATGAATCCCCCGAGCCGGTCAAGACCGAGTTCCGCCGCATCGTCGATTCGCAGCAAATGGGTTTGTCGATCCCCGACGCGGCCATGCGCATGCCCGAAACGATGCCGTGCACCGAGGCGAGCTTCTTCGGCATCGTCATCCAGATCCAGTCTCAGGCTGGCGGCAATCTTTCCGAAGCGCTGGGCAATCTTTCGCGCGTGCTTCGCGACCGCAAGAAAATGAAGGCCAAGGTCCAGGCGTTGTCTATGGAAGCCAAGGCATCCGCCGTGATCATCGGCGCGCTGCCTTTCGTCGTCGCCTTTCTCGTCTATCTGACGAGCCCGAACTACATCATGCCCCTCTTTACCACCAGCACCGGCCATCTGATCCTCGGTTGTTCCGGCGTCTGGATGTCGATGGGTATCCTGGTAATGCGCAAGATGATGAACTTCGAAGTCTAGGATTCGCGCGTATGACCGATCACGTCATCAGAACTCTCACCGACCCGTCCCTGCTGATCGCACTGCTGGTCGGCATCGCGGTGTTTGCGACGGTCTTCACGCTGCTGCCCGCCTTTGGCGGGAACCAGCTCAAGGCGCGCATGAAATCCGTGGCGCTGGAGCGCGATGAGCTGCGCGCCAAACAGCGCGCGCGGCTGGCAGTCGAAGCCGACCGCCGCCGCAAGGGCCTGCGCGAAGAGCAGTCGGTCGGCATGCGCAATATTGTCGATCGCCTGGATCTCAGGCGTGCGCTGGCGGACGAAGGTACCTTGCAGAAATTGAAAGTGGCGGGTTTTCGCGGCCAAAATCCGCTGACGCGCTTCCTTTTTTTCCGCCTCGTCCTGCCCTTCATCGGCTTTGCATTGGCGGCCATATATCTGTTCGTGCTTGGAGGACTGCCCGAGCAGCCGCTTTTCGTGAAGCTGTTCGTCTGCATCGTGGTTGCCTATGCCGGGTTCTACGCGCCGGTGCTCTACGTCAACAACCGTGCGACCAAGCGCAAGCAGTCGATTCAGATGGCGTGGCCGGACGCGCTCGACCTGTTGCTGATATGCGTCGAGTCCGGCATGTCGGTGGAAGCAGCGCTTCGCAAGGTCGCCGATGAGATCGGCGCGCAATCGGTGGCATTGGCGGAAGAATTCATCCTGACCAATGCCGAACTTTCCTATCTGCAGGAGCGCAAGCAGGCGTACGAGAACCTTGCAAGCCGCACTGGCCTCGAATCCGTCAGGTCGGTGTCCCAGGCGTTGGTTCAGGCCGAGCGCTACGGTACGCCCGTGGCGCATGCGCTGCGCGTGCTTGCCGCTGAGAGCCGCGACATGCGCATGAATGCCGCCGAGAAGAAGGCGGCCGCGCTGCCGCCGAAGCTTACCGTGCCGATGATCCTGTTCTTCCTGCCGGTGCTGTTCGCCATCATTCTGGGTCCCGCCGGCATCCAGGTGAGTCAGCGCGGCATCTTTGGCGACCAGCCGAAATCGAGCAGCCAGTAGCCCAAGCGGCGTCGCCACAAACGCTGCTACGATTCAAAGCCGCGCTGCCGGTGTCGCGCGGTTCCTTGCGTTTGACATGTTGCGGAATTCTCGCGCCGGTTCGGCGCTCGAAGCGGTCAGTTGGTGGCAGGCTTTGCCTTGTCCTGCTCCTTGAGCTGGCTCCAGGCATTCTGCTGCGCCAGCATCTGGCGAAGGTAAGCGACGTTGGCCTGCGCCTGTTCCGGCGACAGCTCTTGTGAGGCGATCTTCTCGGCCTCGTCGAAACGTCCTTGCAGACCGGCGACCAGCGCTAGGTTCTGGCGGACGCGACTGTCGGCATTCGGCTGCTGGGCGGCCGAGCGCATATAGGTTTCGGCCGTGCGCAAATCGCCTTCCAGCACGTACGACATGCCGAGATTGGAAAGGATCGACGGTTCGTTCGGCTTGAGGTCCAGCGCCTTGCGATAGTCTTGACGCGCCTCGTCCTTTTGGCCGAGCTGGTCGAGAATGGCAGCTTCCGCCGATACAAGTTTCCAGTCAGGATATTCGGGCGTCTGCGCGCGGCGCACGGCATCGAGAGCTGGCTCGAACTGTCCGTTGGCGGCAAGCGCCTTGCCATAGGCGGCGAGCACGTCGCGGTCCTTCGGCAAGGCAATCGCCAGCTTGCGCATCACCGCAAGCGACTGGTCGGCGTCACCGTCCATCTGCAGCGCCGCGGCATAGTTTGTCGCGATCCGCTTGTCGTTGGGGCTTTTCGAGTAGGACTGCCCGAGCGCCATCGTGGCGTTGTGCAGTTCGCCCGCCGACATTGTTTCCAGCGGCTTGCCGCTTGGGCGAGAAATCGAGCCAGTCGTCAATTTGCTGGTTCCGCAGCCAGCGACGCTTGCGGCAAGCACCATCATCAACGCCGTGGTGATCAGCCTATTTGCGCTGGCGTTCATCCTGCGGTCGGTCGGCATCGGCACCAGGGCTCCGTTCATGCGCGTGACCATTTGCGTGGTCATCTTCCCTCCCGCAGAAATATTCTGTTAACCCTAACGGAGAGTTAAGAAATGCCGACTCAGAAGCCGGAGACCAGCGAATGCCTGTTGAACTCGTCGAGAAAAAATTGAGCAATGCGCTGCCGGTCCATTTGGTGGCGAAGGATGCGCAGGCGGCGGCGGGCCTTGAGCCATCCTCAGTCGCCTGGGCCAAGGCCAACGGCTTTTCCGGCGAGGCCGGCAGGACGCTGGTTGTGCCTGGCGACAACGGTGCGATTGCCGGAGCCCTGTTCGGCACCGGCGACGACGAGGGTGCAATGGCCGTCGGGGCACTGGCGAGAGCCTTGCCCGAAGGCGAGTGGCGTCTTGCGTCCGCACCGGCCAAGCCGGAGCTTACGGCACTCGCGCTGGCACTCGGCGGCTATGTCTTCACCCGCTATGGCAAGAAGCCCGGCAGGACGCTTCGCTTCGCGCTGCCGTCCGGCGCCGACGCCGCTCGCGTCAGACGCATCGCCGATGGCGTTTTCCTGGCACGCGACCTGGTCAACACGCCGACCAGCGATATGGGTCCCGGCCAGCTGGAGAATGCCGCCCGGACCTTGGCCGCGACGCACAAGGCTGAAATATCGGTGACCAAGGGCGACGATCTTCTCGCCGCCAACTTTCCGATGATTCATGCCGTCGGTCGCGCTTCGGCCGACGCGCCGCGCCTGATCGACATGATTTGGGGGCCGAAGAATGCCCCCAAGATAACGCTGGTCGGCAAGGGCGTCTGCTTCGACACAGGCGGCCTCGACATCAAGCCGTCCTCGGGCATGCTTTTGATGAAGAAGGACATGGGCGGCGCTGCCAACGTGCTGGGCCTCGCTTCCATGATCATGGCCGCCAGGCTGAAGGTCCGGCTGCGCGTGCTCATCCCCGCTGTCGAGAATTCGATAGCCGGCAACGCCTTCCGTCCAGGCGATGTGCTGGTGAGCCGCAAAGGCATCACCGTCGAAATCGGCAACACCGACGCTGAAGGGCGGCTGGTCCTCGCCGACGCCTTAGCCTTGGCCGACGACGAGGAGCCGCAGATGCTGGTCGATATGGCAACACTGACAGGCGCTGCCCGTGTTGCGCTCGGCCCCGACCTGCCGCCCTTCTACACCGGTGACGAGGCGCTTGCATCCGAGCTGGCGGACGCCTCCGTTGCGGTCGAGGATCCGCTATGGCGCATGCCGTTGTGGAAGCCCTATGACGCCAAGCTGGCGTCGAAAATTGCCGATATCAACAACGTCACGTCGGATGGTCTCGCCGGCTCGATCACCGCGGCGCTATTCCTGAAGCGCTTCGTCCAAAAGACCGCCAGCTGGGCGCATTTCGACATCTTCGCCTGGAACCCGTCGGACCGCCCGCACGGCCTTGCCGGCGGCGAGGCGCAAGGCATCCGGGCGCTGGAGCGTGTCATTTCGAACCGCTTCGGCGGATGATGTCTCGGCATAGCCGACGAAGGTGTTGACTGAAACGGAACCGAAACAATTTTCCGTCATGCTGGACGGATGTCGATTATCATGCGTCCAAGTCAGGCCTTGCGACTGTGGCAGCAGGTGGTGCTGTCGCAGGTGCGCGACGACGCACCCGATCTCACCATGCGCCAGACGGCGATCCTGTTCACCATCTATCTCGATCCGCCGCCGCACACGGTGCGCGGTCTGGCTGCCCGCCTCAATGTCACCAAGCCGGTGATCACCCGTGCGCTCGACACGATGGGGGCGCTGAAGTTGGTGTCGCGCCACCGCGACGAGCTCGACAAGCGCAACGTGCTGGTCAGGCGCACAGTCGAAGGTGCGCTCTTTGTCGAACGCTTCGGCGATGTTATCATTGCCAGAGCCCAAGAGCTGCCGATTTGACCAAATTGTCCATTTGAACGAGTTGCCGATTTGACCGCCAGGGATGCCCGCCTCCATGCCTTCCGCTCCGATCTCGCCGATGCCAGGCTGAGAGGCGAGGTCGCCGCCGACCGGTTCGTCGCCGGCCGGCCGGCTCGCATCACCGCTTCCGTGGCCGACATCCGCAAGGCGCCACGGCCGAATGCCGGTGTCAACACACAGCTTCTGTTCGGCGATGACATTCTCGTCTTCGAGGACGCAGAAGGCTGGGCCTGGATCCAGGGCGAATGCGACGGCTATGTCGGCTATGTCGCCGACACGGCGTTGGGCGCTCGGGACCATGCGCCGACCCATATCGTTTCGGTGCCGCGCACCTTTCTCTATCCAGGACCCGACTTGCGCTTTCCGGTGAGCGGGCAATTGTCGATGGGATCATTGGTGACGGTGACGGGCTCAGCCGAAACACGCGGCACGCATTATGCGCTGTTGCCGTCCGGTCAAGCGGTCATCTCGGGTCATCTCAGGCCTGTCGCCGAGGCGGCCGCCGACTACGTTGCTGTTGCCGAGAGCTTTCTCGGCACGCCTTATTTGCGGGGCGGCGCCTCGGGCTTCGGCATCGACTGTTCCGGTCTCGTGCAATTGGCGATGGGCATGGCCGGCAGGCAGGTGCTGCGCGATTCCGACATGCAGGCGGCAACCATCGGCGAGCCGCTCGTTCCGGGGCCGGACTTTTCCGGGCTTCAGCGCGGCGACCTGGTGTTCTGGAAAGGCCACGTCGCTATCATGACCGACGCCGAGACGATAATCCACGCCAATGGCCACACCATGCTGGTATCGCGTGAAGGACTGAGCGAAGCGATCGCCCGTATCGGCTATCTCTATGGCGGTCCGACGGGGTTTCGCCGGCCGTAACGCGAATCGATCACCTTTTGTTCTGATTCTGCTTGGCGATCGCGCGCCGCCGCGCTACCTCTGACGCGTGACAGAGCAGCTGCGCCTTGCCGAACAGAAAGCCGCCGTCGTCCTGCCCGAGCCATTCGTCAAATGGTTTGCGGAAAAAGGCTGGTCGCCGCGCGCCCATCAGATCGAATTGCTGGCCAAGGCTCAGGGCGGGCAGTCGGTATTGCTGATCGCCCCGACCGGCGCCGGCAAGACGCTGGCCGGGTTCTTGCCATCGCTGACCGAACTGGCCGGCCGGCCAAGGAGAAGGCCAGGGCAGGCGCATCGCGGCATCCACACGCTGTACATCTCGCCGTTGAAGGCGCTGGCCGTCGACATCGAGCGCAATCTCGGCAAACCCGTCGAAGAGATCGGGCTGCCGGTTACTGTCGAGACGCGCACCGGCGATACGCCCGCACACAAGCGCCAGCGGCAGAAGCTGGCGCCGCCCGACATTCTGCTGACCACGCCCGAGCAATTGGCGCTGCTGATTGCCGCGGCCGACGCCAGGCGCTTCTTCGAGGACCTGCGCTATGTCGTACTCGACGAACTGCATTCGCTGGTGACCTCGAAGCGTGGGCACCTCCTGTCGCTTGGCCTGGCCCGGCTGCGCTCGTTTGTGCCCGCCCTGCAGATGATCGGCCTGTCGGCGACGGTCGCCGAGCCCGACGAATTGCGGCGCTGGCTGGTCAGCCAGAATCCACCGGGGCCGATGGCCGAACTGATCGTCGTCATTGGCGGCGCCAAGCCCGAGATCTCCATTCTCGATTCGGAGGAGCGCGTGCCGTGGGCGGGACATTCGGCCCGCTACGCAACGCCGGAGATCTACAACGAGATCAAGCGCCACAAGACAACCCTGCTGTTCGTCAACACGCGCAGCCAGGCGGAGCTGCTGTTCCAAGAGTTGTGGCGGGTCAACGAGGACACCTTGCCGATCGCGCTACACCATGGCTCGCTCGACGTCGCCCAGCGCCGGCGCGTCGAGAAAGCGATGGGCGAGAACGCCTTGCGTGCCATCGTCGCCACCTCGACGCTCGACCTCGGCATCGACTGGGGCGACGTCGACCTGGTCGTCCATGTCGGCGCGCCGAAAGGTGCCAGCCGGCTGGCACAGCGCATCGGTCGGGCCAACCACCGTATGGACGAGCCGTCGAAGGCGATCCTGATCCCGGCCAATCGCTTCGAGGTGCTGGAATGCAGGGCGGCGCTCGACGCCAATTATCTGGGCGCCCAGGATACGCCGCCGCTGGTCAATGGCGGGCTCGACGTGCTGGCGCAGCACGTGCTGGGCTGCGCCTGCGGTGCGCCGTTCCAGGCCGATGCGCTGTTCGAGGAAGTGCGAACGGCAGCACCCTATGCCGATCTCGACCGGCCGACATTCGATCGCGTCATCGATTTCGTCGCCACCGGCGGCTATGCGCTGAAGAACTACGAACGCTACGCCCGTATTCGTCTCAACAAGGACGGGCTGTGGCGGGTGTCCAATCCTCGCGTCGCTCAGCAATACCGGCTGAATGTCGGCACCATCATTGAAGTGCCGGCGCTCAACGTGCGCTACGTCCAGGCCGGCAGCAGAGGCGCGGCTTCGCGTGGCGGTCGGGTTCTTGGCAAGATCGAGGAGGCGTTCCTCGAAACGCTGACGCACGGCGACACCTTCATGTTCGCCGGCAAGGTGCTGCGCTTCGAGGGCATCCGCGAGAGTGAGTGCTTCGTCTCGAACGCGCCGGGCAGCGACGCCAAGGTGCCGTACTATGGCGGCGGCAAATTCCCACTTTCGACGTACCTAGCCGAACAGGTGCGCGCCATGCTGGACGATCCGCAGCGCTGGAAGAAGCTGCCGGAGCAGGTCGCCGACTGGCTACGTTTCCAGGCCGACAAGTCGGTGCTGCCGAAACGCGACGATCTGCTGATCGAGACCTTTCCGCGCGGCAACCGCTACTACCTGGTGGCCTATCCGTTCGAGGGCAGGCTGGCGCACCAGACGCTGGGCATGCTGCTGACCCGCCGCCTCGACAGGGCGGGAGCCAGGCCGCTCGGCTTCGTCGCCACCGATTATGCGCTTGCCATATGGTCGCTGGCCGATATGGGTCACATGTTCAGGGCGAAGAAACCGTCGCTGGCTGCGCTCTTCGATCAAGATATGCTGGGCGACGACCTCGAAGCCTGGCTCGCCGGCAGCTGGCTGTTGAAGCGCACCTTTCGCAATTGCGCGCTGATCTCGGGATTGATCGAGAAACGCCACCCGGGCCAGGAGAAGAGCGGCCGCCAGGTGACCGTGTCGACCGACCTCATCTACGACGTGCTGCGCAGCCATGAGCCCGACCACATCCTTTTGCAGGCGACGCGGGCCGATGCCGCGACCGGTCTGCTGGATGTCAGCAGACTTGCCGAGATGCTCTCGCGCGTCCAGGGTCGAATCATGCATAAGAATCTCGAGCAGATATCGCCGCTCGCCGTGCCGATCATGCTTGAGATCGGCAAGATGCCGGTGCACGGCGAGGCCGATGAGACGCTGCTGATGGATGCAGCCACGCTGGTCGAGGAGGCCATGGGGACGAAATGACTGTGGCGCTGGCAATGGCTGCGACTCTGGCGGATACGGGCGCCGTCCGTATCGCTGGCGAACGCGCGATCTGCGACCGCCGCGGCGTGCTCTATTTTCCCGAATTCCGGCTTCTGGCCGTATCCGACCTGCATCTGGAAAAAGGCTCCTCACTGGCCAGGCGCGGCACGCTGGTTCCGCCTTACGATACCGGCGCCACGCTGCTCCGGCTGCAGACGGTGATTGCCGATTATCAGCCTGCGATAGTCATCAGCCTGGGCGACAGTTTTCACGATGGCGGCGGCGCCGCGCGCATGCACGCAAGCTTTCGCGAAAGGCTGGAAGGGCTGATGGTTGGGCGCGACTGGTTCTGGGTCGCCGGCAATCATGACCCGAAAGCACCGGCCGACCTGCCGGGCGACACCGTGCGCGAGCTGGCCATCGGCTCTCTGCTCTTCCGGCACGAGCCTTCGGCGGTAAGGGTGGAGGGCGAGATATCAGGCCATCTGCATCCTTGCGCCCGCATCGTCCAGCAAGGCCGTTCGGTGCGGCGGCGCTGCTTTGCCGGCGATGGCGGCCGCATGATCATGCCGGCCTTCGGCGCCTACACCGGTTCGCTCAATCTCCTTGACCGCGCCTATGCCGGGCTGTTCCGCCGCGAAACGCTGATGGCCTATATGCTTGGCACTGAGCGCATCTTCGCGATTTCCCACTCGATGCTCAGGCCGGGCTGAGCTGCCCTATCGTCCGTAATAGAGGGTAACAGTGTGCTTGGCCTCGGCGAAGAACAGCCAGCGCTCCACCAGCATGCCGGCGAGTTGGGCGATTGCGGAGAGTATCGACGAAGCCGCCGCAAAGGGCCACGGCAAGGCAAACGCCGCAATCAGCAGCAAAGCGGGCAAGGCAAAGGCCAGAGCCTGGGTGATCAGCCGCAGCTTTGCGCTGTGCTTGCGTGCGATGCGAAAGCCCATTTCCTTGAGCAGATAGTTTTCCTCGGTATGCGGCCATTCCATCGACCGCACCGTGCCGCCGGAAAGCCCGGTTGCGGTGTTGGCATTGGTCGGGATCTCCAGCCTATCATTGTATCGCCAGGTCGCCAGCTTCAAACCCCAGCCAAGCGCGGTCAGCAACAGGGCAGCCGCCAGAAGCATATTCGAGCCTGCCGCAAATCCCTGCAGCAGGGCGTTGAGCAGTACGCTGCCGGTCATCGCCGAAAAGATCAGATAGCCGGGCAGGGTGAAGCGGCTGTGCCATTGGGCGATCGGCTTCAACGACGCGTAGATCATGCCGGTGGTGCAGACGGTTGCGACCGCGCCGATGGCAGCGAGCAGCCCGGCGACAGCCACCCAGCCGCTCGTACGGCCGAGGACCACCCAGCCAATACCGAACAGTCCCGCCGGCACGAAGGTGGCGACCGAGGCAACGCCTTCGCGCGACAGCCATGAGCTACGCCATTGCGAGAAGGCACGCCAGGCGCGTTCGGGCCGGCCGAGATGGCCGGCCGAGGACAGCAGGCCTGCCGAGATCAGGCCGAGCGACAGCCCCATGCCGGTGAGGCCAAGCCAGAAATCGGGCGGGATAAAGCCCTGTCCGGCCAACACGCCAAGCAGCGCGAGCAGGCCGTAACCGGCGCCCGTGGCGGTGGTGAAAAAGACGACGGAGAAGGCTGGATGCATGAAGGCGCGGGTCAGTTCGAAAGCATGCGGTCGACCCAGCCAAGGAAACCGCCTTCGGCTCGCATCGGCTGGAGCGCCTGTGCCGGCACCGATGCGGCGCGATTGGTGTGGGCGCGTGGCGGCAGATATTTGTTGGTCGGCCTGTAGCCCATCTCCGGCATCAGGTCGACACCGCCGCGCTCCGCCACCAGTTGCGAGATAGCCGATGCCGGATCGCCCAGATCGCCGAAATGCCGCGCGCTGGTCGGGCAGGCGGCAACGCAGGCCGGCACGCGGTCTTCCTCCGCCAGATTGTCGTTATAGATGCGGTCGACGCACAGCGTACATTTCTTCATCACGCCGACATCCGTGTCGAATTCGCGCGCGCCGTAGGGGCAGGCCCAGCTGCACAATTTACAGCCGATGCATTTGTCCTCGTCGACCAGCACGATGCCATCCGACGCCCGTTTGTAGGAGGCGCCGGTCGGGCAGACCGTGACGCACGCCGGTGTCTCGCAGTGCAGGCAGGAGCGCGGGAAATTGACCGTGCGCCCACCCATCTCGGTCATGTGCTCATAACTGTGCACGCGGTTGAACCAGACGCCGTCGACATTGCCGCCATAGGGGTCGATGTCGGTTAGCGGCGCCATATGGCCGCCGGTGTTCCATTCCTTGCAGGCGGTGACGCAGGCCTGGCAACCAACGCAGGTGTCGAGGTCGATGACCAGGCCGAGCTTTTTGTCGGTGTGGGCGGGAAGGCAAGTCATTCGGCAGCTTCTCTCTCCCGACGGAATTCGGCGCCGAAACTGAGCTTGTCGGGCGAGGGCTCGAAGTGTGGCGGCTGCCGGAACCGCTCGAATTGCGGCTCGGTGAAGCCAGCTTCCTCGGCCGCGCATTTGACGATGCGCACGCGCAGGTCGAACCATGCCGCCTGGCCGGTGACAGGATCGGAATTCGAATAGCGTTTGCCATTCGCATCGGCAGAGGTCTGGTCGCCGATGATGTGGTTGAGCAGGAAGCCGCGATTGGATTCGGCCGCGTCATCCTTGAGCCCCCAGCTGCCGCGCCGTTTGCCGATCGCGTTCCAGGTCCACACCGTATCGGCGTTGACGCCGTCGATCAGGCTGATCTGCCCCTTGACCTTGCCGTTGATGCTCTCGATCCACACCCAGTCGTCATCGACAAGCCCGAGGCTGGCGGCGGTCCGATTGTGCACGAACAGCCGGTTCTGGCTGGTGATCTGCCTTAGCCACGCATTCTGCGCGCCCCAGGAATGGTACATGTGCATCGGCCGCTGCGTCAGCGCGTGGAGCGGATAGGCTTGGCTATCGACTGCAGCCTCTTCGAAGGGCGCGTACCAGAACGGCAGCGGATCCATATAGGTCTCGATACGGCTGCGCTCCGCCTCCGGCGGCAGCACCTCGCCATGGCCGCGCGCCGCAAGGCGAAAGCGCTGCATCGGCTCGGAATAGAGTTGGAAGACGATCGGCTCGGCCTTCGGGATGAAGCCCATGCTCTCGGCGAATTCGAGATAGGAGCGGTTGGCCATCTTGTAGTAGCGCTGATCGGCGGCGAAATCCTGGTGCCAGAAGCCGCCATTATCGATGTAGCGCTGCAACTGGTCGGGATTGACGTCGCCCTTGCCGACCGAGGCCCCGTCCTTGCCGCGCCAGCCGGCGAGCGGACCGACACCTGGCGTGCGCTCGTGATTGACGATGTAGTCGGGATAGTCGCGGTATTTGGCGGAACCATCGTCGTCGACGAAGCCGGGCAGGCTGAGCCGCGCGCCGAGTTCGATCAGCACCGTCTGGAACGGCCTGACGTCGCGATCCGGCTCGACGACGGGATGGCGGATGGCGTCGCCCGGCCCGTCGGCGTGGCTGATCGGCCGATCGAGCAAACTGATACAGTCATGACGCTCGAGATAGGTCGTGTCCGGCAGCACCAGATCGGCAAAAGGTACGGTCTCGGAATAATAAGCGTCGGAATAGATGATGAACGGGATCGTGTACTCACCCGACGCATCAATATCGGTCAGCATGGCCATCGTCTCGACGGTATTCATCGACGAGTTCCAAGCCATGTTGGACATGTACATGAACAGAGTGTCGATCGTGTAGGGATCGCCGGCCCAGGCGTTACGGATAACCGTGTGCATGAGCCCGTGTGCGGCCAGCGGCGCATCCCAGGAGTAGGCCTTGTCGATACGGATCGGTTTGCCGCCTTCGTCGATCAGCAGGTCCCCCGGTCCGCAGACAAAACCGAGCGGCATGCCCTCGAGCGGCGTCATCGGCTTCACATTCTTGCCGGCTGGCTTCGGACCCGGCGGTGCAGACCGTGGATAAGGCGGTTTGAAGCGAAAGCCGCCCGGCACGTCCACCGTGCCGAGAAGCACCTGAAGCAGATGAATGGCGCGGCAAGAGTGAAAACCGTTCGAATGGGCCGAGATGCCGCGCATCGCATGCATCGACACCGGCCGGCCCTTGATGGTCTCGTGCCGGCGGCCGGCCCAGTCCGTCCACGCCACCGGCAATTCGATTTGCTGTTCGAAGGCGACATGAGCGAGTTCGGCGGCGATCCTGCGGATGGTATCGGCGGAGATGCCGCACCGGTCAGTGACCGCCTCGGGTGAATAGCTCTCATCCAGATAGCGGTCGGCGACGAGTTGGAAGACCGGCACGCAACGGCGGCCGTCGACGAGAAAGCTGCCGGTCAGTGCGGGCTTCGCGTCGGCGTCACTGGCATTGACTGGCATCTTCGCCACCCTGTCCCAAGCCAGCGGATTGCCGTCGCCGTCGCGCATGAACAGCCCGTCATCGACGGCTCCAGGCTCCTGAATGACGAGGCCGTGGGCGTTGGTGTAGCGCAAGAGGTAGTCGAGATCGACGCGGCCTGCCTTCAGCAATTCGTGGATGAGTGCAAACACGAACAGGCCGTCGGTGCCGGGCCGGATGCCGATCCAGTCGTCGGCAATCGCGTTGTAGCCGGTGCGGCAGGGGTTGATCGAGACCACCTTGGCGCCGCGTGCCTTGAGCTTGCCGAGACCGATCTTGATCGGATTGGAATCATGATCCTCGGCAACCCCGAACAGCATGAAGTACTTGGTGTTGTCCCAGTCGGGCTCGCCGAACTCCCAGAACGAGCCGCCGATCGTGTAGAGGCCGCCGGCCGCCATGTTGACCGAGCAGAAGCCGCCATGGGCGGCAAAGTTCGGTGTGCCGAACTGGCTCGCCCACCAGCCGGTCAGCGATTGCGACTGGTCGCGCCCGGTGAAGAAGGCGAGTTTCTTCGGATCGGTTCGGCGGATATTCGAAAGCCGCTTCGTCGCGATCGACAAAGCTTCCTCCCACTCGATCTCGCGGAACTCACCCGAGCCGCGCGGGCCGGTGCGTAGCAGCGGCTTCTTCAGCCGGGCCGGGCTGTAGTGCTGCATGATGCCGGCGCTGCCCTTGCCGCACAACACGCCGCGGTTGACCGGATGGTCCTTGTTGCCGTTGATGTAGCGGACTTTGCCGTCTTTGATGTGGACGTCGATGCCGCAGCGGCAGGCGCACATATAGCAGGTGGTCTTGGCGATGCTGTCGGAGACATCAGGCGAAGTATCGACGCCGTCGCCTTCGGCGGGCGCGCGCGTATCGGCAAGCGGCCGTTGGGATGGTGCTGAGTTGGCGCCGCGTAGCGGTTTGTTGGTCATGATCCGGCGATGTTTTTGCGTTCCGCGGCCTTGGCTCTCGTCTTCGGGCCTGGGCCGCGCATGTAATGCTGTTCCGGACGATAGCGCTCACCGACGAGCCGCCACCGCAGGCTGCAGGACCAGTGCGTGAACACGGATTTGAACAGCCTCACCAAATTTCTACCCTCGACTGTTCTGGCGCGACTTTTTTCCAATTTCGGGCCAAAATTTAGAACAAAGCAATCGATCTGTCCAACAACTTGTTCTTGTAATTCCAATAGGAGTTGCTTCTTAATGCTGGCATGACTCTGGACCAATTGCGGATCTTCGTCGCCGTCGCCGAACGGGCGCACATGACCAAAGCGGCCGACTTGTTAGGCATTTCACAGTCGGCCGCGTCCGCCGCCATCCGCTCGCTCGAACAGCAGCACGGCGTGCAGTTGTTCAACCGAGTGGGCCGCAATATCGAGCTCGCCGAGACCGGACGCCGGTTCCTGCCGGAGGCCAAGGCGGTTCTCGAGCGGGCGGCGGCCGCCCACAACGTGCTGGAGCATGTCTCGCAGACGATATCAGGCAGTCTCTCGATCGCTGCCAGCCAGACCATCGCCAGCTATTGGCTGCCGCGCCGGCTCGCTTCTTTCCACGAAGCCTATCCTGCCGTCAGGCTGAGCGTGAGCATTGGCAACACCAGGCAGGTCGAGACCAATGTACTTGATGGCGCAGCCGATTTTGGCCTGGTCGAGGGGCGCACCGAATCCGACATTTTGCGGCGTGCCAAGGTCGATATCGATCGCATGATGCTGGTCGTGGCGCGCTCGCACCCTGAGATCGCGGAAGTTTCGCCTGGGCATCCCGACCTTGGCGGGCTTCGCTGGATCATTCGCGAAGGCGGGTCGGGCACGCGCGAGGCGCTGGAGGACCTTGCCCGACGCGACGGGATTTCGTTCGCGGACCTACAGATATTCCTGGTATTGCCGAGCAATGAGGCTATTCGCCAGGCGGTCGAGGCCGGCGCCGGCGCCAGCATCATTTCGGAACTCGTCGTCGCGCGCGCGGTCGCCGAAGGCAGTCTGCGTTCCGTGCCGATCGATCTGCCGAAGCGCGAATTTGCCATGATCACGCATCGCGACCGGCAGCCAAGCCTGGCCCAGATGGCGCTCAAGGCGCATCTCGGCGGCAAAGCTGAGAGAGCCGCGCCGCTTTAAGCCGATCAGGCGAACTTCCGCTGTGCGTCGAGCGCCAGCCCAAGCCCGACTGAGCCGAACACATCGCCTTCGATAACCGACGCCTGCGGCACCAGAGCCAGGATCTGCTGCCTGGCCAGCGGGATCGCGGTCGATCCGCCGGTCAGGAACACCGCCGTGATGTCGGAGGGCTTCACCTGCGCGTCGCGGACGGTCTGCTCGACGGTACCTGCAACGCGCTCAATATCCCGAGCGATAGTGGCTTCGAGACCTTCGCGCGTGATCTCTGCCGTGAACCTCACCTCCGGTAGCGCGACCTCGATACCGGCCGACGATCGGTCCGTCAGCTCGATCTTGGCCCTTTCGACCAGCGCCGCCAGCGCGTGGCCGTAACGATGCTCGACGATGTGGATGAAGCGGTCGACCAGGTCTGCGCGCTCTGCCTCGTAGCGGATCTGGCGAAGATGCGTCATCGCCCTTGCGGTATAGACCAGGTTGATGCGCTGCCATGTCGCCAGGTCGATGAAGTAGCTCGCCGGCAGATTGCGCTTGCCATCCTTAGTCGACGTCAGATAGCCGAGCTGAGGCATCACATGGGCGATGCTCAGCAGCCGATCGAAGTCGGTGCCGCCGATGTGGATGCCGCGGCTGGCCAGGATGTCGTCCTTGCGGTCGAGCGAGCGGGCGCGCTCGGGCGAGACCCGCACGATCGAGAAATCGGACGTGCCGCCGCCCATGTCGATGATCAGCGCCAGTTCCTCGCGCGTCACCTTCTGTTCGTAGTCGAGTGCCGCCGCGATCGGCTCGAATTGGAAGGCGATGTGCTTGAAGCCCTGAGCGCGAGCGGCATTTTCGAGTTCGTGCTCGGCCTCGGCGTCGGCCCCGGCGTCGTCGTCTACGAACTGTACCGGCCGTCCGATTACGACGCTTTCGACTGTGTCGAGGGCGTTTTCTTCGAGCTTCTTTTTCAGGTGGCCGACAAATAGGCTGACAATTTCCATGAAGCCGATCGAGCGCGCCTTGATGCGCGTCTTTTCGTGAGCGAGCGAGCTGCCGAGAACGCTCTTCAGCGAGCGCATCAGGCGGCCTTCGATACTGTCCGTATAGTTGGCGATGGCGCGTCGCCCGAAATAGGTGCGGTTGTCCTCGAAATTGAAGAACACCGCACTGGGCAGAGTGACTTGGCCGTCTTCCAAGGCCACCAGCCGCGGCTGCCCGTTCCTGACCACGCTCACGGTGGAATTCGAAGTGCCGAAGTCGATACCGGCAAATGCTGGTCGCATCGTGCGTTCCTATATTCTGATTTGGGGAGCAGCAGCTCGTGCCCGGTCGGACCGGGGATCGCGGTCTAGCCCATACCCTCGGAAAGGGAAACCACTTTTACGAGAGTTCAGTCTTTCCTGAAGACCAGTCTTCCGAGCCAGCCTGTCAGCATGGCCAGCGATACGGCAAAGACACCGTAGAGGAAGGAGTAGTCGTGGGCGACGCGGAAGATCGACTGTTCGAAACCGGACTTGCGGATTTCGAGCTGGGCGGAGCTTTCCTTGATGAACAGGCCGCTCTTGAACAGGAAGGCGCGCGCCTTGTGGGTGCCGACCGGAACGTTGGGAGCGAGCCTGACGGTGGCGCGGAACAGGTTCTGCGACAGGAACTGCACACCGCCGACATTCTCGCTGTAGAGGCCTGTTGCCGCCTTGCGCTCGCGCAGCGCGGCGGTGAACTCCTCGATTGTCGCCGGGCTGTCCTCGGCGTCGGCCGGCTGCAAATAGAGGTTGGAGGCGCCAAGCGACAGCTGCTTGTAGCTGTTCGGATCGGTGACGTCCTGCAGCGGCCGCGTCGTCGCCACAGAATAGGAGACAGGTACGTTTTCGAAGGTCTCCGACTCCAGATTGACCCAGACGCCGAGCACCCGGTCCTTGCGGCGCACGACGACCGGTCGGGCCGGGCCTTCCAGCACAACGATCACGTCGTAGCGCCCTTGCCGTGCGACAAGCGGATCGGCATTTTCCAGCGATCCGAAGATGGTCAGGTCGGCGCCGGAAAAGCCGGCGGTAATCGAGACATTGTCGGTGGAAAGGCCGATCTGGATGTTTTCGGTTAGTGGCGTCTGTGCCTTCGCCGCTGACGCCGCGGCCAGCAGCGACAGCAAGGCGGCGGCCGCGAGCGTCCTCAAGCCAGCCATCAGCTCAGGCCCACGCCGGACAGCGAATAGAGATTGGGAGGCGTGACGAAAAGATCGATGGCGAGCCGGATGGCGACCGCCAGCACAAGCAGCGCCAGCAGCGCCCTGAGTTGTTCGCCCCGCAGCCTCTGACCGGCCTTGGCGCCATATTGTGCGCCGGCGACGCCGCCTGCCATCAACAGGAAGGCGAGCATGACGTCGACCGTCTGGTTGGTGGTGGCGTGGACCAGCGTGGTGTAAGCCGAGGTGAAGATGATCTGGAACAGCGAGGTGCCGATGACGACGTTGGTCGGCACTTTCAAAAGGTAGATCAGGGCCGGCACCATGATGAAGCCGCCGCCGACGCCCATGATCGACGATAGGAAGCCAATCGCCGCGCCCAGCCCAAGCACCGGAATGACGCTGACGAAGAGCTTCGAGGCCCTGAACCGCATCTTCAGCGGCAGGCGGTGGATCCAGTTGTGCTGGCCGGATTTCTTCAACACCGGTGCGGCGCCGCTGCGGGTGACGCGCAGCGCATTGATACTCTCGACCAGCATCAGCCCGCCGACAGTGCCGAGCAGCACGACGTAGAGCAGCGAGATGAACAGATCGAGCTGGCCGAGTCGGCGCAGGAACGCAAAGACATAGATGCCGCCGGTCGAGCCGACGATGCCGCCGGCCAAAAGCACGCCGCCGAGCTTGAAGTCGAGCGTGCCGCGCTTCATGTGCGACAGGGCGCCGGAGAAGGAGGAAGCGATGACCTGGTTGGCGCCGGTGGCGACCGCAATCGCGGGCGGTATGTTGTAGAAGATCAGCAGCGGCGTGATGAGAAAGCCGCCGCCCACGCCGAACATGCCCGACAGGAAACCCACCGCTGCGCCCATGGCCAGCAGCACGAAGACGTTAACGGAAATTTCCGCGATCGGGAGATAGATGCCCACCCGTCAGTCTCGATCAGTTTGCCTCCTGGCGAATGCAACCGTTGCGGGCATTTTGCGTCAGAAGGCTATCTCGTTCTTGCGCCGGCCGGGCGGTGAAGTCAAACTTCGTCGCACCGCAGAAACAAAAAACAACTCAATCAGTTAACAGGCAAATCTGTGGCAAGGGCGTCGCGGAAACGACGCATCCGCCGTTATTTGCGCGCGAGCAACGCCTTGACCAGCTTTTCGTCGATCGCGCCGGTTGCCTTCATGTCGTTGTCGGTCTGGAAGGCCATGATCGCGTTCTTGGTTTTCCGGCCCATCATGCCGTCGGGATTGCCGGCCTCGTAGCCGTTCTTGTTGAGGATGCGCTGGATGTTCTGGACCGCTTTCTTCATGTCGATGCCGGCCGTCGTCTGCGGTGTGCCGTCCTGCCACGATTCAGGAATGTCGGCCGAATTGGCGGCTGGATCGAGCGGCTTGGCCTTCCACAGCTCGGCCGCGGCACGCGTACGCTCCAGCTGCTCGGGTCTCAGGGCTTTGGCGATCTCGTCGCGCTTGGCCGCCGCATCCTTGTCGCCGGTCTTGGCGACGAGCGCGAACCATTTGTAGCTCTCCTCGAGGTTCTGCTTCATGCCGACGCCCTTCGCCGCAAGGATGCCGAGATTGAACTGGCTGTCCTTGACGCCGAGGTCCGCCGCCGCCTGGAACCAGCGCGCTGCCGATTCATTGTCGGTCACGCCATCCGCCGCCATCGCAAACAGCACGGCCAGATTGTGCATGGCGCTGGCGTTGCCCTGCTCTGCGGCAAGCTGGTACCAGGTCTTCGCTTTTTTGATGTCGCGTGCGACGCCGATGCCCTTCTCGTAGAAATTGCCGATGCGGTATTCTGCCGGTGCGAAACCGAGATCGGCAGCTTTCTCGTACCATTTGGCCGCCGCTGCCATGTCTTCCTTGACGCCGCGCGACTCGGCGTAGCGCGAGCCGATCTCGAACAGTGCCTTGGCGTCGCCGCCGGCCGCTGCATCGCGCAGGGCGGCCGGACCGACACCGGCCGGAACCTCGATCTTGGCAACGCTTGCCGCGGCAGCATCTGCCGGCGGCACCGTGCCCGTCGTGTCCTGCGTCGCAGCTGTGGTGGTAGCAGGCGCGGCAGCCATTGGCTCGGCGTCGCTGGCCGTCGCCGCTGCCGGTGCGGGCACTGCGGCCGTGGCGTCTGGCGCCGCCATGTCAGGGGCTGCCGCGGGGGCTGTCGATGCCTCGGTTGCCGGTGTGGCGGGGCCGGTTTGCGCCGCCGTGTCGTCCTTGGTCGTCGCTGCGGACGGCTCTGCCTGCCTGACGATGGAGGACGGCGCGCTATCCTGCGCTGCCGTCTGCGCGTCCGCCTTCGGTTCGCTGGCAACGCTGGCCAATGCAGTCTCCACCGGCTGTGCGGCCACAGCCGGCGCCGCGTCATTGTTGGCGACTTCGACCGGATCGGAGAAGAAGGCTTTGCCCAGTTGCAGGCCGGCAAGCGCCAGCATGATGGCAATTGCCCCCATCAGGATCGGCTTGCGCCGCGCCTTGAGCAGGTCGCCTATCCTGAGCGCCTTGACCGGGCCTTTCATCGTCGACTGGCGCTTAAGGGCGTCCGCCTCGGCGGCCGCCGCTTGCGCAGCCCGTCTGGCTGCCGCGATGAAGTCCGATTTCGCCGCTTCGGCGCCGCCTTCGCGGGCCGGCTGCCCGCGCTCGTCGCGCACACGTTTCATGATGGCGCTGAGGTCGGGGGCGCCGGAGCCGGGTTCCAATGGCCGATTGGCGACCTTGGGGTCGAGCGGCTCGTCGAGATCGACGCTCGGTATTTCGACGCTCGACGCCGAGCCGGCAAGCGGCGGCATCTCGGCCTCCTTCTTGCCCTTCAAGGCGCGCGCCAGCCCGCCTAACATCGATTTCCTGCCGCCGCCCTGCTCGGTTTTTTCATGCGTCGTGTCTGAACCGAGGGCCGCCAGGGCGGCTGCCGCGGCCGCCTCGGCCGGCGTACGCGGACCTGGCTCGTCGCGCACGAGCGCCGCGGTGCGACCGTCCAGATCGGCCATGTTGCCCGTTAACGGCAGCGGCTGGTCGATGTCCATCGACGGTGCGTCCTGCACCGAGATCTTGGATGCCCGGCCGAAGCGTTTGCTCAACTCTGCGCTTGCCGGTTCGCCGGTCTCCAGTGAACCTAGCCTGTCAACAATCTTGAGCAGCGTGTCGTGGATAGCCTCGAACGTCCTTGAATTGCGCTCGTCCGAACGGCGCGTCAGCGCCTCGAGCGTCTTCAGGTCCTGGGCGAGGCCGGTAACGGCCGCCGTGTTGGCGCTTGATCCGGCCAGCGAGCGGACGGCGCTCTCGGCCGCCTCGCGCGCCGCGCCGAGGATGGAATCGCGGGTTCCGGCCAGCGACTTCTCGATCTCGTTGAGGCGCGGGCTGATGTCGTCGAATTCCGGCAGCGGCGTGCCGGGCTTGGAAAGATGCGCCGTCAGGCCCGCGACCTGCGCTTCGAGGCTGCGGATCAACGCCGGGTCGATGCTGGCGACCTGTGCCGCGGACGAATCCAGCCGGCTTGAAATGTCTTCGAGCCGGCTCTCCAGGCCGCGGATCGCCGCCTCGCTGGCGCGATCTGGAACGCGCGTCTCCATCCGCTTGGCCAGCGCGGTGAAGCGGGCGTCGATGGCATCCATGATGCCGGCGCTGTCGACCTGCGGCATGCGCTGATCCAGCCTGTCGGCGACTTCGTCCAACCGGCGCTCAAGGTCGCGAAACAGCATGTTGCCTTGTTCGATGGCGTCGCCCTGGCGACGTTCCATCATGCTGGACAGCACATCGAAGCGCTGCTCGAGCCCCTGGAAGATGTAGTCGGCGTCGGGCATGGCAGGTGCATGGTCGATCTTGTCGGCGATAAGCGCGACTTGCCTGGCAAGGCGCTCCATAGCTTGTTCCGGCAGATTGGCTCGGCCGGCCAGCTCATCCACGCGGCTCGACAATGTGTTGAGACGGTCGATGACCTCCCGGCCCGGACGATCCTGCGACACTTCTTCGATTTGCTGGGCCAGTGAATCGATCCGCTTCTCGATGCGTTCGAAGGGCTCGGGGTCGAACGAATTGGCTTGCGCGGCAACCGTCGAGGCGACGATCGCGCGGGAAATCTCGTCGAGCCGCTCGTCGATCTGACTGAATGTGTCGCTGCCGCGATGGTCCTGCTGGCGGGCGAAATGGTCGACCGCTCCGGCAAGCATGCGGACCTTTTCCTCCAGCGAGCGCAGCGACAGCGATTCCGGCAGATTGCTGACGGCATTGCTGATCTGTTCGAGCCGCTCGGTCAGCGCCGACAGGCCGGGCGCGTCGGAGCGCTTGCGCTGATCGGCGTCGACGCGGTCCTCGAAGGCGCTCCAGCGGCGGTCGAAATCGTCCCAGCGGCGGCCCACTGCCTGCACGCTCTCCTCGCGCGCCAGCGTATCGAGAGCTGCCTTGACCTGCTCAAGCTCGAGCCGCAACATATTGACGCTTCTGTCGTCGCTTTTTTCGGCCAGCGTCTGGATGGCGCCGGAAAGCCGCTCGAATTCGACGCCGAGTTCGGCGCTGCCCTTGCCGCCGCCATTTGACTGGTAGGCTCGCTCGATATTCTTGCGCAGTGCGTCGAACTCGCGTTGCAGGCCGGAGGTCATCTGCTGGCGAAGCTCTTCGCGCAGGCCGCGCAATTCGCCAGCGATCTTGCCGGCTAGGGCGACGCCGTCCTCCTGGCCGCGCACCCGGTCGATATCGCGGGCGATCGCCTGGTAGTTCTGGTCGACGGCCGCCGCTGGACCTTTCGGCCGCTGCGCGTCGCGTGGGTCCTCGTACCGGCGCTGCTGGCCATAGGGTTGGGCACTAGGATAGCGCGGTTCTGCCGCTGGTCGGCGTGGACCGGGATGGCTTGCAGTCTCCTCGCGCGTCCGCTCCAGTCGCTGCTCCAGCGTTTCCAGGGAACGGTTGAGCTCTTCAAGCGTCGTGTGCGGCCTGCGCTGCCTGCCGGCGTTGAGTGTATCGAGGTAGGACCGCTTGCTGTTCATCAATGCGCCCGTTTCAGAATTGCTGGCTTTCACCAGGTTCCCAAAGTCCTGCCGGGACGAACGCGACTGCTTGGCTTGTTGCAGTGGAAGACGAGCTTCCCGGGTCTTACCCGCGCTCCGAAAAACCGTGAAAAATTCAATACAGGATAAACACGGGTAACCGACATGCGCACATTTCGCCCCAACGTGGTAAACAACGCGTTAACCAAGCTTAAGAAGTTGCAACTTTGTCGACTGGCTGCGGACGGCGCCGGGTGTCTTTTTGGACGCACAAAAGACGCTGTAGAATTTTGATCAGCCGCATGATCGCTCCCGAAATCGGCCACGACTTTTAGGTTATCCACCGGCGCTGCGGCATAAAGTTCCAAGCCCAGAACGCTCTTGCGTCGTAAGGCGGCTATCGATATAGCATTGACGTAAACGTAAATGAGCGGATTACGCTGTTTGCGATTTGTTTGTTGAAACCACGAGTGGAAGCACGCCCCCGCTTTCACTCAGGCGACGCAAGGTCCGCGACCGCGACGCCACCAGACGGGGAAAGCCAGTGACCATGAAACTTATTTCGCCCGGCCAAGCCGCGGCCAATACCAACGATATGTCGAGCGAAGCCGGTGAAGAGCTTGTCCGCATCGGCGAAATGGCCAAGAAATACGGAGTGACGCTGCGCACGCTGCGTTTCTATGAGGACAAGGGTCTACTCAACCCGCAGCGTGACGGCTCAACCCGTCTCTATACACGCCGCGACAGGGCCCGGCTGAAACTGATCTTGCTCGGCCGCAAGGTCGGGTTCTCGCTGCGTGACGTCAAGCAGATGATGGACCTCTACGATCCGAACGGCTCCAACACCAAGCAGTTGCGGTTGGCGCTCGACAAGTCGGAGAAGCAGCTTGCCCGCCTGCAGAAGCAGCGGGCGTTGATCGATGACGCCATCAGCGAACTGAGTGCCTCGATGTCGACCGTCCGGCAAATGCTGATCGAGCGCTCGGCGCCGCAGGCCAGCGTGGCGAGCTAAACTAAACCTGCCGATTTCTGACGAATGAGAACCGGGGGGGGGGGGGGGGGGGGCGGGGGGGGGGTGGGGGGGCTTCAGGTCTGGGAAGTGGGTAGGGGGGGGGGGCGGGAGTTAGATAGACCGGAATAAAGTTATTATATCAACTCAAATTTATTT